>NZ_JBZCSF010000001.1:0-429126 GCF_058273125.1 Effusibacillus sp. SKA8 | reverse complement strand
TAATCTGGTTGGTTTACCGCAGGGAGCCCCTTTTTATGAAATTTTAAAAGACATTGCCGTCATTGCCCGCCGGTTTTTCCTTCAAAATCCTTTCGGATCTTCGGTTATGGTTTTGTGTGCAGCCTTTATATCGATCCAGCGATCCCTGCCTAATTTTTTCCATTTATGATCGATGTGCTTCGCCGTAAAAAGATAACTGAACCATCTTCTAGTAGACTCATAATGGTTGAGACGAGCGTGCAATTCACCTATCAGATAAACCAATTTGCCTTCTTCAATCGGCAATGAGCTCATCGATTCCGTTTGATAAATTTCTTCGTATTCATTCAAAGCATATTCCAAAAATCTTTGTTCTTCGTTTCGGTTGTTTAAATAACGATTGATCCAGGCGATTCTCAGACATAAATTTGCTAGGATCAATTTCTTTTCTTCCAAGATCGATGCAGACAACAGTGTTAGTTTGTAACCTTTTAATGCGTCTGCAACCGTCCTTTTCCCGCAAAAATCAGCAACTTCAATTTTGTTCAAATACTGATTTTCGAGTCGATTCTTTTTGGTGCCGTTTATCGCTGAAAACGTCTCCGTAAATGCCAAACCGCATGCGGGACAAACGTAAAAATCGTAAAATAAAGGATTGTCCCCCTCGTAATATGTGCAAAAGTCGGTGTCTCTTTTTGCAATTCTTATACTGTGTTTTCTTAATTTTTTTGTGATGAATTGTTTTTGGCAATATAGGCATTGCATTTTTTTATCGTAATAATCTTCCAAAGGAGATGCACCTCTCTAATCGCATTTATTTTTCGCTGAAGGTTGGATCATGTTCATAATCAGACTATAAGTCGATTTGAAAACAGAAACAAGCGGTCAATTCATGGCGGATTCCATTTCCCTCGCAGTTGTGATAAGGTAAAGGATAGATTGTAAGCGAGGAGTACCGGATATGCACTACGCGTTGATTCTTGAGTCAAGCCGTAAAGCAAAGGCGGCCCGGCAGGTATACGAATATCTGAAAAACAATCACAAATCGGAGTTGCTGCCGGAACAAAGGATTGAAACCTACCTTGTCCGCGACGGAGTCCGCGTGCCGCAGCAGGACAAGCACCGCGTGCTCAATCTCCGGTTTCATGACGAACATTTAAGCCCATATTTCAAAACGAACATGAATTTGTTCATTCTGATCATGATGGATGACAAAGTCGGAATGCAGGTGTATAGAGCGGACCGCGGTTGGATGTTTCTGTTCGACAATGTGCAGAATCTCCCGAAACCGTTTGGGGCGCAAGGCTACGACATGCGATAAGCTTCCCGCCGTGGAACGGGTTCTCGGTTGAACCGAATGTGATGGCTTGTACCGGCGAGAAAGAGAGGGGACTGTAACCAATGTCATTTATGGGCTATTTGTCGGATCTTGAGCATGAACCGCTGGAACCGGTGCAATATTACCTGCCGCTTGGCGAAAACCGGATGCCGTTGAACGAGCGGATCGGACAAGCGGTCGAGATTCGCTTTCTCGGCGAAAAAGCTTGTTGCGCCTGTGGACGAAAGGTAACTAAACTGTATAACAACGGATATTGTTACCCGTGTTTTACGAAATTGGCGGAATGCGATCTGTGCATTGTTAAGCCCGACCAGTGCCACCATCATCTCGGGACATGCAGAGACAACGGGTTTGCGGAGGCAAACTGCTTGACTCCGCATTATGTGTACCTCGCTTTGAGCTCGGGCGTAAAAGTTGGGCTGACGAGAAAGAGCAGGGGAAAAGCAAGGTGGATCGACCAAGGGGCGGTACGGGCCATCCCGATTGCCGAGGTGCCGACCCGGAAAGCGGCAGGCGAGATGGAAGCCTTTATCTCGCGGCACATTCCCGACAAAACCGACTGGCGCAAGATGCTGGCGGGCAGAGTGGATGATGCGGATCTCCTGGAAATCCGCGAACAAATCCGCAACCTGTTGCCGCCGGAATTTCAAGCTTATTTGTTGGACGAACAGGAGTTGCACGAGTTTACCTACCCCATCCTGGAGACGCTTGAAAAAATCAAATCTTTGTCCCTCGACAAGCAGGAAACCGTCGCAGGACGCTTGCTGGGAATCAAGGGCCAGTATTTGATTCTCGATCACGGAGTGCTCAACATTAAAAAACATACCGGTTACAAGGTCGAAGTCGTATTTCCGGGATAAGTGCTTACGACCATTCCGACAGTTCCGATTTGATCCTGGCCCGGACCCGGATCATCAGGGAATCGGGATCTTTGTCGGCAACGATATTTCCGTTGATCATAACGTATGATTTTTGCAAACATAGCTTGCATTCACCCAGACAATCGCTTCGCAAGACTGATATCCCGGCGTATTCGTCTTCCAGTACCTCAAGATCAAGCGAGGCTGCGGGGTTGCCTTCGCATACTTCCACGATCACGATACCCATGCGAAATCTCCTTTGCGGCTTGCTGTAACCAATAGTTTAGCAAGAATCCGGCCGGTTAACCATATGATGTGGTAGCGCCGTAAAAATTGTAAAAGCCAATCGCCACTTTCGTGGGAGAATAGGGAGTGGGGTTTGCGGATGAAAACAGGAATCGTATTGGTTGCGCACGGGAGCCGGCTGCAGTCGGCCAACGAAGCGTTGTTGCTGGTGGCCCGATTGTTAAGCCAAGACGGGGAATATCAGGTTGTCCAACCCGCTTACCTTGAGCTGGCGGAGCCTGATGTCTCCACCGGGATTGATCTATGTGTCGCCAAAGGTGCCGACAGGGTGATCGTGGTGCCTTATTTTCTACTGGCGGGCAGCCATGTCCGCGAAGACTTGCCCGAATTGGTGGCGGAAGCGCAGCGGCGGCACCCGGGTGTAATCCTGCATTTGGCGGAAGCCTTGGGAACTCATCCGGTTCTGACAGACATCATTATCGGTCGTATCGATGCCGTACTCTCTTCCGACGAAGGAGAAGATAACCGGTGATTGTAAGGGTCTCATGGCCAAGGGGTTTTTGGTTCATACTACAAAAAGGAAGCCCATCTGTGGAAGGAGATCCGATATGGGGTGCTGGATGTACGAATCGAGACTGTATGACAGTCGATCGATGGCCCAATATGTGGCGATGTGCGTGCGGGACGATCAATCCCTGTCCGGCAACCGCGAACCGATGGTGCATATTTTCAGAACGCGAACAGGAAAGTACGGGGTGAAGTATAAAGTCTGAGGGAGGCGTTGGCATGGAACATGTGTGCCCTCTGTGCAACGGGTTGAACCGGTTGGCAGCGTTTTGCTCCCGTTGCGGGATTTCGCTTGACGACGACGGCCCAGCGACGGATTACGCGGGTCCCTATTCCCCTTACGAGCTGTCGGCGCGGACGGAACAAGCCACGCAGCAATGCGTTCATCTGCTGCATTGTCCGGCATGCGGAAAAGAGTCTTATGCAATTATTCAAAATGATGTAATATAAAAAGAGAACGTAGTTCGTAAAAAAGGGGATGTCGCTGTTGTCTTCTCTGTCTCTGAAATTCTGCAAAAAAAACCTGGAACTGTATTCGCAATCCGTCTATGACGCTCTGAAGGAACGCTATCCGGACGAAAAAATCGAGATTGTCGACTGTGCTGGCGAACATCTTTGCGGTACTTGCGCCGATGTTCCGTTTGCCATCCGCAACAACGCGTTGGTTGGCGGTCGTACAGCAAGGGATTTGTACTACAAATTGGAGCGCGGCATGGAATTTTTGAACAGGCTTTCAAAGCCGCAACCCGCGGCGGATGCGGGCAAACCCGCTCAGGAACCGGCCGCGCAAGAGGCGAAACCAGTCGGGGCGCAAGCGGCGGAATAAATGGGTTTCACACTGGGGACTGTAACAGCAGTCCTTTTTCTTTTGGAAGGGAGTTTGCGATGTTGGACGTGGTGATCATCGGAGCGGGGCTGGCGGGATTGGCGGCCGCCAGACGGTTGACCGATAAGGGAGCGCATGTGCTGGTATTGGAAAAAGAGCATCGTTTGGGAGGACGCCTGTGGACGCGTGAATGGAAGGAAGGCGAAGCGGAGCGCCACGAGCTGGGAGCGCAATTTTTTGCCGGCAAATTCAGGATGATCCGAAGGTTGGCGAAAAGCCTTGAGGTACCCTTGCTTCCCGTCCCTTTTTTATTGCAGATGCGGGTGGGGGAGGAATGGAAACGGGCCCGGTATGACCGCTGGTCGCTGTTGTTGAACCTGCCGGGAGTGCCGTGGCGTGTCAGGTGTGAAGTTTTTCGGTTGGTTTGGGACGCGTTGCTGGCACGCGGGGAGGATCAGGAGTTACGGGAATATGCAAAACGGTTTGCGCCTGAAATCTACGACTATCTCATTGCGCCGTATTACCGGACGATGTTTTTCAGCGATCCGGCCGACGGCTCGGCGCATCATTTTTTCGCCCATTTCGGCCCGCCGCCGTCACAGCGCATTTACCGGCCGGAAGGAGGAATGTCGCGGTTGATCGGGACGTTGGCGCAATGCATACCGGTCAGGACGGGAGACGAGGTGCGTGCGGTCGAACCCCTTGGTGATGCCGTTTGCGTCACGGTCCGGGGAAAAGGGGGAAGCGAGCGGATTTATGCCCGGTACGGGATATTGGCCGTTCCGGGGGATCAGGTTTCGCAGTTGGTCGACATTGGTCACTTTCGCCCTGAGGCTGCCGGTCTGCTGGGAACGGTCGAATACGCGGGAACGGCGGTCGTGTCGATTCGGATGGAGGGAGCGGTGTGTCGGCCGATTTTCGGATTCAGCGTACCGCCCAAGTACGATTCGATTCTTGCCGGCGGAGTGATTCACAACAGGGTGTGGAATGTGATGCTGACAGACAAAGCCTACAGGGCGTTGCAACACCTCTCCGATGGTCGACTGATGGAAAAAGCGGCCTGCGAACTGGCAGGGATCATGCCGGCATTGCGGGCCAAAATCGAAGACATGCAGATTTGGAGGTGGGAGAGCGCAATTCCGAAATTCCGCCCCGGCTTCATCCGGCAGGTCGGCGGTTTGGCGGAGCGATGGCACAGCCGCAACAATCGGATTCATCTGGCTGGTGATTACTTGGAACTGGGGTGTTCGGAAGGGGCGGTCCGTTCCGGGATTCGCGCCGCCGACAGGATTCTTTCTTGCTTGCAGCAGAACGGTTGAATGCCGCGACCCGCGCCGACCGGTTCAAGTCCTGGCTGACGGTTTCACGCAAGGCGGAATGGGCTCACCCCGTCCTTTTTTTCCGAATAGGATAGTACATCTCACAAGATTGAGGTGAGGGCGGGTGCGCAAGAGCAAACAAACGAAACCGAAATTTCCGCGCACACAAAGCAACGCTCGTTCTGTTCGACCTACGTCTTTCAATGTGTTTGCGGAAATCGCCGAACGGTTCAAACGGGCGGTGGTGCTGATCGAAGTGATCCAGGAACACCGGCAGCGGCGAATCCCTTTTTTCGGTGGGTTCGAATTGATGATTCCGGAACAGCAAAAAGAAGTGACAAATGTTGGAACGGGTTTCGTTTGCGATAAAAGAGGGTATATCGTGACAAACCAGCATGTGATACAGGGGGCGGACGCGGTTCTCGTCAGTTTCAACGGAGAAAAGGAGCCGGTTCCCGCGAAAGTCGTCAAAACGGACTACAAGCTGGATATTGCACTCCTCCAGACCTCGTTGCCGGCAAATACCCCGGCTCTGCGCCTCGGTTCCTCCGGTGAGGTGCGTCCTGGCGAGTGGGTGATGGCAATCGGCAATCCGCTTGGACTTGAACATTCGGTGACAGTGGGGGTAGTGTCTGCGGTAGACCGGCCGCTGACGATCGGGAATAGGCACTACAAACATTTGATTCAAACGGATGCGGCGATCAACCGGGGAAACAGCGGAGGCCCCTTGTTCAATTTACACGGAGAAGTCATTGGCATCAATACCGCAGTGTCACAAAGTTCGCAGGGGATCGGATTTGCGATTGGGATTGATCTGGTGCGCTCCGTACTTCGAAAATGGATACCACCCGACGGAAAGTGATTTCCGCCGGGTTTTTGATTTGGATTTGGCGGACGATGGGGAATATGGCATAATAAATGGGGATGCAGGACATTTTTGGGGTGCCGTTCGGGCTTATCAGGAGGATACGAGTTTGGAATTCTTTCAAGCTTTGACGTTCGTATTGGTAGTGTTGCTCACCTTTGGGATCGCACTCGGCCTGGCCAGAAAAAAGAGATGATTCGACCGGGAGTTGTTTGTGCCGATGAAACGCATTTTGACGAGCTGTGGAATCGCTTTTCTGCTGACGGTCTCTTTGGTTTCCGCCGGCTGCCACTCGCCCGATCTGTCCGCGATGAAACCGAGCAAAAGGAAAGTCGCGGTGGCCATTGTCGGAACAAAATCGTTGGCGGGCTCAAAGGAGATTCTTGATTTTACGCAAAAAACGCTGAACGAGTCGGGTGTGGTGTTCGACATTCAAGCGACGGATGACGATGCAAAAGCGAGGGAGGCTTTGGCAGCTCTTGCTTCCAATAAGGATCTCGACCTGATCGTAACGGAAGCGAGATACAAAGAGGCGGTCATGGAGCTTGCCAATGCCCATCCCGACAGAAAATTCAGTCTGGTTGGAATCGCCTCCGGCACCGATTCGAAATCGGTCCGGTACGTGACGGTCAACCGGGAGTTCCAGTCGTTTGTGGCAGGTTTTTTACTGGCGAGCGTTTCGCCGCAAGAACCGGTTGGGGTGATCGTCAAAACGCAAAGGACTGCCGAATCGCCGGAGTGGAAAGGGTTGCTGGAAGGCGTTCATTATGCGGGGAGTTCCGTGAATCCGGTCGTGATCACCCTCGACGCCGCAGCGGGACCGGAGGGGCCTGTCCGGCTCAAAGCGTTGCCGGCCCGGATCTTCGTTTTGCTTGATCCCGTCACGGCCGACCAGATGGGGAAACTTCATGCGAGCGGCAAGCGGTTCTTTTCGATGCACGATGTGCCAAAACCTTATTCCAGTGTGATCGCTTGGCCAAAGCCGTTTTTTGCGGAAGGGGTGCAGGAAGAGGTGCAAGCTCTGTTGAATAATTCTTGGCAAGAAAAGAATTCGGTTGCTGTATCGGTTTCCATGTTTTTTGACTTGCGCCCCGAGGCGTTCCCTCCCGATCTGCTCAACCGCAAAAAAGGCGTGGAAGACGGACTGCGCAGCGGTACGATCCAGCCGGACAACTTTATCAAGCCGCCTGATGACGCCAAAGAGGGCACAAGGAAAAATCCATCCTGACAAGGGGTACTCGTATGGAAGAATGGTATCTGGAATATCACATCCACAAAAACCGCCCGGGGCTGTTGGGAGACATCGCATCGCTTTTGGGAATGCTGTCGATTAACATTGTGACGATCAGCGGGGTCGAAGATCAGCGACGCGGTTTTTTGATCCGCACCAACGACCGGCAAAAAATCGCGGTGTTGCGTGCGATGCTTCGTACAATCGAAAACATCACCATAACCGCTTTGCGGCAACCGACGCTACTCGACCGCCTTGCCCTGCGGCACGGCCGTTTTATCCGCCGCGAGTCGGAAAACGAGAAAACTTATAAATTTGTTCGTGACGAATTGGGAATTCTTGTCGATTTTCTCGGCGAACTACTGAAAAAAGAAGGGAATCAGGTCATCGGAATCCGCGGTATGCCGCGGGTGGGAAAAACGGAATCCATCGTCGCCGCCAGCGTCTACGCCAACAGACGGTGGTCCTTTATCTCGTCAACTCTTTTGCGCCAGACGGTGAGGCATACCCTTGCGGAGGACGAACTTGCGTCCGAAAACATGGTTTATATCCTTGACGGCATCGTCTCGACACTGCGGGCTACCGAACAGCACCGGGCGCTGGTCAGGGAGATCATGCGGATGGACGTGCCGAAAGTCATTGAACATCCGGATATTTTCGTTCGTGAAACGGAATACGGGTGGGACATTTTCGATCGGGTCATCGAACTGCGCAATACGGACGACGAAGTGATTACATACGATACGGTTCAGACCGGATTTACTTCGTTTGACATCAGCTAACGGGTGATTGCAGGCGTTTGAAGAAAACGGGTGGGCAGATCAAGCTGAAGGAGGCTGTGATCTTGAAAGAACTCGGACGTATTTTAAAAACTGCTCGTGAAGACAAAAATCTGACCCTCGACGAGATCGAGGAACGCACCAAAATACGGAAACGCTACCTCCAGGCGATTGAAGAGGGAGACTTGTCGATTCTTCCGGGATTGGTGTATGCACGGGGATTTGTCAAAAATTATGCGGATGCGCTCGGGTTGGACGGGCAGGTTCTGCTCAGGGAATACGGGCTTTTGGCAGAAAAACCTGCAGTGGCCGAACCTGTAAATTCGCAGACTGCCGGGGCGGAAGCCCGGAGCGTCAGCCCTTCCCGGCGGCAGATGCAGTCGCACTCCCGGCGGGAAAACCGCCATTTGCCACAAATGTTGATGGGATTGGCCATCATCGGGATCGTGGGTGTCGGCTACTGGTTCCTTGCAAACCGGGGGGGAACGCCTGCCCCGCAGACTTCGCAGCTTCAACCACCGCCTCTCCCGCAAACGCAAACTCCGGCGGCGGCCGCAACGCCGACTGCCGAACCGAACCCCACGGAACAGCAGAAACCTGCGGAGCCGTTAAAACCCGTAGCAAAGGAAAGTGGCAAGTCGATTTATAAAGTTGCCGACCCGGTGATCAAATTGGAGATCAATACGGAAAACGGGAACTGTTGGCTCGACATTACGGCGGACAAGGTAAAAAAATACAGCAATGTGGCGCCTAAAGGAACCGCTCTGAAGTTCGAAGGGACCGATGAGGTGATTGTGGTGGCCGGTTTTTCGCCGGCTTTGACCGTTAAAGTGAATGACATACCCGTCGAACTGGAACAGGTAAAAGACCGGTACGAGTTTTGGTTCCAAAAGAAATAGCCAGGAGGGAATCGCATGGCAAAAGAAGCATCGTTTGACATTGTTTCGAATGTCGATATGCAGGAAGTGAAGAACGCGGTTAATCAGGCGTGCAAAGAAATCGAATCGCGCTTCGACTTTAAAGGCAGTAAAAGCTCCATTGAATTGAAAGACGGGGAAATCGTCTTAATCGGTGACGACGAGTACAAGTTAAACGCGGTCAACGATGTTTTGCAATCGAAACTGATCAAGCGGCAAATTTCACTGAAGTCGCTGCAATACGGCAAAATCGAGCCGGCTGCCGGGGGGACCGTCCGGCAAACCGTCAAATTGGTCCAGGGCATCGACCAAGAAAACGCAAAGAAAATCGTGAAGCTGATCAAAGATTCAAAAATGAAAGTGCAAGCGGCCATTCAGGGAGACCAGGTGCGGGTTTCCGGCAAAAGTCGCGACGATCTGCAGGAGGTTATCCAACTCTTGAAGAAGCAGGATCTGCCGATCGAGCTGCAGTTTACCAATTACCGCTCCTGACTTTGACTTCCACCATCCTTTCGTATATACTTTGATAATGTTAAAGTATGTGAATCACTGGAAATTTCGGGGGATCGGTCTGGATTGCGTTCGCAAACCGGGCCTTTGATATTTAGGATGGGGGAAACCATGAACCGGAAACTGGCGGTTGTGACGTTGGGATGCGAAAAAAATCTTGTGGATTCGGAAGTGATGATGGGGCTGGTCGCGAAAAAAGGGTATGAAATCGTTCAAAACCCGGATGAGGCGGATATAATCATAGTAAACACGTGCGGATTTATCGACGCGGCCAAAGCGGAATCGGTGGAAACCATCCTGTCGATGGCGGGATACAAAGAGGAAGGATCATGTAAGGCATTGCTGGTCGCCGGTTGCATGGCCCAGCGGTACCAGGACGAATTGATTCGGGAGATTCCGGAAATTGACGGGATTGTAGGGACGGGGGAATATTACAGGATTGGCGAATTGATTGACATCGCGGTTAACGGGGGCGAAAAGCCGCAGTTTCTCGGCAATCCGGTCTACCTGTATGACGAACTCACTCCCCGTTTGGTGACCGGCGGCGTGTCCGCCTATGTCAAGATTGCGGAAGGTTGCGATCACTCCTGCACGTTCTGCGCCATTCCGCAGATGCGCGGCAAATTCCGTTCCCGCCCGATTGAATCGGTCGTGGCGGAAGCGAAATCGTTGGTCAAACAGGGCGTCAAAGAAATCATGTTGATCGCCCAGGATTCCACCCAGTATGGGCTTGACGTGTATGGGAAACGGAATCTGCACGGCCTGCTGGAAGCGTTGAACAATGTGGAAGGATTGGAATGGATCCGTCTGCATTACGCTTATCCTGGTTTTTTTACGGACGAGGTGATCGAAGCGTTCGCGTGCCTGCCGAAAGTGGCCAAGTATATCGATATGCCGTTGCAGCACTCGGAAGACCATATTTTAAAAGCGATGCGCCGCCCCGGCCAGCAGGCGCAAATCCGGAAGTTGGTGGAGAAAATCCGTGACAGGATTCCGGATGTCGCTTTGCGTACCTCGTTTATCGTCGGGTTCCCGGGGGAAACGGAGCAAGATTTTGAAAACCTCTGCCGTTTTGTAAGGGAAATCGGGTTTGACCGGATTGGGGTGTTCACTTATTCCCCTGAGGAAGGGACGCCTTCGGCCGAAATGGAGGGGCAGGTTCCGCAGGACGTGAAAGAACGGCGAGCCAGCATTTTGATGGAAGTGGGGCGCGAAGTTGCCGCAAAACGAAACGGGCAACGGGTAGGACGCGTGTTGAAAGTCTTGATTGAGCGTCCTGATGAAGAGAATCCCGGTGTTTACATCGGGAGAACCGAATATGACGCAAAGGAAATTGACGGCCAGGTGTTTGTAACCGGCAACCGGAAAATGGGAGTCGGCGAGATGGTAAACGTCCGGATCACCCATTCCTACGATTTTGACTTGGCAGGGGAGTGTGTATAAAGTGAATTTGGCTAACCGTATCACGATAGCCAGGATATTTCTGATTCCGGTTATCCTCTTGTTCTTGCTCGTCCGTTTCGACTTCGGAGGCTTTACGATCGGCGGACAAACAACTACGGTTAGCGAAATTGTAGCCGCTTTGATCTTTGTCATCGCCGCGGCTACAGACGGGCTTGACGGCTATATTGCCCGCAAACGGAAAATGGTTACCAATTTCGGTAAATTTCTCGATCCGTTGGCGGACAAATTGTTGGTGACGGCGGCCTTGGTGTCGCTTGTGGAAATGCACCGGGTCGGGGCGATTGCGGCGATCATCATTATTTTTCGGGAGTTTGTGATTTCTGGCCTGCGGACGATCGCCGCGGCGGAAGGGGTGATTCTGGCTGCCAGCAAGCTTGGCAAACTGAAAACCGCTTTGCAAATTATTGCAATTTCCGCTTTGATTCTGAATAATTTTCCGTTTTCCTATCTCGGGATCCGATTTGATGATTTTATGGTGTACTTGGCTGTTTTCGTGACCATTTGGTCCGGGATCGATTATCTCTGGAAGAACAAGCATGTGATCTACAGCGGCCGAATGTAACGGAAGGGAAGATAGGCACCTATCTTCCTTTTCCTGCTCCATTTGAGGGCCTGTGGAATAAGGGAATACCGGCTTTCAGGTTTCTACGGAGCGGATGGCTTGCGTCGCTTCGTTGGGCGTGACTGTTGAGGAGGGAGATGTGTGCGGGCGGAAATTATCGGTGTCGGCACGGAACTTCTTTTGGGGCAAATCGCAAACACCAACGCGCAATACATATCCGACAAACTCGCTCTAGAAGGGGTCAACGTTTATTTTCATCAAGCGGTTGGCGACAATAAGGAACGGATCCAACAAGTGCTTGCGATTGCCCATTCGCGCTCGGAGGTGATTATACTCACCGGGGGATTGGGGCCGACTGAGGATGATTTGACGCGCGAGGCGGTGGCCGATTTTCTGGGGTGCGGGTTGCGGTTGGATCCGGGTGAACTGCAAAAACTCGAGCGGTTTTTTGCGCAACTCGGACGTGAAATGCCACTGAACAACCGCAAACAAGCCATGTTGCTCGAAGGTGGCCGGTTTTTGGAAAATCCGAGGGGAACGGCGCCCGGACAATATCTGGAAGCGGACGGACGCCATTATTTTCTGTTGCCGGGCCCGCCGACAGAGTTAAGGTCCATGGTAACCGACCAAGTCATGCCCATTTTGCGTTCCGTCATCGGCCAAAAAATGACGATTCGCTCCCGTATTTTGCGAATTTTCGGCATTGGCGAGTCTGCTGTGGAACACAAAGTGACTGACATTTTAAGCAGCCAGACCAATCCGACTGTCGCTCCACTGGCATCGGAAGGGGAAGTGACCCTGCGGATTACGGCCAAAGCGCAGTCGGAGGCGGAAGCGTTTGCGTTGATCGCCCCGGTGGAAGAGCGGTTGCGCCAACGTTTGGGAAACTATATATACGGAGTTGATGACGAAACCCTGCCGGTCGCGGTAGGCAAACGATTGGCGGAACGGGGGGAAACACTTGCCCTGGCCGAAAGTTGCACCGGTGGGATGCTTGCTTCCATGATCACCGATATTCCCGGGAGTTCCGGATATTTCAAGCAAGGCTGGGTGACCTATCATAACGACGCAAAAAAAGAACAGTTGGGTGTAGCGGCAGAGTTACTGCACACGCACGGAGCCGTTTCGGAGCAGTGCGCCCGGGCAATGGCGGAGGGGGCAAGACTGCGTTCAGGTGCGGATTGGGCAATTGCCATCACGGGGATTGCCGGGCCGGGAGGCGGTACACCCGAAAAGCCGGTTGGCCTGGTTTATGTAGCTGTTACCGGTCCTGACGGGACTGAGGCAAAAGCGTTTCGTTTTCCGGGGGACAGGCAGCAAATCCGCATTCGTTCCGCCAAAAACGCTTTGTATCTACTGGTAAAACGTTTGCAATAGAACAAGAAAGGTGATAAAATGACAACTTTTGCAGATCTCGGATTGAACAAAAAAGTACAGCAGGCGATCGATGAAATGGGGTTTGAAGAACCCTCTCCGATTCAAGCGCAGTGCATCCCCGTGGTGTTGAGCGGGAAGGACGTAATCGGACAGGCGCAAACCGGCACCGGCAAAACGGCTGCCTTTGGGATTCCGCTCGTTGAGATGGCGACAGCCGCCCGGCATGTGCAAGCGTTGATTCTGACGCCAACCCGGGAACTGGCGATTCAAGTCGCCGGTGAACTCCGGAAAATCGCACGCTATAAACGGGTGCGCACGCTTCCCATTTACGGGGGGCAGTCCATCGGACACCAGATCAAGGCGCTTCAACAAGGGGTACATATTGTGATTGGAACGCCGGGGCGTGTCCTCGACCATCTTCACCGGGGCACGCTAAAACTGGAAAAGTTGCAGACGATTGTACTCGATGAAGCGGACGAAATGCTCGACATGGGATTTATTGACGATATTGAGGCGATTTTACAGGAGACTCCAAAAAGCCGGCAAACGCTTTTATTCTCCGCCACAATGCCGGACCCGGTGAAAAAACTGGCGAACCGCTATATGAAAGATCCGGTCAATGTGACGATCAACCGGGGCGAAGTCACGGTGCCATTGATCGAACAGGTGTATTACAAGGTGCTGGAACGCAACAAACTGGAAAGTTTATGCCGAATTATCGACAGCGAAGACATTCAGCTTGGAATTGTATTCTGCCGGACGAAACGTGGCGTCGACGAATTGACGGAGGCCTTGATCGCGCGGGGATACATGGCGGACGGCCTGCACGGAGACTTGTCGCAGGCGCAGCGGGATCGCGTAATGAAGAAATTTCGCAACGGAGAAATCGAGTTGTTGGTCGCTACCGATGTGGCAGCACGCGGAATTGACGTCGGAAACGTGTCCCATGTCGTAAACTACGATATTCCGCAGGATCCGGAATCCTACGTGCACCGGATTGGGCGAACGGGCCGCGCGGGTAAGCGGGGTCTTGCGATCACATTGGTAACGCCGAGGGAGTTCAAGCTGTTAAAAACGATCGAAAAGGAAACCAAAGCGAAAATGATGTCGCGGGAAGTGCCGTCTCTTGCGGATGTCGCCGAGCGCCAGGCGGAGATGTGGCGTGAACGCCTGCGGTCCGCCGTACAAGAAGGGGGGCTTGCCCACTACAGGGCGATTTTGGGAAATCTGGTCGATGAATTCGATCCGGTCGATTTGGCGGCAGCCGCGTTGAAATTAAGCGCCGGTGACCTGCAATTGGAAGAGCGGCAGGATTACGATTTCGGAGATACCGGCGCCGCCCCCGGCATGGTGCGTTTCTTTATGAATATCGGACGCAGCGCAAAAATCGGCCCTGCCGATCTGATCAAATTTATCTCGGAAGAAGCGGGCATTCCGGGGCAGGCGATCGGTAAAATCGACATTTTCGACAAATTTACTTTCCTTGAGGTCGAACAGGAATCCGCGCCGTTTGTGTTTGAATCGTTGCGCCAGTCGCGCATGAACGGTTCCCGCGTCAATCTGGAACCGGCACGCCCGCGAGAACGGATTTCCCGCAGCTGAATGCGGATTCCCAAAAAAGCAGGATGCTGACTCTTGCACATTCTGCTTTTTTTGTGTATTATTGCAATTACAACAATAGAATTACATATTATTTTACGGAACAAATGTTTGCTTTTTTGTGGTGCGTGATGTAAGATGGGAGCAGGAATTCAAGACATCCGAAACGAAAGTAACAACGAAACGAAAGCGACTATGGTGATTTTTGTTGAAAAAGTTGAAAAAGGAGAGATATGAGGGTGAGCGACCGTAAAACTGCGCTTGATATGGCGTTACGTCAGATTGAGAAACAATTTGGCAAGGGGTCCATCATGAAACTCGGCGAGGCAGCCAACGTGATGAATGTGGAAACGATTTCGTCCGGTTCGCTGGCAATCGACATTGCATTGGGAGTCGGCGGGTTTCCCCGCGGTAGGATCATCGAAGTGTACGGACCCGAATCATCGGGTAAGACCACCGTTACGCTGCATGCCATTGCGGAGGTTCAAAAGCGCGGCGGACAAGCCGCCTTTATTGATGCCGAACATGCGTTGGACCCGATTTACGCGCGAAATTTGGGCGTCAATATTGACGAGTTGCTGATTGCCCAGCCGGATACCGGGGAACAAGCGCTTGAAATCGCGGAGGCGTTGGTTCGTTCCGGTGCTGTCGATATTATTGTCATCGATTCGGTTGCCGCTCTTGTGCCAAAGGCCGAAATTGAAGGGGAGATGGGCGACGCGCACGTCGGTTTGCAAGCGCGGCTGATGTCCCAGGCGCTGCGGAAACTGTCGGGCGCAATCTCCAAGTCCAAAACGATCGCGATCTTCATCAACCAAATCCGGGAAAAAGTCGGGGTTATGTTTGGCAATCCGGAAACCACCACCGGCGGACGGGCTCTCAAGTTTTACTCCTCCATTCGCCTGGAAGTGCGCCGAGCGGAAGCGATTAAGCAGGGGAACGAACTCGTCGGGAACCGCACGAAGGTGAAAGTGGTCAAAAACAAGGTGGCTCCGCCCTTTAAATCGGTTGATGTGGATATTATGTTCGGGGAAGGGATTTCCCGCGAGGGAACGATTATCGACATGGGTTCCGACCTTGACATCATTACCAAAAGCGGCGCCTGGTACTCGTTCGAAGACGAACGCCTGGGACAGGGACGTGAAAACGCCAAGCAGTTTTTAAAAGAGAATCCGGCTATTGCGGACAAAATTGAACAAAGAATCCGCGAAGCGTACAAGGTCGGAACTCCGGTCCCGCTGTCTGTCGGCGGTTTTGCGGACGAGGAAGAGGAGTTTCTTGATGAATAAACCCAGGCGTACCGTTACGGCCATTCAAACACAAAATGCTCATCCGGACAGGGTGAGCATTTTTATAGACGGCCAGTTCGCACTCTGCTTGCGGCGGGAACTGGCCTTTCGCCTCGGTCTGCGTGCTGGGATGTCGGTAACGGAGGAGGATATAGCGCGTTGGCAACAGGAAGAGACCTGTCTGGACGTATGCGAACTGGCCGTTAAATATCTGTCTTTGCGAGCACGCAGCATTCAACAGGTGATGGACTATCTGAGCAGAAAAGGCTTTGATGAGGAAACGGCGAAACATGCCGTAAAGCACCTGGAGTCGTACGGGTATCTGGACGACGAGCGGTTTGCGTCCGACTTCGTTCGCAACCGGTTACAGTCGAAGCCGCGTGGAAAACGAATGATCCGTTGGGAACTGCAGCAGAAAGGGATTGCCGGCGAGACGATCGAACATGCGCTGGCCGCTTATGACGATGAGACGGAAGCGGCAAACCGGCTTGTATCGCGAAAATCCGCTTTTGCAAAAACGGACGATCCGCAAAAAAACAAGGAACTTGAAGGGAAAATCGGCCGTTTCCTGGCCCGTAACGGCTTTTCCGGCTCCACCATCCGTGCGGTCATCCGGCAGTGGAGGCAATCGTAGCCGCAAGAAACCCGCATGGCTGTCACGTGCGGCTACCTTTTCTTGACATCGATTTACGCTAAGGCTACAATTAAAAATGCGTATGCGAAGCTTTAATGGTCTTTGCCAAATGGCAATGCTTGATTACCGATTTGAATCCTTGCCCGCGACGGCAAGGCTGCGTCTCATGGCTCAGGGTTTTGATCATATCTGAGCTAGGAGGCATTGAAGAATGTCATTTTTGCCTGCAATACTGTTTTCTGCCCTTGCGCTGGTTGCGGGGATCGGCATCGGGTACCTTTGGCGGCGCAATGTTGCGGAAGGGAAGATGGCTGCTGCCGAGTTGCGTGCCTCGCAAATCCTGGAAGAGGCGAACAAGGAAGCGGAAGCCAGGAAGAAAGAAGCGATACTGGAAGCAAAAGAGGAAGTTCACAAGCTGCGTGCCGAAGCGGAAAAAGACATTCGTGAACGGCGCAACGAAATTCAGCGACTGGAGCGTCGTTTGCTCCAAAAGGAAGAAACGCTTGACCGGAAGACCGACGCGATAGAGAAACGTGCTGAATCGTTGGCGAATAAGGAACGCCTCGTGGATGAGCAACGTGAAAAGGTAGATGAATTGTATAAGCAGCAAGTTGCCGAATTGGAAAGAATCTCCGGGCTTACTCAAGAAGAGGCAAAGTCAATTTTGCTGTCCAATGTGGAAAAAGAATGTCGACATGAAGCTGCGATCTTGATGAAGGAGATTGAACAGCAAGCGAGAGATGAAGCGGAAAAGAAAGCGAAAGAAATCATTGCAACCGCGATTCAACGATGTGCTGCCGATCATGTGGCAGAAACGACCGTTTCCGTGGTATCCCTGCCAAACGATGAAATGAAAGGCCGGATTATCGGCCGCGAGGGGCGCAATATACGGGCGCTCGAGACGCTGACAGGCATCGATTTGATTATCGATGACACGCCTGAAGCTGTCATATTGTCGGGATTTGATCCGATTCGTCGGGAAGTCGCCCGCGTGGCTCTCGAAAAACTGGTGGCGGACGGGCGCATTCATCCGGCCCGAATTGAAGAGATGGTAGAAAAAGCCCGCCGAGAAATCGACGATCGCATCCGCGAAGAGGGCGAACAAGCGACTTTTGAAACGGGAGTCAGCGGGATTCATCCCGATCTTGTGAAAATTCTCGGTCGTTTGCGGTACCGCACCAGCTATGGTCAAAACGTGTTAAAACACTCGATTGAAGTCGCTCACTTAGCGGGACTTATGGCTGCAGAGTTGGGACTTGACGTGAACTTGGCGCGTCGCGGAGGCCTTTTGCACGATGTGGGAAAAGCGATCACGCATGAAGTGGAAGGTTCACACGTGGAAATCGGGGTTGACCTTGCAAAGAAATATAAAGAACACCCTGTGGTCATCAATGCAATCGGCGCTCATCACGGAGACATCGAATTTACCTCTCCGATTTCGGTGATTGTGGCTGCGGCGGACGCAATCTCCGCTGCCCGACCGGGAGCACGTCGGGAAACGCTGGATATTTACTTGAAGCGTCTTGAGAAATTGGAAGAAATCGCCGAATCCTTTGAAGGCGTTGAAAAATCGTACGCCATCCAGGCGGGTCGTGAAATTCGAATCATTGTAAAACCCGAGCTGATTGACGACGCAGAATCGGTACGCGTCGCTAGGGAGATTTCCAAGAAAATCGAGTCTGAACTGGATTATCCTGGGCAAATTAAAGTTACGGTCATTCGAGAGACCAGAGCAGTCGAATACGCAAAATAGGGCAGCCGCTAAGGCTGTCCTGTTTTTTCGTCGGTTTTTTCTTTAAATTCCCTGAAGGAATTTTTCCGTCAAAAGCGAATACCTACGAAGAAGCATCACTGAAATTGTCAGTTAGACTAAAGAAAGTAGTGAATGTCATGCCGATGCAGAAACACGAGTCTCCGGCGACTCATCTGTTAATTTCCATGTTGATCCGCTATCCGGAAGTCTCTTCCGTCCGGTTTGAACCGGAAAGCCAGTCGTTGATTTTTTCGTTTTTTTTGCAAGGACAGTTGGACAACGCAAAGCAAACCGCCTGCCTGGCAGACCTGACCGCCCACTTTGAAGCGTGTACGCTGCTGGATCGGCAGTTTGCTCCGATGGGGAAATTGAAGTTCACCCAACTGGAAGAACTTACTTTAGTTACATACCAACAACTGATCAATCAAATCAGCACCGCTGAAATTTATCTTGTGACGACGATTTTGCTTCGGCATTTTTCGGATGAAGTGGCGCTTGACCCGCTGGCGGTTGATGAAGCAGACAAAAAAACACAAGAAGAATTGATTGACCGTTTGCTGGGGCATCGTGATATTCTTGTGGAGGACAAACAGATCGTTGCCTATCGGGACGGCGGAAAGGTTTTTGTATACAACCGTCCGCTTTGATATAACATATGTTTCATGATATCTTTTCAGAAAGGCCGAAGACGTTTTCAGGTCGCGGGAGGTGCGGAATGCGAATTTTGTTTCTCGGTGATATTGTTGGACAGCCCGGGCGAATGGTTGTCGCTGAAAGACTGTCCGGCTTGCTTGATGAGTACCGCCCCGACCTGGTTGTTGCCAACGCCGAGAATTTGGCGGCAAACGGCCGCGGATTGACCCCAAAGCTTGCCGAAAAGCTTTTTGACGCCAACGTCGATATTCTGACGACAGGTAACCACGTTTGGGACAGCCGCGAAATCTTCGGCTATATCGATCAAGAAAAACGGATTGTACGGCCCGCCAATTATCCGAAAGGAACGCCCGGTTGCGGGTATACGCTGGTCAAAGCGGGTTCCTTCCGGGTGGCTGTTGTCAACCTGCTCGGCCGCGTGTTCATGGGGGATTTTGATTCGCCTTTCACGGTCATCGATGAAATCCTGAAGGAGATTGGCTCCGAAACGAAACATGTGTTTGTCGATTTTCATGCGGAGGCTTCCTCCGAAAAGTTGGCGTTTGCCCATTACGTCGACGGCCGTGTGTCGGCGGTGATCGGCACTCATACCCACGTGCAAACCGCGGATGAACAAATCTTGCCCGGCGGCACGGCGTATTTGACGGATGTCGGGATGTGCGGACCCATTCACGGGATTATCGGCATAAAAAAGGAGCAAGTGTTGCAGCGCTTTCTGACCCAAATGCCGGTTCGATTCGAAGTCGAATCGGGTCCTGCCGTGTTAAACGCCGTTGTGATCGATGTAACCGACAAAGGAACTGCATCTGCGATCACCCGCCTTTCATTAAAATAAATTTAATTTAATAGTCGAATCAAACACAAATTTTTAGAAAATTGGAACCGGTATGAAGGAATTTTCTGATCGACCACGAATATAGTTTAAATAAGTGTGTCGCAGAAAAATTCTCACTCGTGGAGGTTCTTGACTATGGAGGTATTAAAAGTTTCAGCAAAATCCAACCCTAATTCTGTGGCTGGCGCACTTGCAGGCGTACTCCGGGAACGCGGAGCCGCTGAGCTTCAGGCCATCGGAGCGGGCGCGCTTAACCAAGCAATTAAGGCAGTGGCGATTGCAAGAGGATTTGTGGCGCCCAGCGGAGTTGACTTGATTTGCATTCCGGCATTCACAGACATTCAGATTGACGGTGAAGAACGCACTGCGATCAAGCTGATTGTCGAACCGAGATAAACAGCTTTAACCGCACATTTTGTATTCTGATTAGCACCTGTTTACAGTCTGTAAACAGGACTTTCTTATTTCGGGGAGAGATTGGATGCGCACAAGACCGTTTTTATTGGACGCCCACGCCGACATTCTCTATCGGATGGAAACGGAACGGCTGAGTTTTACCGATCCCGCTTCCCCTCTTCATCTTAGTTTTCCGAAAATGGAACAGGCGGGGATCGATGTGCAGATTTTCGCTTTGTTTGTGGACCCTCCCTATACACCGCATGAACATTTGGCAAAATTGCTGGCGTATATCGACAGTTTCCGCACGGAAATTTGCCGCGACAATCTGATGGCTCCCGTTTGCACCTATGCGGACATTGAGCGAAATTTCTTGGCTGGCCGAAAATCGGCTCTGCTTTCGATTGAAGGCGGCGATTTCCTGACCGGCGATCTTCGGCAGTTGCGGATTCTTTATGCGTTGGGAGTTCGCGCCATGGGGTTGACTTGGAATAACGGAAATGCGATCGCCGACGGGGTCGGGGAACGGGTTGACCGCGGGTTGACACCCTTTGGCCGGGAAGTGGTTCGGGAGATGAATCGGCTTGGCATGGTGATCGATGTGTCCCACCTGGCTCCGAAAGGGGTTCGGGATGTGCTGGAATTGAGCGAGGCGCCGGTTATTGCGTCCCATTCGAACGCCCAAGCGGTCTACCGTCACCGGCGGAATCTTGACGATGACCAAATCCAAGGGATCGCCTGGAGCGGCGGTGTTATCGGCGCGACGTTTGTTCCCGATTTTATCGGCGAAGGACGAGCCACCATCGCGCACTTGCTCCGTCACATTGACCATTTGCTTCATGTGGCGGGCGAAGACCACGTCGGGCTCGGATCCGATTTTGACGGGATTGACCAAACGATGGAGGATCTTCGCTCCGGCGCCGATTACCCGAAACTGGTTGAAGCGTTGGAGAAGGAATACGGCCGTGCGGTAACGGCGAAAATATGCGGCGGAAATTTTTTGCGGGTGTTGAAGCAAGTGCTGAAATAGGAGTGACGACACACATTGCGGAAGTCTTGGCACAGTGACGGTTGACAGGTCGGTCGCCGCGAAATTGAAGACCGTCTCGGGATGTTTTAATTTGGTGGAAGCGGGCATATACTGGGGAAAAGGGAAACTCCGCCAAGAGTGTCCATGCGGCGCATCCGACATTCGGTCATCCATGACTGTCACAGCAGCGGAGCAGATCATCCTTGTCAGGAGGAGGGGACTCCCCCATGGAGACACAGGACGATGTGGGGATGGAGGAGAAAATGCGTGAATTGGAGAAAAAAATCTCCCAACTGCGAGCCGGTCGGCGTATTCTCATGAATCTTCTGGAACAATCCACACAGGAGAAGATGCGTCAAATTGTCAGGTTGGAACAGGAAAACAAAAAACTGCGCAATCGGAATCGCAGGTTTGCAGCCCAACTTCTGTTACTGAGAACGGGAATAAAAAAGGATATTGACGAGTTTTCAGACCCCTTCATGTAAGAAGGGCATTTTTTTATGAATAAAAAGATTCTGCGAAAAAGGGGAAGGATGGCAGTTTTTCCAAGGAAATTAGAATTTTCGCTGAAATTCGATGTTTTATCGTATTTTTTATCGCTTTATGTCGAATTGAAGCGGGAGGGGAATTTCATGTTATGGGGTGCCCGCAGTCGCCTGCGGGCAAGCCGCATGAGATCCGGTACTTACGTGTCGCGGCCGTCTTTTTCGTGCATTTGCCGCTTCAACGACTTATGGGTGAAATCCCATTTCGTGTACTGGACTTTTTGCGACTTTTTCTCTCGCGGACGCGGTATCCCGAGAGGTTTATACAGTTCGGTGGAAAATTCTTCCCTGGCAAAATCGAGTTTGTTGCGGAAGATGTTTTTATGGTTTGGCACACCATTCCCACCTTTCACTGTACTACAATTAGAATAACCACAAAACCGCCTTCAATACGATGCCCCGTGTACTTTCACGGGGCTTTTTTTTGCCGGATTCGATTTGGGCGCTTCCGCGGGTACCCAATTTGGCGGACCGGAATAGGATATACGGACAGATGACCCGGGACATCTGCAGGTGAACGAAAACATTGTTCCAGATGTCGATTGTCATACGGGCGGATGCACCTCATGCATCTGTCACGCATAGCATGTAGTACATTTTTCGCCCAACGGGGCACAACAAATCGCGCCAGGTCGCGGAAGCGGCCGGTCGTGCCCATGCGACGTACGGGTCCGAGTGTTTCCGCGGAACCCGGTCGACTCTGAAAAAGGAGGTAGCTGAATGGCATACTTTGACAAAGACGTACGTTGCCGGGAGATCTACACGCGAGCGGTCTGCGGCAAAGGCAGCAAATACTCGCAGACAACGTACACCATTCGTCCGGCCAACCGGCCATCCACCATCGGCGGATGTTGGGTGATGAACCATTCGTGCAGCGCGGAAATGGTTGGTGACTTTGTGGAAGTCCACGGACGGTTTGACGTGAACGTTTGGTACTCCTACAACGGCAACACGGAAACGGGAGTTGCGAAAGATACGGTTTCGTATGTCCAGCAAATCCCGCTGCGGGAACTCGATCCTTATTGCAGCCGGGAGGATATGCAAGTTTCAGTGAAAGTGTTGCAGCAACCGAATTGTTTGGATGCCAGTATCGTTGACGGCGGGAACGAAATCCTGGTTCGCGTCGAAAAGGAATTGGCCGTTGAAGTGATGGGAAAAACTAAACTGTTTGTATTGGTGTCCGATCCGCCGCTCGAAAAAGAAGATGAAGAACCGTTGGAAGAGGATCTCTTCGAAGAAGAATTTGAAGACTAAAGGGCGACATGGAAACGCGTTGCCTGTTTCACGGGGGCCGAAGCGCCCTTTTTTGTTTACGGAAAGGAGGCCCGTATGCTGGGAAGCGGTTTGCTAGGTGTTCTGCAAACAGCCGAAAACATCGTCTTCGTACCGAAACACTGGTTGGCTCGCATGGGGTGGTTGGCAGGGGATACCATCCGGATCACGGCGGGAAAAAAGTCTGTTCCGGCAAACGTTCAGGTTCACGCGGAAGACCGCATTGCGGTCTCGAAAGCGGTCCTCTGGAAGTTAAAAGTGCCGCAAGTGCCGATTAACTGGAAAGCGGAAGGAAACGCAATCCGGCTCGGCCCTTTCGTGGCGGTGTATTGCAATTATTGCGGGGATTCCAAAAGGCCGTTTGCAAGTATTACCGATTTACTTAAAGATATGGCGTTGATTTCCAAAAAAATGAACATCCCCTTTTATGTGGTTTCAACCGGCGGCTTTCACGAAATGACCAAAACCGTTACCTGTCGGATTTATGACGAGTCAATGGGCAAATGGGTACAAGCCGAATATCCGTGGCCGGATTTTTGCATCAAAAAAATGATCTCAATTCCCCTGAAACGACGGTGGATCGCAAAGAAAGAAGCGCAATGGCTCAACCGTGAATGTGCCGTGTTGTATCGGCCGCTTGGTTCAAAATGGAACGTGTATCAACTGCTTTCGAAAGATTCCGCGATTGCACCTCACCTTCCCCAAACCAGAAAACTCGAATCGTCGGAAGACGTCCTGACGATGCTGGAAAATTTCCCTTTGTTATACATCAAGCCGTCTCGGGGAACGCAAGGAAAAAGCGTGTATCGGTTCAGCCGTCAATCCGGCTCCGGAATCGCACGCGTGGAGTTCCGGCAAGACGGCCGCACGCGGGCGGCAACAGTAAAACTTTCCGACAAGACGACATGGTTTAAGAAAAAATTTCTTTCCCGTCAAGAGTTTCTCGTCCAGCAAGGCATTCGTTTACTGACCGACCGGCAAGGGCGTCCTGCCGATTTTCGCTGGCTGCTGCAAAAAGACGGTTCGGGCCGCTGGAATATCACCGCCCGAGTGGCAAGGCTCGGACAAAAAGGGAGCGTCACCACCAACGTTTCGACGGGTGCAGACGTTTTGCACGCGGAAGCTTTCCTGGCACAGGCCGGTTTTTCTCCGCATAAGATTCCATCCGTGATCAAGCTAACGGATCGTCTCGCCTTTCTGACCGTGGGCCGGCTTGAACAACAAGTCGGACCGCTGGGGGAATTGGGCATTGATTTTGGTTTGGACGGCAGCGGCTATCCCTGGATCATCGAAGTGAATCCAAACCCGGGCCGCAAGATGCTGAGGCTGCTCGATCCCCAAGTACGGGCGTTGTCACTGCAAAGACCTCTTGAATATGCTAGGTATACGGTTGGATTCAGCACCACCCTGCCCGGAAGATTCCAAAATCGGTAGGAGGGAAGATGTGGATTGAAAAAGGCTTCCGTACTCATCACATCTGTCTCCTCAGATCACAGTGGAGCCATGTTCCTTGCAAAACCGCTTTGCAAAGAACTTGAGATCGCACCGGGAACCCATCAACTTTCTTGCGGCGGTATCACGTGTTGGGTTCGCGTGATGTTTCCCATGCACGACAAACGCGGAGTCTGCGCTTTTTCGCCTGATGTCTTGAAATCCTTTGCATTGGTGGAAGGAAGCAAGTTGTTTTTATACAAAAAAGGGGATCAGCTACGGATCGGACCCGTGCTTGGAATTTTTGCCGATGTGCGCTCGAAAAACGGGGAAGTCACGGGCTACCAGGCCCCCGTATTCGAGCATTTGCTGTCGCTTGCGGCGGAAGAACACATGTACGCTTATGTGTTCGGACCGCAAGAATTGAAGTCGAACAAGATACGCGGTTACATTTTGCAAAACGCGAACGGGCGGCAAAAGTGGGAGATGCGGGATGTACCGTACCCGGACGTTGTGTACGATCAGATCGTCACGCGAAAATTTGAAAAGCTTCCGCACGTCAAGGCGTTCAAACAACAATTGATCAAGAACTTGGGCGCGGCCTATTTTAACCCCGGCTTCTTCAACAAAGTGCAGGTCCACGAGTGGTTATCGTCAAAAGATGAAACAAAAGGATATTTGCCGGCAGCGATCCCCCATGAGGACGCAAAACGAACGGCTCATTTTGTCGACCGGTACGGGCAGGTGTATCTGAAACCGGCAAATGGATCGCTCGGAATTGGAATTATAAAATTGGTCCGCTTGGCGGACGGCCGGTTTTTCTGTCAGACAAAAGGAAAACAAGGAGTGCAGGCGCAAACCGTTCACAAGTCGGCAACGGAAGCGCTGCAAAAATTGGATCGGCGGTTACGGAAAAAACCGTTTATCGCACAACAGGGTCTGGAGTTAAAAACATTCAAAGGGCGCCCGTTTGACATCCGCGTCTTGGTGCAAAAGGATCATACCGGGAAATGGAAACGGACCAAAATGTTTTGCCGGATTGCCCGTGCCGGAGACATCACGTCGAATCTCAGTACTGGCGGTGACGCGCTGTCCCTTACCAGAATTCTGCAAGAACTCTATACCAAAGAAGAAACCAAACGCATTCAGTCGAAAATCAGGAAACTGGTCAATGTGGTTCCGACCGCTTTGGAAGAAGCTTCCGGATTGAAATTGGGGGAGATCGGGCTCGACATCGGGCTTGACACAAAAGGATGGGTTTGGATTATCGAAGTGAATTCCAAACCCTGGAAAAAACCGTTTACGGAACA
Source organism: Effusibacillus sp. SKA8 (assembly GCF_058273125.1). NCBI lineage: Bacteria > Bacillati > Bacillota > Bacilli > Caryophanales > Alicyclobacillaceae > Effusibacillus > Effusibacillus sp. SKA8. Next base: position 403,537 of record NZ_JBZCSF010000001.1, on the reverse strand, counting down.
AGGATCGATGGAATTGGTGCTGCAATCTTTTCGCCGCCCCCTGCAATACGGAAAGTATCTGGCCGGAATCACCTGATCAATCGAAGAAAGGAGACGGACGATGGGGTACCTGCTTCTGCACGCTGGACAACCGACAGCGAAACGATTATTGAAGCGTGTTCCCAGACTTGCCGGAGTAGAAGATATGGACCCAGTCGCGAGTCAAGACCGGGTGATTCGATGGGGAAACACGGTCGGAAGTGATACGGGGCCGGAACGAGTATTGAATCCAAAACTGGCGATTCTGGCGACCCTCTCCCGCAGCGATATGTTGTCGATTTTGCAACAAAACGGTATCCGGTGTCCATTTTCCAGAGAATCCGGGAAAGAGCGGTCTGTCACTTTGTCGCGTCATTACCGGGTGCCCGTGTTTAATATGCGGGCATTGTCCTTATACAGGTCGGATGGAAAATCGATTTGGCTGGACCGCAGAATCAGCCAAATCCACGGGCAGTTCCGGGAAGTGCCGCCTGATGAAGACAAGATTGCCGTAAGGGTCTGCCGTTTGGCCATTCGTGCGGTTCATGCGCTGGGGCTCGATTTCGGACTCGTAAGCCTCGGGGTGTCAACCAGAGGATTGACCTATGTGTTGGACGTGTCGCCGGCGCCGGTTTTGAAAGACAAATTGCTGGAATTGTACGCTGACGCGATACAGGAATGGATCCAAGAGGAAAGATCGCAAACGATTCCTTCGTTTGTGATGGGAAGCGATTTGGAATTTATGTTGAAAAACAGGGACGGAAAAATGGTGGTGGCCTCCAATTACCTCCCCCGCAACGGAAAAGTCGGTTGCGACGCTCTAAGCATCAGGCGGGCGGGGAACCGGTTTCCGCTGGCTGAAATCCGGCCGGATCCCAGTTCCTCTCCCTTGCGTCTGGTGAAAAATATTGCCGATGCGCTGGTGGAAGCAAAACGCATGATTCCCCGTAACCTCCATTGGGTGGCCGGTTCCATGCCGTTGCACAATTACGGCATCGGCGGACATATCCATTTTTCAAATCTGCCGTTATCCAGCCAACTGGTCAAAGCTTTGGACAACTATCTGGCTTTGCCGGTGATGATGCTGGAAGATACGACAGCTTCGACAAAAAGACGGTCGAAATACGGTTTTTTGGGCGATGTGCGGTTAAAATCGCACGGTGGTTGGGAATATCGCACGTTAGGCAGTTGGATGATCTCTCCCGAAATTTCAATGGCGGTTCTCTGCTTGGCGAAACTTGTGGCCACTCATTACCGGGATTTGACGCGTATGCCGTTTTTGCACCCGGAGTTGCAACGAGCTTTTTACAAGGGTGACAAAAGCACGCTGCGCCCCCATTTTGAAGAGATTTGGCGGGATATTGAGCAAACGGATACCTATGAAAAATATAGGGAATATCTCGATGTGATACCGGAAATGGTGCAAAACGGCGAATCCTGGGATGAATCAGCCGATATCAGGCGGGCATGGGGCATTCGATACACGCGACCGGGGCGGATGGGGAAACCGGTTCGCATCTAGTCGGTTGGACTGGCGGCCCATGAAAGGATGAAAAGGATGATTGTTGTTGGGATTCTAACCACAAAATTGATGGAACGGGCAAACCTGCGTGACATCATAAGAACCGGAAAACGCATGAGAATCCCCGTTTATGTACTTCCGCTTGAGGGAATCGATCTCAACGGCAAAACGTGTGTGGGATATACTTGGAACGGAGTTTGGGAAAAGACCGTTTGCCCGCTGCCGACGGTGGTGTACAACCGGATTTTGACACGCAAAGTCGAACAACGGGATGATGTGCGGCAATTGATGGCGGAATTGCAGCGGCTCGGGATTCCGCTGTTTAATCCCGGTTATTTCGACAAAGGAGAATTGTACAGAATCGTCGGCAGGAACCCTGATACCTCCGATCTTCTACCGGAAACGGAATACCTGCGCTCTCCCGTACATTTGAAACAAATGCTCGAAGCGTACCGCCAGTTGTATGCGAAGCCGGTTCAGAGCTATGCGGGCAAAGGGATACTTCGCATCGATTACGCATCAAACGGCGCATGGGTGCATTCGCTGATGAACGGCAGACAGATCGTTCGCTTCGAGAGCATTCGAGCTTTGTTTGACAAACTGTCCCGAAATCGACGGTACAAGAAATACGTATTGCAAAGAAGCGTTCCCCTGGCAAAAGTTGACGGACACACTTACGATTTGCGGGTGCTGGTGCAAAAAGACGGATGCGGACAATGGGATGTAACCGGGCTGGGCGCGCGGGTGGCTCCGGAGTACGGAATCGTTACGCATGTTCCCAACGGAGGATTTATCCGAGGGGCAAAAGAAGCTTTGATTGCAAGTTTTGATGCCAAAGGATACCTGATTTTGGAAGATGTGAAAAAAAACGCTCTGAAACTTGCAAAAGTGATTGAGCGGGAGATACCGGGGATTCTCGGTGAAATGTCAATGGATATCGGTGTCGATCAATCGGGCAAACTTTGGTTTTTTGAAGCCAATGCCAAACCCGGCAAATTTGACGAGCCGGAGATTCAAAGCTTATCTGTTCAACGATTGCTGGAGTTTTGCAGATTTTTGGCGGCCAACCGATCGCTGGCCGAAAACAGCAGATAAAACGGAGCCCACTCGGCCGGTTCGGGTGGAAAATTCGGCAATGGCAACACGGGCGGTGATTGCAAATCAGCGTTCTGTTTGAGCTCCTGCCCGAGCTTTCACAGTTTCCGTCTCGTCGTGTTCGTTTTTGCTTTCAATCCGCCATGCTTCCGGGTTGCCGAAGTAGGCGTTGGTCAATTCTTCAGAAACCTCCAGGCTCTGATTTTTTCCGGCCATCATGCTCCAGATGTTCTTCAGAAGTTTGGGGGTGCGCATGTCATGGCTCACCTTCCGTATCAAGAAAATGCAAGTACCATGGTCAATACCTGTAATTAGTATGTAATTAGTATGAACAATTGCTGGCGGTTTTATCGGAGAATCGATCGATTTGATTCGGCGGGACCACCTGTGATATAATTTTAAATATCCCCGGAACCACGGGGTTTTTTTCTGCTGTAAATCCCGTTTTTTGACATAAAGTCATCAAAGAAGGGAGTGGCGAAGAATGAGCGATTTGTTGCAATTGGAAGATCTGACGCGGGAACAAGGCGATACGCACCGTCCGACGCTTGTGGAGCGGCAAAGCGTCGACTACCGGGCGATCGCGAAAAATGTCGGCCGGATTGGGGAAGGCAAGAAATATCATATCAAAACCTATGGCTGTCAGATGAACGAGCACGATACGGAAATCATGGCTGGTATGCTGGAAGAGATGGGTTATGCTCCGACTTCCGACTACGAAGAAGCCGATTTTATTTTGTTTAACACTTGCGCGGTTCGTGAAAACGCGGAAGACAAGGTGTTTGGCGAAATCGGCCGCCTCAAACCTTTGAAAAACCGCAATCCCGAGCTGATTCTCGGGCTGTGCGGTTGTATGGCCCAAGAACAAGTCGTCCAGCAATTGGTGGCAAAAACCTATCCCTGGGTCGATCTTGTGTTCGGGACTCATAACCTTCACCAATTGCCGGAGCTGGTCGACCGGGCGCGCAGTTCGCAGGAAACCATCATTGAAGTATGGGACAAGGCCGGAGAAGTGATCGAAAATCTGCCGAAGATCCGCATGGAGGGGATCCGCGCATGGGTCAACATCCAATACGGCTGCAACAAGTTCTGCACTTACTGCATTGTGCCCTATACACGGGGACGCGAACGCAGCCGATTGCCGGAAGATGTGGTGGCGGAAGTCAAAGAGCTGGCGGCCCAAGGATTTAAGGAAGTTACCCTGCTCGGTCAGAATGTCAACGATTATGGCATCGATTTGAAGGCGTACGATTTTGCCGATCTGCTCGCTGCAGTGAATGAAGTGGAAGGCATTGAGCGAGTCCGCTTTACCACCTCCAATCCGTGGAACTTTACGGATAAGCTGATCCAAACGATCGCTCGCTGCGAGAAAGTGGTCGAGCACATTCACCTGCCCGTTCAATCCGGCAACAACACGGTTTTGCGCCGGATGAACCGGGGATATACGCGGGAATTCTATCTCGACTTGGTTAAGCGGATTCGGGAAGCGATTCCGAACGTCTCCCTGACCACCGACATTATCGTCGGATTCCCGGGCGAGACGGAGGAACAGTTCCTCGATACGCTTCGTCTCGTTGAAGAAGTCAGATTCGACAACGCCTACACCTTCATCTATTCTCCGCGGGCCGGGACTCCGGCGACCCGTTTCAAGGAACAGGTTCCGGAAACGGTTCAAAAGCGGCGCCTGCAGCGCCTGATGGACTTGCAAAACCGGATTTCACGCGAAAGCAACGAAAAGATGAAGGGAAAAGTCGTCAAAGTTCTGGTCGAAGGGGGATCGAAAACGAATTCCAACGTATTGCAAGGCCGCACTGCGACGAACAAGCTGGTCTTGTTCGAGGGCTCAAAAGATCTGGCGGGCCGTCTTGTCGATGTCCGGATTACCGAACCGCAAACCTGGACGCTGAAAGGCGAACTGCTCCCCGAAAAACGGGAGCAGGCTGTTTAACCTTAAGTGCTGCAAGAGAGCGCGGATTGCCCGTGCTCTTTTTTATTGGGACTTCATGCTATAATAGAAACAAGCAGGATGTTCGGAGGATGCTATGGCTCGTTATACACCGATGATGCAACAATATCTCGCGATCAAAGAACAGGCGAAGGACGCATTGCTGTTCTTCCGGCTGGGAGATTTTTACGAAATGTTTTTTGAAGACGCCGTCACCGCCGCCAAAGAGTTGGAAATCACTTTGACCGGGCGGGACGGGGGCATCGGGGAGCGCATTCCGATGTGCGGCGTCCCTTACCACTCCGCCGATTCCTATATTCAGCGGTTGATTGAAAAAGGTTACAAAGTCGCCGTTTGCGAACAGGTGGAAGATCCCGAGCTGGCCAAGGGAATCGTCAAACGCGAAATCGTGCGGGTCGTCACCCCCGGAACGATTATGGACGGCAAAGCGGTGCAGGAGAAAAACAACAATTACATAGCCGCTCTCGTCCAGGAAGGGGATCTCTACGGATTGGCGTTTTGCGACATCACGACGGGAGAGTTTTTTGTCGCCGAAAGTTCGCCCCAGTCCTTTTGGGACGAATTGCAACAATTTCAACCGGTTGAGGTGGTGCTTCCCGCCGCGGAAGGTTACGAATCGCTGACGGAAGACATTCGCGGGCGGATCGCGTGCTCAATTACCGCAGGCCAGCCGAATTCCCATTTGGAATCGAAGGCGGCTTCGCTTTTGAAAGAGCATTTTCAATTGCTTTCCCTCGAGTCGATCGGACTGGGGGATGCGAAGACGGCGCTCCGGGCGGCCGGCATGCTGCTTGCCTATTTGGAAACGACGCAGAAGCGAAATCTTCACCACCTGAAAAAACCGCTGCTGCTGACAAGGGAAACCCACCTTATCCTCGACGCTTTTTCCCGCAGGAATCTGGAACTGACCGAAACGATCCGGGAGAAAAGCCGTCACGGATCGCTTTTGTGGCTGCTGGACAAGACTGTCACGGCAATGGGCGGAAGGTTGTTGAAAAAATGGGTCGAACGTCCGCTGGCGGTCCGCGCGCAAATCGAACACAGGTTGAACGCGGTGGAAGAATTGGCGGACGAGCTGCTGCTAAGGGAAGATCTCCGGCAGATGCTGCAGGAGGTGTATGACCTGGAACGCCTGATGGGACGCGTGGCGTACGGTTCCGCGAACGCGCGGGATCTGCTTGCGATCAGCAGTTCGCTGGCCGTGCTTCCGGATTTGCGGGGCCGCTTGCTGAATTGCCGCAGTCCGCTGTTGCGGGAAATCGGCCAAAACATATTGGAGATGAACGAACTGGTCGATTTGCTGCAGCGAGCGATTGTGGACGAACCGCCGGCGGGAGTCCGGGACGGGGGCTTGATCCGGGAGGGATTCGACGAATACCTGGATAGGCTGAAACAAGCCAGCCGTGAGGGCAAACAGTGGATTGCGCGGCTGGAACAGCAGGAGAGGGACAAGACGGGCATTAAGTCGTTGAAAGTCGGCTTCAACAAAGTATTTGGCTATTATTTGGAAGTTACCAAGGCGAACGTTCATCTCGTGCCCGAATACTATGAACGGAAGCAAACCCTCGCCAACGGTGAGCGCTATATCACGCCGGAATTGAAAGAAAAAGAGGCTTTGATCCTGGAAGCGGAAGACAAGATGGTCGATCTGGAATACGAATTGTTCATTCAAGTCCGCGACCGGGTAGCGGCTGTGCTGCCCGACATCCAGCGTGCGGCGGAAGCGATCGCCCAGATCGACGCCCTGCAGTCCCTTGCGACTGTTGCGGTTGAGCGAAGATTCTCAAAGCCGGTGATCACCGATTCGGATCGCCTGGTGATTGAGGAGGGACGCCATCCGGTTGTGGAGGCGGTTCTCAAACACGAGGCGTTTGTGCCCAACGACACGCTGCTCGATTGCGGCGCCAATCAGATTGCGCTGATCACGGGGCCCAACATGGCCGGAAAGAGCACCTACATGCGGCAAGTGGCCCTGATTGTCATTATGGCGCAAATGGGATCCTTCGTGCCCGCGAAAAAGGCGGAAGTCGGCATCGTCGACCGGGTGTTTACGCGGATCGGCGCTTCTGACGATCTGGCCGGCGGCCAGAGCACGTTTATGGTCGAAATGGTCGAGCTGGCTAATATCCTCCATCACGCCACCCGCCGCAGCTTGATTGTCTTGGACGAAATCGGGCGGGGGACGAGTACGTTCGACGGCATCTCGATCGCCCAGTCAGTCGTCGAGTTTTTGCATCAATCGCCGACAGCGGGAGCCAAGACGCTATTTGCCACGCATTATCACGAACTGACAGAGCTGGCCAACCGCTTGCCCGGTGTGACCAATTACTCGACTCATGTTCAGGAAAAAGGCGACTCGATCGTGCTTCTCCGCAAAATCATCGCGCAACCGGCCGACCGCAGCTACGGAATTCAGGTTGCAAAGCTGGCAGGCCTGCCTGCAGAGGTGCTGGATCGGGCGAAGGAAATCTTGCATGCGCTGGAGAATACACAGTTATCCGGCTGGCAGACTGCGGCAGCGGAAGCGGCTTTTGAACGGAAGAGCGGGCAAACCGCTCAGTTGTCGCTGTTTGATGCGCCCGTGCAGGAGGTCGTTGCCGAATTACGGTCGTTGAATCTGCTCAACATGACTCCGCTCGAAGCGTTGACGACCCTTTACCGGTTGCAGCAGATGATCGAGAAGGGATGATGACAAGTGGCGAAAATTCAAGTCATGAGCGACCACTTAGCCAACAAGATCGCCGCCGGTGAAGTGGTGGAACGCCCCGCTTCCGTCGTCAAGGAACTGGTGGAAAACGCGTTGGATGCGGGAGCCACCGCAATTGACATTGAGCTCCGGCAAGGCGGACTGGAATGGATCCGGGTCTCCGATAACGGGTCCGGCATCGAAGCAAGCGATGTCCCGATCGCGTTTGAGCGGCATGCGACATCCAAAATTCGGGAGGACAAGGACTTGTTCCGCATCGCGACACTGGGATTTCGCGGCGAAGCGCTGCCTTCGATCGCGGCGGTGTCCCGCATCGAGCTGAAAACGCGGACGGAAGACAGCCCGGCGGGCACGTTTCTCCGGATTGAAGGGGGCAAGATCCAAGAAACGGGTGTGACAGCCGCCAAAAAAGGGACAGAGCTGATTGTGCGGGATTTGTTTTTTAACACGCCCGCCCGGCTGAAATATTTGAAATCGATCCAGACGGAATTGAGCCACGCCGCCGATTTTGTGGAAAAAATGTCATTGGCCCGCCCGGACGTCGCTTTCCGGTTGACCCACAACGAACGCGTGTTGGTCCAAACGACCGGGGACGGCAAACTTTTGCACGCTGTCGCCGCCGTTTACGGTCGTGAAATCGTGAAGCAAATGGCGCCGGTGGATTGGGAAAACTACGATTACCGGGTCACGGGATTGGCCGGATATCCGGAGTTAAACCGGTCCAACCGGAATCACTGCACTTTTTTTGTCAACGGCCGGTATATCAGGAGTTATCAGTTGTTTAACGCCGTACAGGCGGCTTACCGTACCCGGTTGCCGATCAACCGTTATCCCGTGTGTGTGCTGCACCTGACATTGGACCCGTCGCTAGTGGACGTCAATGTCCATCCGACTAAGCTTGAAGTGCGGTTTTCAGAAGAAAAAGACGTGTTTTCCTGCGTGCAAACCGCCCTGGAAACGGTATTGCAAAAACAAACCTTTATTCCCAAGGCGATTCCGAGCCAACCGGGGAACGGCTTTTCAAGGCGGCCGGCGGAAAAATCGAAGCAGCCGGAATTGTTGTTCGACAAGCCGGTTTCCGTGCAATACGGCGCCGGTCACAAACTTTCGGCCGGAGTTCGCGAAACGGAGGCTGGCGTACAAAAACCCGACAATCGCATCGCGAAAGAAGCGGCGTTGGAACTGTATCAGCCGGTGAACGATGCCGCGGTCTCCGAAGGGGGAGGCACGGATCCGGGGACAACCGGGAAATTGGCAACGGATGAAAAGGCGTTGCCGGCTTCCGAATTGCAAGAGGCCGGCAAAAGGGTACCCCGTTTCCGGCCGGTCGCGCAGGCGCTGGGGATGTATGTGATTGCCGAAAGTGAGGAAGGGCTGTATATTATTGATCAACATGCGGCACACGAGAAAGTCCTCTATGAAAAATTCAGCAAACGCCTGCGGGAAAAGGAAATTCGTCAGCTGCCGCTGCTTGTGCCGCTGACTCTCGAATTGCCGCCTTCGGAGGGGCAAAAACTGAAGAAACAATTGCCGCTGCTGGCCGAATATCAGATGGAAATCGAACAATTTGGCGGAGGGGCCTTTCTGGTCCGGTCGGTTCCCGACATCTGGGGAGGGCTGGACATTCAAAGATTGGCAACGGAATTCATCGATGAGTTTCTGGCCGAGGGGCAAATCAGGGATCCGCGTTCGTCGATCGAAGACAAGATCATTACAAAAGCGTGCAAGTCGGCGATCAAAGCCAACCAGTGGCTGTCGATGCCGGAAATGACCGCGCTTTGCGAGCAGTTGTCCGAACTGGACAACCCGTTCACTTGCCCGCACGGCCGTCCGATCATCATTCACATGACGACATACGATCTCGAAAAACAATTTAAGCGAGTGATGTGATATCGATTCCCTTGTGGTTACCACCGTATCGGAAGCGTCTTTGTCCCAGATCAAGTCGGCGAAAAAACTGGCAGAAGAACTGAAAGCCGATTACGTCCCCCGCCGGACCACCGTCAACAAAATGAGGCGGCGGTTCGGCAAACGGTGGATTCTGGTTGTCGGCGAGCGCTTGACTCTCCATGTTGACGGCAAAGAATTGTTTTTTCACCCTTCGATGGCGGTCGTTCGCGTCAAACGCCTGCTTTCGGGCGAGACGGATCCGGCAGTGGAAAAAAGCGGCGTGCGGCAGGGAGATGTGGTGCTTGATTGTACGTTGGGCATGGGCGCAGACGCTATTGTGTTTGCACATGCGGTAGGTCCGGAGGGCAAAGTGATCGGGATCGAACAAAACCCCGTTTTGGCGGTTCTTGTGCGCGAGGGCCTGCGCTCCTGGCAAACGGATGTGCCCGAATTGGCAAGCGCGATGCGGCGCGTCGAGGTGCTGGCGGGCGATCATCTCGATTACATGCGGCGGCTGCCGGACCGTTCCGTCGATGTCGTGTATTTTGATCCGATGTTCCGGTCGACGGTCCGGGAGGCGGTCAATTTCGACCTGGTGCGAATGCTGTCCGTATCCGACCCGCTGACGCCGGAAGCGGTGAAGGAAGCCAGACGAATCGCCCGCAAATCGGTCGTCCTGAAAGAACGGATCGACAGCGGCGAATTCGAACGGCTTGGATTCCCGGAACCCTGTCAACGGTCCAGTTCTTTTACATACGCTGTGATTCGTGTGCAGGAGAAGGAGGGATCAGGTTGACGCAACAACGCGGGCTGATTGTTGTGGCCGGACCGACCGCCGTAGGGAAAACCCGGCTGAGCGTCGAATTGGCTGCTGTTTTTGACGGGGAAATCATTTCAGCCGACTCCATGCAAATCTATCGCGGGATGGACATCGGCACCGCGAAAATCGCCCCTTCGGAAATGCGGGGAGTCCCGCATTGGGGCATTGACATCGTCGATCCGGACATTCCCTTTTCCGTGGCCAACTACCGGGAGTTGGCCGACCAGTGGCTGGCGAATATTTGGCGGCGCGGGCGCCTGCCTTTTTTGGTGGGGGGAACGGGGTTATACATACGCGCTGTTACCGAAGAGTACCAATTTACCGGATTTGCCGGGAATCCCGATTTTCGCAAAACTCTCGAGGAAGAGGCCCGCTTGCAAGGCCCTGAGGCTGTGCACCGGCGCCTGGCCAAAATCGACCCGGTGACGGCCAAGCGCCTTCACCCCAACGATTTGCGGCGTGTCATCCGCGCATTGGAAATCTATGAATACACAGGGATTCCGATGTCGCAAGCAGTTGCCCTGAGCCAAGGGAAAACCCGCTTTCCGACATTGAAAATCGGTTTGACCATGCATGACCGGCAGCAGCTTTACGAGCGAATCGACCGCCGGGTGGACCTGATGTTGGAAGAGGGGCTTGTGGAAGAAGTCAGATCTCTGGTTGCCAAAGGGATGCACAGCGATTTGATTTCCATGCAGGGAATCGGGTATAAAGAAATTATCGATTATTTGCAAGGCCGGATGTCGCTTGAGGAAGCGGTGGCTGCGATTAAGCAAGGGTCCAGACGGTATGCCAAGCGACAATTGTCCTGGTTCAGACGGGACCCGGACATTCACTGGTTTGAAGTGGACCGGTTGTCGTGGGATCAGCTTTTTCGCGACTGTTTTCAATTCGTGAAGGAATTTCGGCGTCGTCTCGCGAATACAGTTGAAATAAAAGAGGATGGGGGTACCAGACCGTGAACAAACCGCAAATCAATATTCAGGATACGTTTCTCAACCAGATACGCAAGGAGAACATCCCGGTGATCATCTATCTGGTCAACGGGTTTCAAATACGCGGAGTGGTGAAGGCGTTCGACAATTTTACAGTAATTGTGGAGGTGGAAGGAAAGCAGCAACTGGTTTACAAACACGCCATCTCCACGTTTACTCCCATGCGTAACGTCAACTACACTCCGGAAGCGTAAAACGGCTGCACACATTTGACGCCAACCTTTGACGGTTGGTGTCTGCTTGTTTTTGCATATCCGCCGTGAGAAATGCACACGATATGCTAAGCTGAAGGGGAAAGAAAGATGGAAGATCCGAGAAAATAGCGTAGAAAAGCGTAGGAAAAGCGTAGGAAAAGCGTAGGAAAATAGTTGATTGTTTTTGACAAATGGATTATACTTTCAGGCATAAAGGGTTGAAGGAGTGAAAAATTGTCATGGCAAAAACTTGGGTAGATAAAGATACCTGCATTGCATGCGGGGCTTGTTATTCCACTGCTCCGGATGTGTACGAAGCTGACGACGAAGGCTACGCATTTGTGAAACTTCCGGGCGGAAAAGAAGGATTTGTAGAAATTCCGGAAGAATTTGTCCAAGACGCAATGGATGCGCGGGACGGTTGCCCGACTGAATCCGTAAAGTGGGAAGACTAATCCCGCATCTCATATGATACGATTCTCAAACAAAACCCTGTGAGGGACTGCGCCTCACGGGGTTTTGTTTTTAGGCGTTCACCTATTTCCGACCGCTTGCGTATGATGAAGCAATCTCTGCAAGTGAGGTGAAAGATATTGAACAAGAGCGGTCGGCGCCCGTCCGACGTCTATCAGAATCTCGATGAAATCCTTGATCAGTTTCGGTCCGGACAAGTGGCGCTGAATGACGCACTTCGTCGCCTCAGTCTGCAAGACAAACCCGTAATGGCACGCGACAAAGGCCGCTCGCAATCGCAGCAAGATTCCGCCAGATTCCAGGCGGCGCTACAGGAATTGGAAAATATGATCGGATTGCGCCAAGTCAAAACTCTTGTCAAGGAGATTTTCGCGCTGATCCAAATCCAGCAGCGTCGGCAAGCGGTGAAACTGGCCGTGGAGCCGGTCGTCCTGCATATGATTTTCAAGGGCAATCCGGGCACCGGAAAGACGACCGTGGCTCGTATTTTAGCACGTCTTTTGAGAGAACTCGGTTTTTTGTCGAAAGGGCATTTGATTGAAGTCGAACGGGCGGATTTGGTGGGAGAGTATATCGGACATACGGCGCAAAAAACCCGCGAGCAGGTGAAAAAAGCGCTGGGCGGCGTGCTTTTCATCGACGAAGCCTACAGCCTGGCCCGCGGCGGTGAAAAAGACTTCGGCAAGGAAGCCATCGACACGCTGGTGAAGGCGATGGAGGACCACAAGAACGATTTTGTGCTGATTCTGGCCGGCTATGGGTACGAAATGGATTTGTTTTTGCGCACCAATCCGGGATTGCCTTCCCGCTTCCCGATCACCGTTACATTCGACGATTACGAAGAGGCGGAGTTGGTGCAGATCGCGAAACAGATGCTGCGTAAGAGGGAATACCGCCTCTCCCAGGAGGCGGAACAAAAATTGCGGGCCCATCTCAGATACGCGTTGGCCCACGACCGCCGAAACTTTTCAAACGCAAGGCTGGTTCGCAACATCATCGAACGGGCGATCCGCCTGCACGCCGTTCGATTGCTGGACGTAAAAGGAGCCACAAGGGACGATTTGATGCTGATCCTTCCGGAAGATCTGCCTCTCGAGGAGGGAGAGAGCGCGTGAAAAATTGCCTCGTCGTCGGACGAACAAATGTCGGCAAAACGATCTTTTGCGTGAATTTTGCGGAATTCTTGGGACTGCACCGGCTGGACGTTTACTATCAGTTGCCGGATGGAACCACGCGGCAGCGAAAATATGATCTTTCATCGGCCCGCCACGAATTGTCCGGCCTAGGCCAGCACAAAACGAGGTCGCTGCAGTCGATCCGGTTGGATTTGCCGGGAGGAAAGGGCACCCGTAAATTTAAACTCACCGATTCGACCGGGTTGACGGACGGAATTCATCCGGACCGAGGGCTGCGGGAAGCGATGGCGCAAACTCTCGCCGAATTGCAAACCGCCGATTGCGTGCTGCATCTGGTGGATCTGGGCGAAGTGGCCAAAACGGGCGGCCTGCGGGCAATGGGGGAATTGGACGTTCAAATTGCGGAATTGGGCGGATACAAGGACGGATATGCGATGCTGGCCAACAAAATCGACCTGCCCGGCGCCAAAAAAGGACTGGCGATTTTACGGGAAGAAATGGGAGACATGCGGATCATCCCCATCTCGGCCATTTACCGGCAAGGGTTTCGTGAGGTGAAAGAGTATGTTTGGCGACTGGTTTAGCTGGTGGGTCGAACTGCTGGGGATTGTGCTGACGGGTACGGCGATCAAATGCATGGACGATTTGCTGGATGTCGAATATGACCAGTGCGTCGGCCGGCAGACGGTCGCCGGAAAGCTCGGCAAAGCGATATTGCCTTACGCCCTTTTGCTGGTGGCAATCGGTGTGTTTGTGGCCAGAGAAACCGCGCTGGTTCTCTTTCTGGCAAGCTATGCAATCGGAATGGGGCACGATTTGCGCGAAAAGATGCCGACCCGTCTGCCAGGCTGGGCGGAAGGCCTGATCGCCGTCGTATTGGGCATGCTACTCGCCGGACCCGTCACAATGATCTGGGGATTGTTAATCATTGCCGCAATCCAATTTTTGGACGATCTGGTGGACATCTATAAAGATTCGCAAAGTGGGCAGAGGAATACGGCGGTGCAAATCGGGATTGTTGAAACCACGCTGCTGACGCTGATCTGTTTTTTGGCGGCTTTGCTCTTGCGGGCGGAGGGTTCTGTGCAGGTGTTGCTGGCTACTCCCTTGATTCATATGATTCTTGAACTTGTGGGAGGAGAGTAAATGGTACCCATAACGTGGACGTTTTTGACGATTCTGGTGTTTTTGTTGATCGGATACGGGTTTGGCCGGCGGCAGGGGATCCGGTGGGGGCGCCATCTGGGGAAGGCGGAATCCCGGATCCGTCTCCGACAGGAAAGCTTGCAGGCAGGCGTGTGCAAAATTTGCGATCGTTCGTTTGAGTAACAAAGCGCTCATGATGGGCGCTCTTTCTTTTGTTACGGACCCGCCGCCGAATTGGGCGAATGTCAAGGGAGCTTGATTGTGCTACAATTTGGAAGTCAAGCCCGGTCTGCAAGAACGACCGGCTGGCTTATGTATGAAATCAACTGAAAAAGGAGCCGATTCTTATGATTGAACGTTTTGTGAAGGATAAACAGTTGGCTGAGATGGCCGGAGAAATAAAAATTCAGATTGATCCCGCGATCAAGCGGATTGAAGCGATCGTACTGCACAACCAGGCCAAGGTGCTGGCCGCTTTTCAAGACGCGCAGGTCAGCGATTGCCATTTTGCCGCATCCTCCGGATATGGCTATAACGACCGGGGAAGGGAAATCATCGAACAGGTGTATGCGTCCGTGTTTCGAACGGAGTCGGCGTTGGTACGGCCCCATATCACCTCGGGCACCCATGCTTTGGCACTGGCTATGTTCGGGGTGCTGCGTCCCGGGGACGAGCTTTTGTACATTACCGGCTCGCCTTACGACACGCTGGAAGAAGTGATCGGCGTTCGCGGGCGGGAAGGCGATGGCTCGCTCCTTGATTTTGGGATTGCGTTCGATTCCGTGGCGTTAAGAGACAATCGGATCGATTGGGAAGTGGTCGGCCGCCGTATCAAGCCCAATACGAGGATGATTGGGATCCAAAGATCCTCCGGTTATGCCTGGCGGCCTTCTTTCTCAGTCGAGCAAATCGGCGAGATGGTGCGTTTTGTGAAAAATATCAAACCGGATGTCGTTGTCATGGTCGACAATTGCTACGGTGAATTCACGGAAACCCGGGAACCCGCCGAAGCGGGTGCCGATCTGGTTGTCGGATCGCTGATCAAAAATCCGGGCGGCGGACTTGCACATGCCGGCGGTTATCTGGCAGGACGGGCGGATCTGATCCACAAGGCCGCATGCCGCTTGACCGCGCCGGGGATCGGCATGGAACAGGGCGCGATGCTGGGGACGAACCGGAATATTTTACAGGGGATTTTCATGGCTCCCCATGTGGTTGGAGAAGCTTTAAAAGGCGCCGTGTACGCAGCCGCCTTGTTTGAACGGGCAGGCCTTGAAACCTTTCCAAGGTGGAACGAGCCGCGAACCGATATCATTCAAGCCGTGCGTCTGAGATCAAAGGAGCGGTTGACCGCCTTCTGTCAGGCCATCCAAGCGGCAGCTCCCGTCGATTCCCATGTTACACCCGAGCCTTGGAACATGCCCGGATACGGCGATCCCGTCATCATGGCAGCCGGAACGTTTGTGCAGGGATCTTCGATCGAACTGTCAGCCGATGGTCCAATCCGGGAACCCTACATCGGATTCATGCAAGGAGGATTGACATACGAACACGTGCAGGTGGCGGTCCTGTCGGTTTTACAGACATTGAAACAAAAAAATCTGCTCTAACTCGAGTCTGCTTTAATTTTAAAATGTAAACTTCCATAACATCCGTTGACAACTTAAGTTCCTTATAACTATAATACTGATAGTTGACAATTCTATTATTCAAGTTTAAACATCGGGAGGAGCCGGGAGATGGATCAAACAACAATCAAGCAGCTTGTAAAAGAAAACGGTGTTGAATTCATCATACTCCAATTCGTGGACGTATTGGGAAACCTGAAACATCTGGAACTTCCAATCAGCCAACTGGATAAGGTGCTGGAAGGAGACATCATGTTCGACGGATCTTCGATCCTGGGATTCGCGTCGATTGAAAACTCCGATATGTACCTGAAGCCTGATCTGTCGACTTTTGCCGTACTGCCCTGGTCGGAAGGAAAAGAAGCTCGCATCATTTGTGATGTCTATACGGGCGATCAAAAGCCGTTCGAAGGGGATCCGCGCTCTTGTCTCAAGCGGGCGCTCGAAAAAGCGAAGGCTCTTGGTTTCGAAGGCTTGAATGTCGGGCCGGAACCGGAATTTTTCCTGTTCCCGATTGACGCTAACGGGGAACCCGTTTTTACGCCGCATGACGGCATTGGATACTTTGATGCGGGCGCACAGGATAAAGGGCAAAAAGTGCGGCAAGACATTACTCGCACTTTGCATGCACTCGGGTTTGAGGTGGAAGCGCTTCACCACGAAGTGGCATTTGGTCAGCATGAGGTTGACTTTAAATTCGGCAATGCATTGCTGACAGCCGACCGCATTGCCACCTTCAAATGGGTTGTAAAGGAAGTCGCACGTAAACACGGTTTCTATGCGAGTTTTATGCCGAAACCGATCGCGCGGATCAATGGTTCCGGCATGCATGTTCACCAATCTTTGTACACTTCGGAAGGCAATGCCTTTTATGACGAAAGCGACGAAATCGGACTTTCCGCAGTAGCACGTCATTACATTGCGGGAATTCTGGCCCATGCCAAAGCGTTTGCAGCCGTTACCAATCCGACTGTCAACTCATACAAGCGCCTGGTACCCGGATATGAAGCGCCGTGCTATATCGCTTGGTCCTGCTCGAACCGTTCCGCTTTAATCCGGATCCCGGCCGCTCGGAAAGCGGCGACCCGCATTGAAGTCCGTTGTCCGGATCCGATGGCGAATCCATACTTGGCTCTCGCCCTTATGCTCGTATCCGGTCTGGACGGAATCGAAAAGAAACTCCCGCTTGTTCCGGAAGTGAAAGAGAACATTTACCATATGTCGGAAAGCGTTCGTGCCGAATATGGAATCGAAGCGCTTCCGGCCGATCTGAACGAAGCTTTGAACAACTTGACCCAAGATGAAGTTTTGAAAGACGCTCTCGGTTCCCATCTCTATGAAGCGTATGTTTCCTTGAAAAGAGAAGAGTGGGATGAATACCGTTTGGAGGTTCATCCTTGGGAACTCAAGCAATACAACTAACACCCGACAAAACGACAAAAGAATAGTGAGTTTGCAGATTCCCTGACGGTTATTGTCAGGGAATTTTTAATGCCGTATAAGGGAATATGATCTGTAATGTACTTTTACAGGGTTTTGACAACTTTTCCTGTCAGGGAATATAATAGAAATACTTAGGTCGAAAAGGAGGGGGACAAGATGAACGACGAACTTCGCCGTAACCTGGCCCTTTTTCCAATCGGAATCGTGCAGAAGTTGACCGAGTTGACGCCGCGCCAGATTCGATATTATGAACAACATGAATTGATCCATCCGGCACGAACGGAAGGCAACCAACGGCTGTTTTCGTTCAACGACGTTGAACGGTTGCTGGAGATCAAAAAACTGATCGATCAGGGACTCAACATGGCTGGTATCAAGAAAATGCTGGGAGTCCAAACGTTGCCTTCGCAACTGCCGGAGAAGGAAGAAGCAAAGCAAGAGGCCATGAAGATGAAGGATCTTTCCGAACAGGAGCTGCATGAACTGTTGAAGAAAGAACTGATCATGCGTGGCCGACCTGGAATGCCTGGTTCTTTGATCCAAGGGGAGTTGTCGCGGTTTTTTCATTAAATTGAAAAATTGAGATTGGTCATCTTTGCGGCATTTCGATGCCGCTGATACATAAAAAGGGGGAAACCTGATGCCACACAATTATACGGCCAACGACATTTTACGCATGGCAAAGGAGGAAAACGTCCGTTATATCCGATTGCAGTTTACAGATTTACTCGGTGTCATCAAGAACGTGGAAGTACCGGTTTCACAATTGGATAAAGTGCTTGAGAACAAAATGATGTTCGACGGTTCTTCGATTGAAGGCTTCGTTCGCATCGAAGAATCTGACATGTACTTGTATCCGGATTTGAACACCTGGTTGATCTTTCCGTGGGAAACGGAACACGGTAAAGTCGCCCGTCTGATTTGCGACATTTACATGCCGGACGGCACTCCGTTTGAAGGAGATCCGCGTGGCACTCTCAAACGCGTTTTGGCTGAAGCGAAGGAGATGGGCTTCACGGCCATGAACGTAGGTCCGGAGCCGGAGTTTTTCCTTTTTAAACTTGATGAAAACGGCAACCCAACAATGGATGTGAACGACAAGGGCGGTTACTTCGACTTGGCTCCGCTCGATCTTGGTGAAAATTGCCGCCGTGAAATTGTGTTGACCCTCGAATCGATGGGCTTTGAAATCGAAGCTTCGCACCATGAGGTGGCGATCGGTCAGCATGAGATCGATTTTAAATACGCGAATGCGGTGACCGCCGCCGACAACATTATGACCTTCAAACTGGTGGTCAAAACGGTCGCCCGCAAATACGGCTTGCATGCAACCTTTATGCCCAAACCGATTTTTGGAATCAACGGCTCCGGCATGCACTGCCATCAATCTTTGTTCAAAGGCAAAGAAAATGCTTTCTACGATGAAAACGATGAACTCGGTTTGTCGAAAACCGCCAAGCATTATCTGGCAGGTATTCTTGCGCATGCTCGCGGTTTTGCGGCGATTACAAATCCGACCATTAACTCTTACAAGCGGCTTGTACCGGGCTACGAGGCTCCTTGCTATGTGGCATGGTCGGCGAAAAACCGTTCTCCCCTTGTCCGGATTCCGGCATCCCGTGGTCTGTCCACCCGTATCGAAGTACGGAACCCGGATCCCTCCTGCAACCCGTATCTTGCGCTTGCTGTTATGTTGAAAGCGGGTCTTGATGGGATCCAGAAAGAGCTGCCGCTTCCGGATCCGGTTAACCGCAACATTTACATCATGACCGAAGCGGAAAAAGAACAAGTCGGCATTCGTTCGCTTCCGGCATCCTTGAAAGAAGCGGTGGATGAACTTCTCGCGGACGATGTGATTCGTTCCGCTCTTGGCGACCACATTGTAACCCACTTTGTTGAAGCGAAGCTGATCGAATGGGATATGTTCCGCACTGCGGTGCATGACTGGGAACGCGATCAATACTTGACAACCTATTAAAGGACGCGATTTCTGAAATCAAAAGGAAAAGCCACCTGATTTAAGGTGGTTTCTTTTTTTGAGCACAATGCGGAGACTTTAGGTTACGTAGCGGAAAACCCCGATTACTTTTCCCAAGATGGTCACGTTCTTGTAACGAAGGGGGGGCATGGCGGAATTTTCCGGTTGGAGGCGAACATGATCCGCTTCTTTGTAAAATCTCTTTACGGTCGCTTCATCGTCCTCCGTCATCGCAACCACAATTTCTCCGTTGCGGGCGGTTTGCTGCTTGCGGACGATAACCAGATCCCCGTCATGGATCCCCGCTTCGATCATCGAATCCCCTTGTATGGTCAGCAAAAACACTTCCGCATCGCCAACGAAATGAGCGGGAAGAGGGAAGTAATCTTCCACGTTCTCAATTGCCGTAATCGGATTGCCAGCTGTAACTTTACCGATAATCGGCGCCATCACGGTGGACACATTGCGTTGCGAAGCGGCAGAGTCCGCAACGAGAATCTCGATCGCACGAGGTTTGACCGGATCGCGACGGATAAGCCCTTTTTGCTCCAGGCTTGCAAGATGTCCGTGGACCGTTGAGCTTGACGCAAGCCCGACAGCATTACCAATTTCGCGAACGGAGGGAGGATAGCCTTTCTTGCGCACTTCTTCTTTGATAAAATCCAAGATTTGCTGTTGGCGTTTGGACAATTTCATAACCGCAATCTCTCTCCTAACCGTACTAGAAATAGAAACGAATCATAAATTCTTACTAGACCGATCATAACACAAAGCAGGGAAAAACACAAACATAAGTTCGGTTTTGTCTTGACACGAACTTATGTTCTGTTTAATAATTTGGATATGGAACTAATGTTCGCGAAAGGGAGATTATCCATGATTGCCAAGCCAAAACATTCGATCCTCAGCAACAATATCCAACATAACCCGGGAAACTCTAAGGAAAGCAAGCAGGAAAAAACGTTGTTTTTAGTGTTTGTCGCAATTCTCGTTGTATTTATAGGGGCTAATTTTCTGGGGGGAGCGGAAGCATATGGCAGCAATACTGAAAAGACCGTGGTGGTGCAACCGGGAGATACGCTCTGGTCGATTGCCGCGACCTATTATCCGGAAAAGGATATTCAAGAAGCGATTTGGCATATTCAACAGTTGAACGGGTTGAAGTCCGCCAAACTGCAAATCGGAACGGAATTGAGATTGCCGGTGTTTTAGAGGAGCAGGATTGAAACTTTCCCGTTAATCATGTAGATTGCATGGTAGAGGGGTGAACAGCATGTCAGTTGAAGAACACCGTAAGGAAGCTCCAGGGACCGTATCCTGCATGGTGATCACGGTAAGTGACACGCGTACGGAAGAAACGGATAAAAGCGGACAACTCATCATGAAGCTTTTGCGGGAAAACGGACACCAAGTGACAGATTACCGAATTGTCAAAGATGAATACGATTTGATTCGAAACTTGATTGCGGAAGGGGCCGCTTCATCGGATATTGACGCCATTTTGCTAAACGGCGGTACCGGCATTACAGATCGCGACACTACATATGAAGCTGTGGATTCGATGTTGGACAAGAAGATGCCGGGATTCGGAGAAATTTTCCGTTATTTGAGTTTCACGGAAGACATCGGCCCTGCAGCAATCCTCAGCCGCGCCATCGCCGGAGTGTGCAACGGAACAGCCGTGTTTTCGATGCCTGGTTCGTCCGGTGCGGTAAAACTAGCCATGACCCGCATCATCATTCCTGAGTTGGCACACGTAATGCGAGAAATTTACAAAGATAAAAAAAGATAAACAAAAATGATAAAAAGAAGGAAAACAAGAAAGATAAACAAGGATTGAAAAAAGTTTGGTTGACAGACAGACGAAGAGACCGAAAATATCCCAGTCTCTTCGTCTCTTCTGCGGTTTCCTCCCATCTCCGTTGTATTTACAACGTATACGAATGTATTTACGAAGCGTTAGGCGGTGTTTTATCCGAGGAGACCAGGCGGTTGACTTCTTCCTCTTGAAGAACTCGCTTTAATACTTTACCTACCATCGTTTTAGGAAGTTCTTGGCGAAATTCATACAAACGGGGTACTTTATAAGCGGCTAACCGTTCCCGACAATGCTCATCCAACTCCTCCGCTGTGACCGAATGTCCCTCTTTAACAACAACGAAGGCTTTGACGGTTTCGCCGCGATATGGGTCCGGAATCCCCAACACGGCGGCTTCCTGGATTGCGGGGTGTTCGAATAGGACTTCTTCCACTTCGCGTGGATAAATGTTGTATCCGCCGGCAATAATCATATGTTTCTTGCGATCCACAATGTAAAAGTAGCCTTCCTCGTCCATAATTCCAATATCTCCCGTCAATAGCCAACTGTCTTTCAAAACCTTTTCCGTTTCGGCAGGACGGTTCCAATATCCTTTCATCACCTGCGGACCTTTTACCATCAACTCGCCCGGTTCCCCCGGCTTCACTTCTTCCAAAGTGTCAGGGTTTACGATCTTGGCCTCCGTATCGGGCCAAGGCAATCCGATCGAACCGTTTTTTCGTTTACCCCAAATCGGGTTACAATGGGTAACCGGGGAAGCTTCCGTCAAACCGTAGCCTTCGACCAGTTTACCGCCAGTCAAGGTTTCAAATTTTTCTTGGACTTCCAAGGGAAGAGGAGCTGAGCCACTAATACAAGCTTCGATCGAGGAAAGGTCGTATTTCCTGATGTCGGGGTGGTTCAGCAACGCAATATACATGGTGGGCGCTCCGGGAAAGAGGGTCGGTTTTTCTTTCTGGATAGCGGCCAACACGTCTTTCGGTTGGAATTTTGGCAAGAGGACCATCTTGGCGGCCATCATCACGGCCAGATTCATGCCGACAGTCATACCGTACACGTGAAAAAAGGGGAGTACACATAAGATCGTTTCCTGGCCCGGTTTGCATTTCCACATCCAATGTTTGGCTTGCACCGAGTTGGCTACCAGATTTGCGTGAGTTAACATCACGCCTTTTGAGATACCTGTGGTTCCGCCAGTGTATTGAATCAAGGCAAGATCATTCGCCGGATCAATGACTGTCCGTACCGGCTTTGACGAGGACTGCGCCATCAAATCTCGAAATGACAATATTTTGTCGTTGTAGGCGATCTCCATATACTGCCCGTTTTTGCGTGCTTTGATCGAATAGAGAATGTTTTTGGGAAACGGAAGATATTCTTTCATACTGGTCACAATCACTGTATGCACAGTTGTACCTTGAATCGCATTTTTCACTTTCGGATAAAGCAGATCGAGACACACAAAAACGGCAATGCCCGAATCGGATGTTTGATGGTGAATTTCCCGTTCCGTATACATCGGGTTGAACAGCACAACAACAGCACCCGCAAAAAGAGTTCCGTAATACGCGATAATGCTTTGCGGACAGTTTGGCAGAACAATCCCGATGCGGTCGCCTTTTTGAATTCCAAGGGAGTGCAGGGCATTCGCGAATTTATAAGATTCTTCAAGCAATTTTGAATATGAAATCATTTTCCCCATAAATGAAACTGCCGCTTGGGCCGGATAAGCCGAGGCGGATTGCTCCAAGAAACTCCCGAGCGGTTGATCCGGGTAATTCAACTCTAACGGAATTTCTTTCGGATAGTGCTGAGCCCAAGGTAAATCTGACATAGGATTCCCACCCTCCATCTGTCTCTTAATTAAAATGATAACATGATCCGACCAGTCGGTCAAATTTTAAATTTTACGATAATATTTTGTGGATATTTTGTGGATAACTGTTTGATTTAGCGTCAAAACTATTGAATACCTAAGGATTTTTACTGTTGAACGGCAGGATTTTCGGCGGTTTTACAGAATATATTTGGTATCTTTCGCAGAAAGGGTGTATTGGATGAACAAAGCTGATCTCATCGCAACTGTAGCCGAAAAGACGTCTCTGAAAAAAGGGGAGGCAGAAAAGGCGGTCAACGCAATCCTTGATTCCATCGGAGAAGCGTTGAAAAACGGAGAAAAAGTTCAATTAATCGGATTCGGAACATTTGAAACCCGCGAGCGTTCCGCCCGAACCGGCCGTAATCCGCAAACCGGACAAGAGATTACCATCCCGGCATCCAAAGTTCCAGCATTCAAGCCAGGTTCCAGTTTAAAAGAACTCTTAAAGTGATTTACAGATAAATTTCGCAGTTAAGTAAAATTTGCAGTTAAGCGGTACATATTTACAGTACATATGCGTTTTTCTTACTTTGGACGCGCTTCTTGTTACAGGAGTGCGTTTTTCTTTAACATATGCGTTTTTCTTAACATACATAATAGTGATTATAGCGATTCGTCATCTTTCTTTGAAAGCGAAAAAGCTTCTGGAGAAAGGGGAAATCTCCCATTACTCCAAAAGCCGTCCCGAATACGTAAAGATTCTTCAAGATTCTTCGATAAAAAATTCCCAAACATGAATTACCAAACATAGGGGTAGGGGGGATAATAGTAGGGGGTCGCGGTAGCTACTCCTGCAGCAAATCCTAAAGTAAGGCCCGCCAATGCGGCAAACGGTATGAAAAAAGCTCCCCAGAAGACATTTGCAGCACGATGCGAGTCTGTGTTACCGCTATTATCAGCCGTTTCAACCTGCAGATCCGATTTCAATCCGGATGCATATGCAGTAGTTGGCAATAAATAGATGCCGTCAGTGGTAACTCGTTGCAGAATTCCCTGATAACACTTTCCGCTAATATGGTATACGGTTACTGGCTGGTTTATGAATTTCAGACATTTATGATACATCGGATGTACCATACTTGAATCCTCCTTTCTTCTTCTTTTTTTCTTCGCACAACAGATCAAAAAATGAAAAAATGCGGCTGATTTAGGAAACACAGCCTCCTTTCAAATCGGAACTATCATAGCTTATGTATTGGTTGCTTTGACTGAAACGGCGGAACCACTACTTTGTTGGCCTAATGGAGCAACTGGTTTGAAATAGAGTCCGATAATATATCTTATGTTAACTTTTAAGAAAATGTAGAGTAAGCTGTAGAGCGGATAACCCCCTTTATTTCAGAGTCCATCTCCCTTATTCTCGACTTTTCATCCTTATCCAACATGTTTAGGAGATCCCTAGTCGCCCGCGGATCAAGTCCGATAAACGGCTCGTCTACGACATACATCGACGGCTTATGCAGAAAACCGAGGATAAGCATCATTTTTTTGCTGCATCCCTTTGGAAAAGCTTGATGTTCCGGAATATAGGCACAAGTCCCCCGTTCATTATTTCCGTCCCCATGAAACCGGATCGTTCCGTTCATTTCCGGAAGCAAACCCAAGATCGCCTGCGTCACTCCTTGTCCTTACCTGTTGAATATATATTTGCAATCATCCTCCATAGAGCTCTTTTGCAACTGCCAGTAACTGATCCGCCGTCATCGTTTTCCATTTTCTCGCACAACAGAATCTGAACTTGCTGCCGGTTCCGCACGGGCAGGGCTGATAGGGGTCTTCCGGCGCCAGTCTGGCGAGTAGAGCCTGCTTCAGATCGGACAAATCTTCCATGACGGAAAAACCGAGCACATAATGCAATTCCAGCCGGTCGCAAATCTGCGCGATTCGATCGGCTCTTTCCTCCGAGTTTACATCAATGACGATCGGCCGTTGTTCAGATCCAAGCAGAGCCGCACCGCTTCTCCCGCTTGTCAATCTCGCCCGGTTTGGAAAATGTTCACGGGGTTGCAGCGCCTCCTTTTGCTTGGGGTGCTGTCCTGCGACGGACAGAGGCTTATCCAGTGTCCGTTCATTGACCGGCAGTTCCTCGCGGCGAGGCCCCATGAACATTTCGGCCAGCGGCTTGAACGAATCGGGATCATCGGGATGAAGCTCAAAGTCCAGCAGCCTCAGCGCCCGCTCATCCGAATGACTGACGCTCTGGCCGGCGCTTTCCCGTGCAACAGCAACTTCCTGTTCGGTCGGCAAAAAAGGGATGCTCTGGCAAGAATCCAGATGAATATGAAAAAGACTTTGCAAACCGTCAGCGAGCATGTCCCTCATTTTGATGACCTTCATTTTTTCGTAAAACGGGGCGCTCGTAAGCATCATGCGAAAATGGTACGCCGCTTTTTCCATTTCACCGATATGAGCCAGCAGATTGCCCAAGGAATAGTGGGACTCCATTTGCGTCGGATCCGCTCGCAACGACTGCTCAAAAGCAACCGCCGCCAAGTCCGGTCGTCCGCCTTGATAGTACAGATTGCCAAGACGGTTCCACAAATAGCTATCCTGACCGGATGTCTGCAACTTCTGCAGAAAGTACTCTTCCGCGTCACTCGCCCAACGCGGACGGCTTCCGTCAAACAATGTGATTTCACCTGTTGAAAACCGATTGTTTTCAGTGTGTTGGCCAGCAAGCAATCCTGCTATAATGCCAAACCCGAGGGAATATGACGCATCTTCCCATTTTCCCGCGTTGTTGCAATGCTTGCAGCGAAAATAAGCTGTCGCCTGGATGTAGTCCAGAAACTCTGTCTCCGCTTCGGGATTCGTAGACCCTTGTTTCTCCCGATCCGCCATCCACCGGTTGGCATCAAACATCACATGCCCCAAGTCATATTGTCCTTTTCGGCCGCAATGTCCGCAGACCAGGTAGTGTTTGTTCGGCTTGTATGGGGCAGGAACCCGTTTTTTCCTGCACGCCGCGAGTCGCCCATATTCACCGGGCAACATGTTGACAGTCGGCTTGTCCGGCAGATCCTCCCGTTTTTGCCCGGTAATGGTGCAGATCAGCCGGGGGTTGATGGCTGCATGCAAATTCGTCATTGTCACATCTCCTCTCTCATGAAAACAGTCCGTTTTTTCCCCGGTATCCCATCGCATGGTACCCTTGAACGGCGTATACGCCATCCCTGCCTTTAAAGTAGCGACGGAAACAGGCAATCTTTTCCCAATTGGAGAGTGTTTCGTTACGACAGCCGAACTCTCCGTTTGATGCGGAAAGGACAAGTCCGAAGTTTCCGCCCTGGAGCATGTCAGCGAGCTCAGGCCGGAAAGCCCACATCAATCAAAAATCTCTTTCAGCTCAACGCTCACCCCTTCGCATATCCCCAGAGCCACAGTGTCATTCTTTCCATGTACTTGCGGTTCAGTGAATACATTGTCAGACCAGCGAAATACCTCCACCGTCTGGTTATGCGGATCCACGATCCAAAATTCCCGTACGCCCGCCAATCGGTAGCGCCTTAACTTGACACTCCTGTCCTTGACAGCCGTTGCCGGAGACAACACTTCCACGAGCAGATCGGGGGCACCCACGCAACCTTTTTTGTGGATCTTCGACGGGTCACAAATCACGGTGATATCGGGCTCCACATAGGTTCCATCCGCATCTCCGTCCAGCCACACACCGAAAGGAGCAACAAAAACGTTGCAAGGCTTCCCTTTTAAATTCGCATAAAGTTCGCCGCTCAGCCGGGTGACGATCGCCTGATGTTCCGACGTCGGAGGCGGCGTCATATCGTAAACAACGCCGTCAATGAGTTCAAAACGTTCCGGCACCTCCATTTGTTCCTGCAGTTCCATCATCGACACCTCCCTTCCTTCATTCCGTGCCTGTTCATTATCTATCATTATACCCCACGTCTCCCTGCAATGCGATACAGGATAGCCTCGCTGTCTATCGGGGCTTGGCCGTCCAGTGGATACCCATTTTAAAACCCTCTTCCCTGCAAATCGGGAAGAGGGTCTCTGAGAAAACCATTTCACCGTGCCAGGCGAACACTGTGGCCCAATGAAACCAGCGAGCGCCAGGCAGTCGCTGTCGTCGGATACCGTTGTGGATTTCGCGGTTTTCCGCAGTTCGGCCGGAACGGGCGGCCCCTGTATCAGACAAACGTTAGAGACTCGAGAATTTCCCGCAAACTCAATTCGGCGCAAGCGATCGAATCGTCCGATACGCCGTAATACATCCTGATAGTGTCCCCTTCCACCAACGCGCCGCAGGAGAACACCACATTGCCAAAAAATCCGGCCCGTTCGTAATCGGTTTCCGGTTCCAACACCGGCTGCTCCGACCGGGCGATCACCTGCCAGGGCCGCTCCAGATCCAGCAGCACCGCCCCCATGCTGTAGCGGTTGTTTTGATCGGCCGCATGGTACAGTTCCAACCACCCTTTTTCCGTCTTGATCGGCACGGCGCCGCCGCCGAGCCGAACTGTTTCCCATCGGTTTTCGCGCAACCCCAGTAAAAACCGATGGTTTCCCCAATACAGCAGGTTGTCTGACTCCGCAATCCAGATTTCGGGCGCCCCCAGCCCTTTCGGCACGGGGCGGTGCAGGGCGTAGTACTTGCCGTTGATTTTTTCCGGAAACAGCAGCACATCCTTGTTTTCCGGAGCAAAAATCAGCCCGTGCCGCTGCACATGCCGGAAGTCTTTGGTGGAGGCCATGCCGACGGCCACCCCCACCTGCGACACAGATGTAAACACGATGTAGTATGTATCCCCGATCTGGGTGATCCGCGGATCCTCAATACCAAACGTTTCATATTCCGTTTCCGGAAACAAAAACGGCTGGTCATCGACTGTGAACCGGCGTCCGTCTTTGCTTCTTGCGATGCGCAGATAGGAAATTGACGTCAGGGCCTGGAACCGGTGGCTGCCCGTTTCCTGGATCACCCGCGGGTCGGAGTAATCGTATTTCGGGTCGTCTCGCCGGAATTCCAGGATCTTCAGTTGATGGGTGGAACGATCCAACCGCGTCGCTTTCACAATCGCCGGGTCGGAGCTGGCGGGACGTTCCGCCACCCGCAGCAGCAGGATGATTTCATCCTGGTATTTGGCCACCCCTGCGTTGAACGCCCCGATCACTTCAAAATCGTCGCGGTGCGGCTTCACATTGGCGGGCTTCAACAGCGGATTTTCTTCATACCGGTATACGTTCATGCTTTCCCTCCCTGCAAGCCTCGTTCGCAACCTCTTGTGCGCTGGGGACGACAGATCGTCACTCCGACCAGTCACCTCGTGGGTATCCCGCACAGAAAACGGTCGTTTAACGCTCCTGCCATCGAACTGCTCCACTTTTTATTATATATACGTTGCAACGTTACAGCAAAATAACCGGCGCTTGAGTCACAAGATTCAATGTTTTGCCGCCACCGTATTCAGTAAAAGATAGCGAATACTGTCGCACAACGCCTGCCAACTCGCCTCAATAATGTTGGTTGAAACTCCCACAGTATTCCACTGCTTCTTCCCATTGGACGATTCAATCAACACCCTGACCTTGGCTGCGGTTGCTCCCTTTTCATCCAAAACACGAACTTTATAATCGGTAAGCTGCATATCCTTAATCTCGGGGTAGAACGACTCCAAAGCTTTGCGCAGAGCATTGTCCAAAGCGTTGACAGGGCCATTTCCCTCAGCGGCGATATGAATAATTTCATCGAATACTCGCACCTTGACGACCGCCGTACTATTGATCGCCGAATCAGTCGTCTTCTCCACGAGAATTTTTAATGACTCTAAGGTAAAGAACTCTGTCCCTTCCCCCAATTCTTCCCGCAACAGCAATTCAAAGGATGCCTCGGCTCCCTCATACTGATATCCTTCATGCTCCTTTTTTTTGATCCTCTGAATGACCCGCTTGCTGACAGGGGTCGATTTATCCAGATCAATGTTCAATTCTTGAGCCTTATAGAGCAGGTTGCTTTGACCGGACAATTCGGAAACCAGAACTCTGCGTTGATTTCCTACCCGGTCCGGCGCCAGGTGCTCGTAGGTTTCCGGGCATTTCAAAATAGCACTGACATGCATGCCGCCTTTATGGGCAAATGCACTCATTCCTACGAACGGCTGATTGTTGGGAGGTACGACATTTGCAATCTCATGGATATATCGTGACAGGGAGGTCAGTGAGCTGAGTTGCTCCTCTTTTACGCAAAAATATCCCAGTTTTAATTGAAGGTTCGGAATAATCGAAATCAAATTGGCGTTGCCGCACCGTTCTCCATAACCGTTCATGGTTCCCTGTACCTGTCTTGCCCCTGCCCTGACCGCCGCAAGGGTATTGGCTACAGCGCATTCCGAGTCATTATGACAGTGCACGCCAATTGGCGTTGTCAGCGTTTGTTTGACCGCTGTCACGATCGTCTCGATCTCGTGCGGGAGTGTTCCGCCATTCGTATCACAGAGTACGATCCAGTCCGCTCCCCCTTCCTCAGCCTTTTTCAAGGTTTCCAGTGCATAATCGGGATTGGCCTTATAACCGTCAAAGAAATGCTCCGCATCAAAAATGACTTCCAATCCGTACGATTTTAAAAATTGCACGGAATCATAGATCATTGCCAGATTTTCTTCCAATGTTGTGTTTAACGCATGCGTGACCTGAAAATCCCATGTTTTCCCAAAAATCGTCACGGTACTTACGCCGCTTTCCAACAGTTTCCTGAGATTTTCGTCCTGATCGGCAGAAATCCCTTGTCTTCTCGTGCTTCCAAACGCGGTAATCTTCGAAGTGGTCAGAGGGAGTTCCTTTACTTTTTGAAAAAACTCCATGTCTTTTGGATTGCTCCCCGGCCAGCCGCCTTCGATATAATGAACGCCGAATTCGTCAAGGCGAAGAGCAATTTTCAGCTTATCATCCACTGACAAGCTGATTCCTTCCCCCTGCGTTCCGTCCCGCAAAGTTGTATCGTAAATCAATACTTCCGCCATCTTATGTCCCCCTGCCTCTGCTGTTTTAAAACCGATTATCGGCCTGCCTGCTTTTATCCTCTCCAACATGAATACCACCAAAAACCGTGGTGCTGTTTCCGTAGGATTGTCAAGGTAAATTCACCATCTCCTTTTTGCCTTTATCTAATCTGAACTCATTTGCTGGTCGATAAATATAAAAAACTCTCGCCCTGACAATCAAACGCGCGTGAAATTCAGAACGCAAACCGTTCGATTGCCGAGGCGAGAGCATCGCGGTACCACCCGGCTTCTCCGTTTTTCTCGCGAAAAACGGACTCATGAAGTCCAAGCAGGACTTCAGTCCGGTAACGGGGACCTTCCGTTGTTCTTTACTCCGGCAATTTGCTGCCCTTTCAAAAACAAAGCTCCAAGGCGATATTCAAAGAAAGATGACGACCGCCCTCTCAGCCAGTGGGAACGGCTCTCTGTCCGTCAGCGCTCTCTTCTACTTGTCCTTTTCTTCGCTTTTCAATCTATGGCGCTTCAAGCAACAACAAGCAACCTATTGCGAAACGAAATTCCATTAAACTTTGAATTATTATAGGTACCCTTTTCGTCTTTGTCAACATTTTTTGCGCTCTCCGTAGCTGACACTCTCCGTAGCTGACTCTCCGTAGCTGACTATGGACATCTGTACGGATTCCACGTAATATTGAATTATTTGGAGCGTATGCCGCACTCGGTTGAAAATCTTGTCCCAAATCTACATACTTAGAGAAGAGTGGAATTCGAGGGGGATTTGCAATGACATGGTGGATCGTCGCAATCGTACTGCTTCTTTTGGGAATCGCGTATTATTTTTTGTACCGTTCAATAAACCGGCGAAAAGCGGAGTTTGACAAAATGTATTCGGCTCATAAAGAAGTCCGGGAAATTTTTGTGATGAACAAACAAATCGTCAAACAACCGCTGCGAGAGGGGCTCAAATTTCCCAAGGTGAAGACATATCAAGTCACTGCGCGGGTCACGGTATCGCAATCGATGAAAGGGACGAGCTTCAGCGCCACGCAAACCCACAAGTTTGTCACCGACAAAAAAGAGTATGAGAAGATTCAGGTCAACCGCAAATACCGCGTCGAGCTGGCCGGCAATTACATAGGAAAGGTGATTTCGGGAAAAAAATAATCCACTTTGGGCAAATTTGTTCTTATTCGAAAAGCCCGACGACAAATTTTTTCAAATCGACCAGACGGGGCGGATCCTGAAGGGGATGCTCGGTTCCCGCGACGAGCAGCGGCACCAAAGAATCGTATTTGTGCAGAGAACCGTGGCACCCGCCCTTTAAATGCTTTGGGTAATACCGGCTCAAAAATTCATATCTCGGGCGGGCGGTTATGACAATCACGGGAACGCCCTGGGAATACAAGGCGCCGTACAATCTGGAGAGCGCATCGGGGTAATCCCTATACCTGACGATCCCGCGATCCTGACGCAAATCCAAGACGGCCCATTCTCCCGCGATCGTCCAAGCTGCTCCGTAGATGTCAACATAAGGGCCGCCCGGCTCAAAATACACTTCTCTGCCGGATCCCCCCTCTTTGACCGCAACTCCTCTTTCCTTCTTCCAAGCGATCAGGTCAATTCGCGGTTCCGTAAGAAGCTGTTGCAGCAATTTGTCGTGTTGCTCCGGTTTCAGGGGATAGAGATAGGCCATTCTTTCGTTGTTGCATACGACCAGATCGTGATCTTTCACCTTTTCCCCCAGTTGAAGAACCCGAAACGGTTTCAGCAGTTTGTCAAGATTGATGGTGAATTCTTTGTCGGAGCCGATGCGGGTCTGGCCATGGTCTCCGGTAACGATGAATACGCATCGATTTAACGCTTCATCCCAGGAACCGAACGCGCTGAGGATTTGCTGGATCCGATAGTCCACCTTGATTAAAGCTTTTTTGGCATGATCGGGACTCTTCTTGTGCACCTCATGATCGTTATCCGGCAGATATACCAGCATAAAATCGGGTTGTTTCCCCGATTGAACGAGGGATTGTATCACTTTGACAGCATAGGTGTCGTTAATCCCGTAATACCGCCTCAACCCTTGCACATGCCGGGGAAGAATCCGTCGCATTTGCGTTTCAACCATCGCTCCGAGCGTCATGAAATCGGGGCCCGAGATTTCGCCATGAATCCGAAATCCAGTAGCCAAGTTGATCAGAAAGGGAGGTCGGAGCCGGTGTTTACTGTTTCCCCGATGCAGGATCGCATTGATGGAAGCCGATGTCTTGCCCCTGTGAGCCAACTCCTCAAAGATCGTGGAAACCCGTTTGCTCAGATGTTTTTCGTTCAGGTCGTAAAGCACGTTGCGTGTGCATTTGTAAATCCCCAATTTCCAAGCGCATCTCCACCCGTTAAGGTAATTCACGATCTCCTTTTTTTCCGGATCATACCAGATGATGCCGGGAACCCGGTGAATGTCCGGGTAAACCCCGGTCAATAACGAACTGTCGACCGTAGCCGTCATCGTGGGAAACACGGTAACGCAGTCGGCCCAATACCTCCCCCGGTCCTTTAAAAACCGTATCGCGGGAACGGTTCGGTTCCGCAAGCAATCTTCCAATATATCAGGCATCAAAGAATCAACAAGAAGAAGCATTGTTTTTTTCATTTGATCGTACCTTTCAATTTATTCACACATGCAGTATGTCTCCAAAACAGGGATGTTATGAAACGTTAACGTCTGAGGAGCAACGTTGCTTTTAGCGGCAAATGGTCGGATGCCGCGGGGAATGTTTGAAGCACTTCTACTGCGAAAACATGAAAATGCCGGCTGACAAATATGTAATCCAACTGCGATTTCGGTCGAAACGACGGAAAGGTATAAAATGCGGCCTGGCCTGCAGCCTGGCAAACATCCGTAAGATGCCGGGTGATTTTTGTCCATGCCCCCGCTCCCGGCCGCATGTTCCAATCTCCCAAAACGATGGCCGGTTGCTGGTCATCCGCAACTTTTTTGACGATAAAATCGGTCTGCTTTTTGTGAAAGAACGGATGCAAACTCAGGTGAGTGACGTAAACTTTCAGCAACTGCCCGTCGATTTGCAGACTGGTTTCCAGCAGCGCCCGCCCTTCGACGATTCTGGAACGAAAATCAAACGGATGGTTCTCCTGGGACACGATCGGAAAACGGGACAAGACGGCATTCCCGAACTGTCCGTTTTTTTCGCCCGCATTGGCTTTCAATGTGACAGCCGCTCCGAACGCCTGATGCATTTGCAAGCGATTTGCCAGCCAGCGGGCCTGATCCGCAAAACCGCTTCTTTTGGCGAAATACCTGTCCACCTCATTAAGTCCGATCACATCCGCTTCGCTTGCTTCCAAGACTTCGGAGATTCGATTGAGGTTCAATTGCCCGTCTGTCCCTCTCCCATGGTGAATATTGAAGGTCATCACGTTAAGCCGCAAACCGTTTCCCCCCAGATGAAATACAGAAGATTTGAATTGATAATCGCGCTTTGCTTTACTATAATTATTTTACGTAAATCTCTGGCATCTTCATCTTCTTCGTCATAAATTTGTGAGTCCATAAATTTATGAAAGGAAGTGGAGAACATGACGTTATTGTTTCGTGATGTTACCTTCTTGAATTTCGACCAAACGTATGTGCCCCAGAAGCGGCTCCGGCAGTTTCCCCACGAATGGATTGACTTTCAGGATCTTCGGCAGGTGAAGCGGTATTGTGAAGCCGATTCTTTCCGCAAAATCAAACACCGTTTGAAACGCCGCACCAATCACGGCATCACCTTCATAGGAAGCGGCGACTATCATTACATTACATACCTGTTGCTTTCCGAAATCGGAGAAAAATTTTCGCTGTTGTTGTTTGATCATCATGCGGACATGATGGCAGATCCGTCCCCTTCCATCATCTCCTGCGGCTCCTGGGCGTCGAGAGCGGTTGCGAATCTGCCGCAGCTGCAAAAAGTCATTGCCATTGGTGTGCGGCCCGATTCATTTGGACGAACCGGGTATTGGCAGTCTAAAGTCACGGTGTTTCCGGAATCTTCATTCGAAGACTCTGCCAATTTTGTTGCCCGGGTCCTTTCCGCCATCGAAACGGACACGGTGTATATCAGTATTGACAAGGATGTGCTGGATCCCACGCAGGCAAGAACCAATTGGGACCAGGGAAGCCTGAAACTTCCGGTGCTCTTGGAACTTTTGGGGCGTGTGGTCTCCCTGAAGAAGGTGTACGGCGTGGATATTTGCGGGGAGTATCTGGTCTTGCCGACCGAATTCTTTCGTCCGGACTGTGTACAAGCGGTTCAAAAAAATGAGCAAGCCAACCGGAAGATTTTGCAGGTACTGCGACAGGAATATGACAAAATTGCCTGAGTCACCCCCTTTGGGAAAATAAAAGCCGGGGTTGATCCCCGACCGTGCATCCTTGATGCGCAACCCGTTTGCGGAAGGCAAAAGACCGTTATTTCAAGCGGTCTTGCATCTGGTGGACGACTCCCAAAATTTCTTCTTTGCCGTGAACGTGATCCAGTGCCTCCATCAATTCGCGTACGATCTTCCACGTTTACCGGAATCTTTGACAACCACACCGCATTGTTTTTCCAGGATCTGTATAACCGCCGACATATCCAGATCGGCAAGTCCTTGTTCGACAGCAAGGGAGAAAACCTCTTCCGCGTTGTTTCCGGTTCGCGGCATCAACCCGGCTTTTTCAACCAGTTGGTTGGCGAGCTTTACGTCTTTCAGCACATATTTAACAGCGCCTCCAGGCTGGAAATTGCGCGTCAATACATAATTCTCCATATGTCGACGCAACATCCGGCTGTCTCCATAACTGGATCGCAAAATATCATACAACTGCTCGGCGCGCAGTCCAAGTGCGGCGCCTGTCACCATAACCTCGGAAGCCGCCAGAGAGTGTACGGCCACCAAATATTGATTCATCAGTTTGGCCACGCTTCCCAACCCGGACTGGCCCAGATATTGGACATTGTTTCCCAGGACTTCTAAAATCGGCAATACGCGTTGAAACGCCTCCTGTTCGCCGCCTGCCATGATCGTCAATGTCCCCTGTTCGGCTCCCTCCGGTCCTCCGCTGACCGGAGCGTCCAAGTATGCAACCTTTTTCTTTTTCGCCAGATTTGCCAGTGCAACGCTTGTATCCATACCGACTGTCGTAAAATCAATACAGATCGTATTAGGACGGCTGTTTTCCAGAATCCCCTGTCGACCCTCGTACACTTCCCTTACATCGCTTGGCATCGACAGGCATGTGCAGACCACTTCCGACTGCGCCGCCACCGCGGCTATGTCGGTTGCCGCCTTGGCGCCCAGTTCAATCAACGGATTCATCTTTTCTTGTGTACGATTGTAAACGGTTACAGCATATCCCGCCCGGATCAGACGTGTCGCCATTCTGGCCCCCATAACCCCCAGCCCGATGAAGCCGATTCGCATCATATTCGTGCAGCCCCCCATTTTTCTTCTTACCCCCTACATCTCATGGAAGCCGGGCAGCCAATTGAAACTTTCGTCGGAGGGCCCGGCCGGAATATATTCCAGTCCCACGTATCCCTGATAACTACTTTCTTCCAAAAAACGGAAAACATTGGAATAGTTGATTTCTCCGGTGCCGGGTTGATGACGGCCCGGGGTATCCGCAATTTGAACATGCCCTATCAAGTCCTGCAAGCGTTTAAAAGAAGAAAGAAGCTCGCCCTGTATTCGTTGAATGTGGTAAAAATCGTATTGAATCTTCAAATTCGGAAGCTTCAACTCACATAGCATGCTGTAAGCCCGCCTGAGATCGGAAAGAAAATAGCCGGGCATGTCAAATGTGTTAATCGGTTCAATCAGTAGAGTTAACCCGTAGTCCGCAAATTTTGAAGCCGCGTGGCGCAAATTTTCGGCAAACACATTCCAGGCGTCGCCTGTCGGCATTCCTTCCGGCAGGATTCCGGCCAAACAATGCAATCTCGGACAGTTTAAGGCGGTTGCGTAGCGAATCGCTTCTTCAACCGCCTCCCGAAATTCCTGGCGCCGGTCCGGAAGAATGGCGATTCCCCGGTCCCCTTGCTTCCAGTCTCCCGGCGGAAGATTGAACAACACGACATTTAAATCGTGAGTTCGCACTTCACGCTTTATCTCATCGATTTGAAACTCGTAAGGAAACTGAAATTCCACATATCGAAAACCTGCTGCCCGCGCTTTCGAAAACCGCTGCAAAAACGGGACTTCATGGTAAAGAGTCGAGAGATTGGGCGAGAAGTTCAGCATTGTATTCCCCCTTAGTGTTTCTTTTTGTCGGTAGGCCACCAAGTTCGTAACAGCTCGTTCCCGGAATTTATTATAATATCTTACGGGATGTTAGGGTAAAAATAAATTCCGGTTGTCCGTCAGTGTTGAAAAAAGGCATAAAAAAGAGGCAGACGCCTCTTTTTCGCAGACTCTACAATCCGTTAAAACCCTGCAAGTTCATGAAGCGCTCCGGTTCGGATCGCCCGTTTGACATCTTCCAGGAAGACTTTCTAACGGCTTAAAAATTCAAGGACTAAGTTCAAAAAGGGCTTTGTCTTTTCGATTTGCGTCCAATGTCCGCATTGGGGAAACACATGCAGTTCCGCATTGGGAAGAATACGGGACAGCCTCCAACTGGTCTGTTCCAACGGAATAACCCGATCCTCCCTGCCATGAGTCAATAATGTCTGAACCCGAATTTGCTTCAACTCTTCTTCTTTCAATGACAAGGCATCCACATGCTGTTGGCGGGGTTCAGGAAACATTGCCGAAAAAGATTCCTGGAATCCTTTCTGTATACTCGCCTGATAGCGCATTTCAACCAGGTCATCCTTGTCGGCCATGCTTTGATCAAAAGAAAAGATTCTGATTAATTCTTTCATGTTTTCAAGGCTTGGCGTATATCCCCATACCGCATCCAGTTCTTTTGTAATAGGGAAAGAGATGCCAACACTTCCCATCAGGATCAATTTTTTCACCAGATCCGCACGTCGATAGGCAATATGAAGGGCTAAAGCCCCGCCCATCGAGTTTCCAATGATTGAAACCTGTTTTAATCCCATTTTTTCTATGAAGGAAAGCATATGATTGACCCAAACATCCACCGAATACTTGATTTGCCCCGGCCTTTCGGTATAGCCAAATCCGACGATATCGGGAGCATATAAGTGGTAATGCTGCGACAAAACGGGAAAAACCAATCTCCAGTTCGCCCATGCCGATACACCTGGCCCCGATCCATGAATCAGAAGAAGCGGTTCTCCACTTCCATCCTCATGATAATGAGTGAGAATTCCCCCTGTATCGACGTATTTCCCTTTTTCAACCATCTTTGTTTCACCTCATTTCGCATAATCCGCAGGCAGAGCGACCCTGTCGTCGTTTCACATTATTCTTCATTGTTTTATACGAATGGTCAAATCAGATGTCGGTACCGTTTTACATGCCAGGACATAACCTTTTTCCCGTTCTTCATGGGGCAACGCTTGCACAGATGACAAGCCAAGTTCGTATCTTCCAGACTCTACTTGCACTTTGCATAATCCACAACCGCCACCTAAACACCCGCGTTCAATACTCCAGATACCATTCGTGATGGCTGCCCGCAAAATATTTTGATTCTCCGGACAGGTGAATTCTTGTTGATCTTCCACGATAACGATGCGATATGTTTTTGCCATGGTCTTTTCCTCCAAATAGTTGTATAATATCGTTGGATTCGGTTCAAATGTTCTTTCCGATAGTAGCTGATGAAGTTTTGATCGACAGCTCCGGCGGCACATCTTCCGGGCCGATCAGCGGTCCGGGTGGCGAATATGGCATCTTGAACCAAAACAGGTTATGGACGACCAGGAGAATGGCCACCACATGTAACGTATAAAACATGGAGAGGGCCGATATATCAAACGGGATGTCGGCTGCAGCTGCTTTATCCAGAATCGGAGACAGGATTTAGCCGCATCAGGGGGATCCAGATGACGACCATGATCGCAACGATCATCAAATTATAAAATCCCCTTTTGGGCTGGGTATATTTGGCGTTAGGATAATATCCGAAAATGGCTAAGTGAAATAAGACCCACCCAATGATAGACCCGCCGATCCCTGCGAAAGAGAACGTAGGAGTAAGAAATTTCAGGCTGATCGTCCAAGATAAGTAACCCAATACAATGACTGCTATTGTAAGAACGATTTGTCCCCAGGGTTCACCGAGTTTATAGAAGGGATACCGTTGCAAGCTTAGATAATTTCCAAAAATCATGATCCACGTGATGATCCAGACGGCCATTCCCAACATGAAGTCAGCCTGAAAAATTCTCTTCGGATTAAACGGCCCGTCAAGGGGGGTTCCGCTGAAATCTGGCAAGATGTTCCAGAGGACAGCGCTAATAAACAGGATAACGATTGTTCCGACAACCACATTCTGGCCACCTGATTTGGGACCGACCGGATAAGCGCCCCAAATGAAAGCATACCAGAGAGTGGTCATGAAGAGAATCACTCCGAAATACAGCGTCACTGGAAACAGTGGAACGGCAGGCCAGACATTGATAACAAACCAGGTATTCAACAAAGCCAACACAATCCACAGACAGGTCATTAACAAACCTGCCCAGACCTTGCTCTTACCCGGTTTCCAAAAACCTTCCAGGGGAGTACACGGCCATCTGCGCCCGATGATGCCAAAATTAATCAGCCAAAACAGCAAAAAGAAAGAAGAAGGAAGATAGATCTGATAAAACAATTTGGGTGGCAGAAAAAACATAATGAGCCATCCAACAGCCATAGCCACGATAAATTGAACAAAAGTTTCACGTGTGAATGTTCGATTCAAACAGAAAAAAATGATGATACCGGAAATCTCCGGGAATCGGCCCCATTATCGCCCACCCTTACTTGCTCAAACAGGCTTTCAGGCAATGGAGCCGCTCCCCGGAAAATGATCCCGATGATGCCATCCCCGCGAATCAGTCATGAAAGGGGTTTGGCGTCTTAGGTAAACGCTTTCATGAAGCGTTCATTCAATTCCCTCGTATGATAAAAAACGCCTTTTCCGATTTTATCCTCCGTCCAAGTGACCGGTGTAAAATCCGCATGCGGTACATACCCGCCGGAATACACTTCATTGCGGTTTCCGGACGGATCAAAAAAGTAGATGGTTGTTCCTCGAGTGATTCCGTGCCGGGTCGGTGTAACGTCAAACACGACATCGTTTTTAGCCAGGCAATCGGCCGCACTTAACACATCCTGCCAACTGCCAAGACTGTATGCAAAATGATGCAGTTTGCCGTTTGGCCCCTTCAGAATTGCAATGTCATGAGGCGTATTTGTTCTGAACAGCCAAGTCGCCAACAACTGTTCCCCATCAAGGGTGACAACTCGTTCACTCATGTGGAAATCCAGTACATTCATCAATAAATCGGTCGTCTCTTCAACATCGTCTCCAATGATTAACAAATGGTCGAGCGCAGGAGGCGCGATGCCTTTTAAATTTTCCGGATACGGATCCGGATTGAGTTTAAGCCCGTTTCCAACGCGTTCAATCTCGTGATACAATTCCATTACATGCCCGGTTGGCAATGTGCACCGGATTGCTTCCCCTTCCGCAAGCCGCGTCCCCTTTGATACACGGTTCACACGAACCCCGTTCTGTTCGAGAGCCTTTTCGAACCGGTCAAGGTCTTGTTCATACCGCACTTTAAACGCCAAATGTTCCAGACCCGGATGATCCGATTCCACTAAAATCAAGCTATGATGATCCTCTTCGTCCCATGCCTTAAAGTACGCGCGATTGTTTTCCCGCGCCGTCATCTGCAATCCGATTACGTTGGAGTAATAGTCGATACTCTTCTCCAGATCCATTACCCGAACCTCGACTCGTCCCAGCCGCATAACACCCATATGTTTTCATCTCCTTTTCGGTATTCAAAAATTTAAATGTTGTAAATTTAATTTAAATCTTTTCCGATTCCTTTTTCCACTGCAAAATTTAATAGTATTTGGGCGTAAACACTTTATTTTTTTGCAGTCTTAAACCCGGTTGCGCTTGAGAGATTGGACAACACCCCCTGTAATTAGTGATGAGAACATGGCATCTGACTGTCCTGTTTATAAGTATAGCTGCCTCTACACTCTCTTCAAGCAACGCGTTCTTCTATAGTAAACGAAAAAAATTATTCTGTTCATATGAAGGGCTGAAGCCCCGTCCCTTTGACGGGGCAAAGTAGGATAAGCCTTTCTGTCTGAATTAAGAGAGGGCAATGCAAATATTTTTAGCTTCCGTAAAAAACTCCAGGCTATGATGGCCGCCTTCCCGCCCGATTCCGCTCTTTTTGAAACCGCCGAAGGGGGCGCGAAGGTCGCGGACGAACCAACAATTCACCCAGATCGTGCCCGCCCGGACTTTATGGGCTATGCGGTGGGCGCGCTGCAAATTCTCTGTCCAAATGACACCGTTCAGGCCATACGGTGTACCGTTTGCTATTTCAAGTGCCTGCTCTTCCGTATCAAACGGAATCAGCGTGACAACGGGTCCAAAGATTTCCTCCTGACAGATGCGGGTTTGAGGATCTTCCTGAATGTAAATGGTCGGCTCCAAATAATATCCGTTTTTCAGATCATCAGGCAGTTCCGGCCGCTTTCCGCCATAAACGAGCGTCGCATTTTCCATTTCCGCAATCTTAAAGTAGCTTGTAACTTTATTGTAGTGTTCTTCGCTGACCAGCGGCCCCATTGCCGTGCCGGGGTCCTGCGGATCCCCGACTTTCAATTGCGCGGCTGCCGCTTTGAACCGTTCCACAAACTCATCAAATATGGAACGCTGAACCAGAATTCTTGAACCGGCCAAACAAACTTGACCCGAGTTTAAAAAAGCGGCTTGAATCGAGACGGGAATCGCTTTGTCCAGATTGGCGTCCTCAAAAACAATGTTGGCCGCTTTGCCCCCAAGTTCAAAAGAAACGCGTTTCAAGGAATCGGCCGCATTCCGCATAATCGCTTTGCCTGTCGTAGTCTCTCCGGTAAAGGAAATCAAATCCACTTCAGGATGGGTGGTCATGAATTCACCCGTTGACCCCGGTCCGAACCCTTGCACGATATTCACGACGCCATCCGGAATCCCAGCCTCTTTGGCTATCTCGCCAAGCAGTGAAACTGTAATCGGCGTCAGTTCCGCCGGCTTGATAACCGCCGTATTCCCGGTGGCCAGGCAAGGGCCGAGCTTCCAGGTTGTAAGCATAAGGGGCAAATTCCATGGTGTGATCAGCGCTGCCACACCGACCGGTTCATATCTCGTGTAATTCAAATATTCCTCATCCATCGGATAGTTCTCACCGCCGTGCTGCTCCATAAAATTAGCGAAAAACTCCAAATTATAGGCAGCTCGGGGAATCTCTTTCTCATACGCAACCGGAAAAGGTTTGCCCACATCCAACGCTTCGAGCCGCGCCAGTTCTTCCCGGCGCTCCATCATGATTTCGGCCATCCGGCGAATTTTTGCGCATCGCTCTTTGAGCGGCATCGTTCTCCACGGGCCTTCTTCGAAAGCGCGGCGGGCGGCCCGGCAGGCGCGATCCACGTCTTCTTTTGTCGCTTCATGAACCCGGGCGATTACTTCCTGTGTGGCCGGATTCTTCACTTCGAAGGTCGAATTGGAACCGGACGGCACATATTGGCCGTCAATAAACAACTTGATTTCCCTGACCTCTGAAATTACCTTTTGCATTCTTCTCCCCCTTGCTGTCTTTCTTTCCGTTTTTTTACAGATTCTCCTGCAATGCCCCAATGTTCCAGTTTCAGCTCGTTGATCAAGACGCGAACATTCTCAATGGGGGACCCGAGTATATCCGCCACTGTGCGGGATACTTCAGCAATCAACTTTTCTTTTTGCTCGGGCGATCGCCCTTCCAAAATATTAATTTGAATGAGCGGCATTGAAGCACCTCCCAGGTTTTCTTACTTGGTGAATACTGCCGAAGCAGAACCAATACCGTCAAAACTCACGGTGAAAATATCGTTTTCTTCTATTGTGGCGGCTGCACAAAGAGCGCCGCTCAGGACAATTTCACCCGGTTGAATCGCTTTCCCCGTCTCGGACATCTTGTTTGCCAACCAGGCTATCGCCCTTGCCGGATGTCCCATAACAGCCGCTCCTGTACTCGTTGCGATGACACGCCCATTTTTTCTGAACACCATTCCCATGAGCCGGAGGTCCAGTTGATCCGGCTTATAAAACTGCCCGCCAAGAATAAATCTTGAAGAGGATGAATTATCCGCAATGACATCCGCCAGCGTAAAAGAGAAATTGCGATAGCGGCTGTCGATAATCTCCAAAGCCGGCATCACATAAGCCGTCGCATCGAGTATTTCCGGAACCGAAACACCGGGTCCCTTCACTTCCCTTTTAAAAACAAAAGCGATTTCGGGTTCGATTTTCGGGTGAATAAACGGGGCCAACGAGATCGTTTGTTCTTCAACCAGTCGCATGGACTCCAGGAGAACGCCAAATGTCGGTTCATGAACCCCCATCATTTGTTGTTTTGCCACACTTGTAAGGCCAAGTTTTCGACCTACGATCCGAGTGTTCTCCAGTTCGCATTTCACCTCAATCAGCCGATCCTGGATCTGATAGGCCATTTCAACATCCAATTCCGGATACCGGTCGACAAATTTGTCGACCTCAAACCTTTCTCTTTCCGCTTCCAGCAAGGTAGCGGCGATTTTTTCGATCCTCTCTTTCCGTGTCATTGCTTCCCTCTCCTTTTTACGCATTTCGTTTCGATTTTTTGCCGGAACGGGAGATTTCAGCGGCGACTTCGAAGATCAGATCTTCCTGCCCGCCGACCGCCTTGCGCCTTCCAAGTTCGACTAAAATGTCGCGCTCATCAACGTTAAATCTTTTCGCTGCGTCCTGCGTGTGGAGGAGAAAGCTCGAATAAACACCGGAATACCCCATAATCAGGCTGGAACCTGTTATTTCCTGCGGACGTTGCATAAATTTGGCTACCACATCGTTCGCAACATCCATAATTTGATAAAGATCGATTCCAGTTTTATAACCCGAGCGATCAAAAACGGCCACCATCACTTCCGTCTGCGTATTTCCGCTGCCGGCTCCCAAGCAGCGAAGGCTTCCGTCAATATAAGTCGCCCCTTCTTCCACCGCGGCAATCGTGTTTGCCATCGCCAACGACAAATTGTTATGGGCATGGAAACCAATTTCACACGAAAGATTTTGACGCAAAGCCGCGATCCGTTCTCTTACCTCATGCGGCAGCAAGGCACCGGCCGAATCCACGGCATACACGACTTCGGCACCATAACTTTCAAACAATTTTGCCTGTTCCACCAGCTTCTCCACCGGAGCCATATGGGCCATCATCAGAAAGCCGACGGTTTTCAGTCCGAGATTTCGCCCCAATTCGATATGCTGTTTGGCCACATCCGCTTCCGTGATATGGGTAGCCACCCGCACCATTTTCGCTCCCGCTTTTACCGCCTCTTCCAGATCCTCTTTAATGCCGATTCCTGGCAGGAGAAGAACTGAAATTTTGGCGTGCTTGCATTCTTCCGCCGCCGCTGCAATCAGCTTCATTTCATCGACAGCGGAAAAACCGTATTGTAAAGAGGAACCCCCGAGTCCATCCCCGTGCGCTACCTCAAAATACTCAACTCCCGCCTGATCAAGCCCGCGGGCTACTGCACGAACCTGTTCTTCCGTGAAAGAATGCTTCATTGCATGACTTCCATCCCGTAAAGTTACATCCACAACATGGAGTTTCGAAGCAGTTGCGGTCATTGGTTTGTCCCCCCTTTATTTCTTTAAAATAGCGATTTGCTGTTTGGCCAATTCTTCGCCAACCTTCAAAGCCGCCGCCGTCATGATGTCGAGATTTCCCGAATAAGGGGGGAAGAAATCCCCGGCTCCTTCCACTTCCAGGAAAACGGAAATCCGTTTCCCGTCAAAAATCGGTTCGCCCTTCATCCGATACCCCGGTACATAGGTTTGAACAGCGGCCACCATGTTCCGAATGGAAGCAACAATTTCATCCTGCTTTCCCTCTTCTTCAAGAAGCGCATGAACGGTATCGCGCATCATAATGGGCGGTTCCGCCGGATTTAAAATGATAATGGCTTTGCCTTTTTTCGCGCCGCCAATAACTTCGATCCCTTTGGCGGTTGTCCGGGTGAATTCATCAATGTTTGCCCGGGTTCCGGGACCTGCGCTTTTGCTCGCAACCGTTGCTACAATCTCGGCATACGCAACAGGTGATACACGGTGGATGGCATGCACGATCGGAATCGTGGCTTGCCCGCCGCATGTAATCATATTGACATTGGGCGCGTCAAGATGTTCGCCCAAATTTACGGAGGGTACCACAAACGGTCCGATCGCGGCCGGTGTCAGGTCCACAATTTGTTTGTTCAGTTTGCGCAACAATCGATCATGCAGGATATGCGCTTTGGCCGTAGTAGCGTCAAAAATAATGTCGGCCAAATCCGGATTTTCCAAAAAACCGTCAATCCCGTTGTCAATCACATGATATCCGCGGTTTTTGGCGCGTTTTAAGCCTTCCGAATCGGGATCAATGCCAATCATGACGTTCATTTCAAGCCATTCGCTTCGTTCGACCTTGTACATCAAGTCGGTTCCGATGTTCCCGGAGCCGAGAATCCCCACTTTCACTTTACTCATTTTTTGGCACCCTCTCTCGTTAAAAAAGTCACGGAGACCGTGCCGATATGGGCAAACTCGGCTGTAAACGTATCTCCCGCCT
Organism: Effusibacillus sp. SKA8; assembly: GCF_058273125.1. Classification (NCBI taxonomy): domain Bacteria; kingdom Bacillati; phylum Bacillota; class Bacilli; order Caryophanales; family Alicyclobacillaceae; genus Effusibacillus; species Effusibacillus sp. SKA8. The sequence goes on along the minus strand of NZ_JBZCSF010000001.1, from coordinate 359,079 downwards.
CAATCGGGACGGCCGCCGCAAGAGCTCCAGACAGGATGACTTCCCCCGCTTTTAATGAAATTCCAAATTTGCCAAGCTCATTGGCCAACCAAGCTACAGCACGCACCGGATTTCCCATCACGGCCGCTCCGGCTGCCGTATCGATTTGCTCTCCGTTACGACTGACAATCATTCCTATATGCTGAAGATCCAGATTAAGTAGACTGGTGGGTTTTCCCCCGAGAATCGCGCGGGCGGAAGAACCGTTATCCGCTACGGTATCCTCGAATTTGATCTTCCAATCCTTGATCCGGCTGTCGATCACTTCAAACGCAGGCACCACATACGCGGTCGCGGCGATCACATCCGTTATGGATACGCCCGGACCTTTCAAGTCTTTTTGCAATACAAACGCGATTTCCGCTTCCAGCTTAGGTTGAATGAAATCATCAATCGCGATCCTCTCTCCGTCCACATGCATCATCCGATCCAGCAAATGACCGTAATCCGGAGTGGTTACGTTGAACATTTTCTGCATCGCTTCGCTGGTCAATCCTATTTTTTTACCGACAATTTTCTCGCCTCGCGCAATTTTGGCATCAACCTGGGCAATTTGAATGCGATACGCATCCTCAACGGTAATACCTGGATAGGTATTTGTCAGAGGATCAATCGGCAGCCGGGTTTGTTCCGCTTCCAGCAATCTGTTTGCGATTTCTTCGTGCCTGATATTTTTCATTTGTTCATCATCCTTTTAGTGAACGCTATTTAGAAATGAAAATTTTCCAAAGGCTGTCGTCCTACTTTTGGAGACACGCTAAAGCCGCTTCACAACAAAGTTGATCCTGTTCTTCCGACCCGCCGCTCACTCCGATTCCGCCGGCAAGCTTTCCGTCACTGTAAATCGGATACCCGCCTCCAAACACCACCAGACGTTCGGTATGAACAATGCCCGTTTTTAATGCTGGTTCATTTTCAATCATGGGATACCATTCATGGGTCGGGATCCCGAATGCCACAGCGGTATAAGCCTTGTTTTGCGCTATTTCGATACTTAAAATCGGCGCATTGTCCATCCGGGAAAATGCAACCAGATGCCCGCCTTCGTCAACCACCGCAATATTGACTGCAACGTTTAATTCCCTGGCCTTTTCTTTTGCCGCTTCGATCAGTTGGTGGGCACTTTTGTTCGAAATCGCTTTCTTCTCAATAAAGAACATCTTGAATCCGCCTCCACATGCTTGTTCTTGTTAGTTGATCGACTTCGTTCTCGTATGGGTTATTGGCTATGCCATCACATACCCCCTCGCACGAATAGCCTCTCCGGTAATTTAACTGTTTGAAGGATTTTACAATAAAGATTACACACCATACAAGACTGCTGTTCTTTTATATGCAACACCATTAAAAATACAAAGAAAATTGGCTATTTATTTATCGGGCACTTTAAAGGTAAAATAGGGGTGTACACTATACAAGATATATGTTCTTCTATAAGCAACAAAATAATTTCAAGAGGATGATGATATGAATAAGAAAAATAATCATGACTACTTGCTCTCTTCAGTCAAAAATGCCCTGCGTATTTTACGCAGTTTTTCAATGGATGAACCGGAAAAAAAAATCAGCAATTTAGCCGAATCTCTGGGGATAAGCAAAAGCGCGGTCAGTCGTTTAATGTCTACCCTTGCCAGCGAAGGATTTGTCAAGAAAGATCCCGAGACCCAACAATATCGTCTCGGTGTTTCGGTATTGGCTTTAAGCAGCATTGTAACCTCTCACATGGAAATTCATAAAGAAGCTCTCCCGGTTCTTCATCAACTTGTGGAGGAAACCAAAGAGACTGCCCATATCGCCATTCTGGAAGGGACGGATTTGGTTTATCTCCACAAAGTTGAGTGCAAGCAACCCATACGAATTTTCAGCTACGCCGGAGGCCGTAATCCCGCATATTGCACAAGCGCAGGGAAAGCGATCCTCGCTTTTCAAGATGAAATGGTTGTGGAGAGAATTATCGAACAAGGACTTGTACGCCATACTCCAACTACGATTACCGATCCGGATGAGCTTCGCGCCTGTTTGAAAAAAATCAGGGAACAGGGATATGCAACAAGTGTTTCCGAATTAAAGGAAGGGGTTACATCCGTCGCTGCACCGATTCGTGATTACACGGGAAAGGTCATTGCAGCCGTCAACGTGGTGGGGCCAAATTATCGTATTGATAACAAGAAGATTCCGTGGTTCGCAGATAAGGTGATCAAAGCGAGCAAAAAAATTTCCGAAAATCTCGGGTATTGGAAATGAGAAAATTCATGCACAAATCATGTGCACAAAAGAAAAACACCCGATCCAAACGGGTGTCGTTCATATGCTTATCCGCCGGTAAGCGGGATCATCAAAACGACCCGGTCACCGGCGGACAGGCAATCGTTTTCTTTGACAATCCGGTTATTGATTGCGACCAGTGCGTCCCGATCCCACTTCAGCCCCAGATGCCGCAGCAAATCCGTTACGGCCGCTCCGTCGGCGATTTCGTATTCCCCGTTGAGATGGGTCAGCCACGGGATAAAAGACTGGACGGTGACAATCATCGGTACCCTTCCACTCCGATAGCCAAAAGTTCCTCTTCATTGACATCAAATACCGTCCCGCTCGCCGGGTTGACTTCGGTATAGAAGTGCTCGGGCAGCCGATCATGGGCTTGTGTGAAGCCGGCCGATCTGTTGAAAGCATGTTCGATCCGTAGCGTCTCTCGAGCCATTTTGTAAAGTTCCTCTTCCGAAACGTCTTGCCCGACGTAAGCGGATATGATTTCCGCAATGCCGTTCCAACGGCCTGCAACGGCGGAAGCGCTGAAGAAGCACAAGCCCAGACTGTCAAACAGAATCGCCGACTCCTGCGCTTTTCTCGATTCTTCGACTTGACCTTCCGCGTTATGGTGATCGATTTGGGCGCGAATCGTTTGCCCCGCCGTATGGTCGGCCCCCATCGGGGAAGTCGCGTAAGTTACACCCAATCCTTTGATGGCACGGGGATCGTAAGCGGGCATCGCTTGCCCTTTGACGGCCGGAACGCGGTACACTCCGTAAACGCGTCCCGCAACGGTAGCGCCGGATCCCACAATCCGGCCGATGGGAGTGCCGGCATGAACTTCATGCAGAAGCTGTTTTGCTCCTTCCGCATCTCCAAAGGAAAGAACCCCCGCTTCCATCAACACACCGATTGTTGCCCCCGTCTCGATCGTGTCAAGCCCATACTCATTGCAAAGCCGGTTCAATTCGGCAATGTCATCCAAATTTCCAATTCCCAGATTGGAACCGAGCAGTCCGATGTTTTCGTATTCGATGGGCGTTGTCACAGGATTGCCGGCTTCATCCGGATAAATGTTGGAGCAACGGATGATGCATCCCGGCATGCAGGCGTGTGTGGGCGTCCCCGCTCCGCCGCGTTCCAAAATGGTTTCCCTCAGTCGTTCTCCGCTGATCGCTTCATGATGTTCAAAACTTCCCGTTTTAAAATTGAATGTGGGCAAAGCACCCAAACGGTCGGTAGTTTTTACCAGCCCAGCCGTTCCATACAAAGGGAAAAACTTTGCGGTTGCCGGATTTTCCTGCAACCATTCGGTGTATTTCTTCACCGCGGCCCGAAACTTTTCCGGCTGTATAGGGCGAATCCGGTCGATCCCGGAATCGTCCAGGACGATCGCTTTGATCCCCTTGGAACCCGCTACGGCTCCGAGACCGCCACGTCCGCAAAAACGAGTCGGAGAGCCGTCCTTGTCTTTGATTGCGATTCCCGCCAAATTCATTTTCATTTCCCCGGCCGAGCCGATGATATAGACTCCGATGTGCGAACCGTATTTCCCATCCAACAGACGAACCGCCTCACTAAGCGGTTTGCCGCAAATCCAATCGGCCGGTTCGAAACGCACTCCGTCTTTCGAAATGTGCACGATCTGCTGGTCGTCGCGAACGCCTTCAAACACTAACGCCCGGTATCCCAGTCTCCCTTGTTTGATTCCGGAAGTTCCGCCGGCGTTACTTTCTTTAATACTACCTGTCAAAGGGCTCTTGGCCCCGATTGACACCCGCTCCGCGCTGGATGCCAGCGATCCTGTCAACACCCCGTTGGCGAAGACGAGTTTGTTGTACGGGCCAAGCGGGTGCGCCGTTCCGGCCACTTCGTCGTAAACGATTCTCGAAGTAAGAGCGCGACCGCCCAACGCGGCGTAATCTGGCTTCAACTCTTCTTCGGACCATGTCAAATCGGTCATCGATATTCGTAAAATTTTCAAAGTTTCACACCTCTCCCGAAAATTGCTCGCATGTGTCGGTTTGAACGGCTCTGTTTATTTTTATATTATCCTATATTTTCGATCATGGGAATAAGCCGCAAGAGTCCGAAATGACTTTCACCACAATGACATTGTGCTTCCCTACCCCGCCAGAGGTGGTTTAGGAGCGGAAACCGAACCGATGTACATCAACCATCCCAGAAGAGCGGCCAGACCAAAATAAGCCAGTCCGTAAAGAATTCGGGTAGATGCCGGAATCCGGTAATACTCTTCCTCCCGCACGGCCCCGAACCGATATTCCGGATAGGGAACAAACGTCACTTGCAGCTCCATTGTCAGATTTTCCCCGTGGCGAGCGGTTCTGAACAACTCCACCTGCTCAACGTGTCCCGTTTCGAACAAAAATTCGCCGATTTGACCGACGCCCGGATAGTGGACAGCGCAAACCTGTCGTTGATCCGTCAACCGGCAATATTGAACAAAGGAGAGTTCGCGTCGATGCTCTTCTGCGGGAACCATCACCCCGGCTTCTTCAAACAGGTTGCTGCCGACCGTGATTTCCCTTGGTTCCGCGATCCCTTGCGCCGCCGGCTTTTTCTTCACGTATCCTCTGTACAATTCCCAGGCAAACAGCGCCCAAAAGAAAAGAAAGACGACCGCTTTTAAATAAAGAATGATGACAAGTCCTCCAATCAATCCGACAACCCACAACCAACGGGAAATTGCGGTGACAATCCGTCCGCCGTCAAGCGGGTGGATCGGCAGCAAATTAATTAAATTCAGGAAAAAACCGACTTGGGCAACCGCAAACAAAGGGGCGTATCCCGTCACAACACCGGCTGCAAAGGCCAACAAAGCCCCCAGGCTGCCCAAAAGCGGGCCTCCGTAAGCGATATACGCCTCTGTAGCCGCATCCGCCGGCTGTTTTTTCAGCGTGATCATGGCTCCCAGAAACGGGATGAAGGCGGGGGCCGAGACAGGCAATCCTTTTCGTTTTGCCGCCAAAACATGCCCCATCTCATGAATAAACAGCATGCTGACAATTCCTGCGGCAAACGTCCAGGGATAGATCAACGCGTACGCCCCGACCATCAGCGCCATGCTCCAGATGGTTCCCCCCGCCTTGCCCAATTTCAACAAAGGCAGCAGGAATTTGAGCTTGCCGCCGACAGCCGCCAATACCGCACCGATTCCGCCAATCGTTGTCCACTTATTACGGCGTTTTGTCCCGTTCACCCTCCCACCCCCGTCGTTTGCTTCAAGTCATAATCGTTTCGTAACGGACCTGAATTATTATATCCAAATTGAAGCGCAATTCAAGACTCGTGTCGCAAGCTCGTGTCGCAAGCTCTTGTCTCAATGATACACAATTGGTCGCACGACGTGGGGCAGTTTTTATTTCACTGACATATTCTCACTTAAAATCCCTACTAAAATAAGAGTATAATAAGAGTGTGAAGATACGAGGTCACATCGCAAAGGTCTGACCTTTCCTAAGGTCAGACCTTTATGCGCAGATTCATGCCGAAGGTCGCGATTCGACATGTAAATCGTTATAATTTTAAAGTCCCGCCATCCGGTAATCTTTTCCAATCATTTCAAAATGCTCGGTCAGCCATGACAAGCGGGATACAAGTGCACCCGCCCGGCGGCTGGTTTCATCGGATGCCTTGCTAAGATAACGCTCCATCAGTTCCATGGGCGAGAAATTGGATGTGATGATGACCGGTTTCCTTTCCGGTTCCCGGCCGTTTAAAATTGTATACAAAGCCCAGATCGAAGATTCATTCACATTCTCGTGACCAAGTTCGTCAATGACCAGCACATCCGCCGAAATGTACTTGTCCAAAATTTCGGATCGAGTCGGCAAACCGTCGCGGTTTTCTCGAAAGTACAAATCCGATAAAGCTGCAAACGTCTTTTCCGCCTGTACATAAAGAACGCGTATCTTTCGCGAAATCAACCGATTTAGGATCGCGCAGGCCAAGTGAGTCTTGGCGGTTCCGAAACTGCCGAAAATGTAAAGCCCCTTCATATCCGCACCCGGGACATATTCGGCAGCAAATTGATACGCCTTTTTGCAAAGTTCTTTATTTAAATGTTTCTGTTCGGCCGGAAAGTTTTCAAAGGTCATCCGGCGATGCCCTTCATTCAATCCGGAAAACGCCCACAAGCGCTGTTCCTGTTCTTGCGCCAGATATTCGAGATAAAATTGACACTTGTGGACCTGTTCGATGATTCCCGTCTCCGTCAATCCGATGGAAAACTGGTGTCCTTTTGCGTCTTCTTCCTTCGGACACGACGAGAAGCCTGTGCATCCTTCACACTTTTTGCGATCGGAAGCGATGTGCAACAACTGCAAAGAAACGCCGCGCGTAAAAAATGCCGGCGGAAAATCCGCTCTCTTCAATTCCGGAAAGACAGCTTCCCAATATTTTTTTGGCTGCTGCAGCATCTTGGGGTCAAGCAAGCCCTTTTGCTCTGCAAGAATCGGTCGGATTCCCAGCAGCGTTCCGATCGCCGTGAGCTTCTTCATCCTGTCTCCTCCTATTTCAGCCCGGCTTTACGAAATTGCTCCAACAACTCCGCTTTTTCTTTCGACATTCCTTTCGATTTTTGCGCCGGAATTCTCCGCTTGGATTTTTCCGGCTGACCTGTGGGTCTCAAGGCATACTTCCGGTTCCATTCCTCAACTTTGCGGATTGCATCCTCTCGGGTCCGGATACCGTCTTCCAACCAATCGTGAATTACCGCTTCCACATAACCGCGGGGAAAATCGGGTTTGCCCTGAGTCAAGGTAATCTGCGTCACCACATGGTCAATCAGCACTTCCACGCAGCCGGGTTCGAACTTATAAGGTTCGTCCAACAGGTTGTCGATCAGTTTGAGTTGAACCGGCGACGGGTGTTTTTGGATGCGATCCCGCAAATATTGGCGCAGATAGGCTTTCGGACCGTCCGTAATCGTCGGACCTTCCACCAGCTTTTTTTCCCGTACCCATTTTTCCGCCTGCTCGATTGTCAAAATCCCCGCATTCGCCCAGGCGGCCGCAATGATCATCAAATACTGGCGGTCAAACTCCCGCTTGTAATCCATTACATGATCGATCAACACCGCAATCACTTGCGGCGGCAAACCGTAATCGATGCTTTGCAGTTCCAGCAGCAACTCTTTGTCCCGCTCCGACAATTCCGGGACGTTGATCATTTGTCTCGTATATTCGAACAACCAATCGGGGTCTTTTGCGGAAAAAGAGCGGGGTTTTTTGTTTGCTTCCTCATCGACGATCGTGATCGGCGAAACGGGCAATATCGATAACGAAATCCGCTCGTTGTGAAGGTTGTTCGACTCGCGTGCTTTGTTGATATGGATGACCGGTTTGCCTTGAAATCGGAAGGCCGCCAGCTCTTCGATCCGCTTTTTCGCCAAGTGAAAAGAAATCCCGAGTGCGCGTGCCAAGTCGGCAACCGAGATCTCAATTTTTCCGTTTTCTTTCATAAACAAGGATAAGCAGATGAGCGTGTGCAATTGCAAGGGCGGAATATCGGCCAAAAATCCGGAATACAAAGCCCGGTCGTAAAGCAAGCATTGCACGCGGGTGTCCCAAACGTTACGTATCGGGTCGTACTCCTTTTCAATCCGCGTCGAGAAGATATTGGAATCGCTCATTATGCACCCGTCCTTTGGATTCTGGTCATCTGCTATCAGTATAGCAAAATATGTCGAAACCGGCTCGGTTTGCTTTATGCGATTGCGTGCCGTTTCGTTTGCTGTTCCATCCATTCTCGAAACGCTTCTCCGGTCATGCTTTCCCGTTCAACCAGAACTTTGGACAACTGCTCGATGCCGTCTCTGAACGGCCCCAGCAGATCCCTTGTCTGCTTCTCGATGTCGGCGAGAATCCGGCGGATTTCTTCATCGAGCACATTGCGTTGCAGATGTTCGGCGTCGACGATTCCCAAGCTCGACAAACCGCAAGTTACGAGCGTGCGTGCGAGATTGGAAGCCTGCATAAAGTCGTTGGACGCACCCGTCGAACGGTTGCCGAAAATCAGCTCTTCCGCCACAGCGCCCGCCAAGGCAACCTTCATTTGCCCTTCCAGCTGCTCTTTTGTATACAGATAAGAATCGTGTTCTGGCACCTGCCGTACAAAACCGAGCGCATTGCCGCGCGGCGCGATGGTGATATGAGCCACCGACGCGGGGCGGACCGATTCCGACGCGATTGCGTGTCCGAGTTCGTGCACCGATACCCGCAGCAGTTCTTCCGGCGAAGGGCGTTTGCCCGTCTTTTCCCCCAACAGCACTTTGTCGACCGCATCGCGGAAATGGCGGGTCTCGATCTTCGTTTTGTCTTCCCTCAGCGCCAAAATCGCGGCCTCATTGGTCAGGCTTTCCAGTTGGGCGCCGGAGAATCCGTAAGTTTCTCTCGCAATCGCCTCCAGATCGACGTCTTCCGCAATCGGCTTGTTGCGCGTCTGGATTTTCAGAATGTGCAGCCGGCCGTCCTTGTCAGGCAGATCGACTTTGATCTGGCGGTCGAACCGGCCTGGGCGAAGCAGCGCCGGATCGAGGATATCCACCCGGTTGGTCGCGGCAATCACCAGTATCAGCGGATTCGACGTGGTTTGCATGCCGTCCATTTCGGTCAACAACTGGTTCAAGGTCTGGTCGTATTCTTGATGGCCTTGTCCGCCTCCCCGTTTGCCGCCGACCACATCGATTTCGTCGATAAAGATGATCGCCGAATCCTTTCCTTCTTTTTTCGCCAGCGTTCTCGCCTTTCTGAACAATTCGCGAACCCGCGCGGCGCCGACCCCGACATACATCTCCACAAACTCGGAACCGCTGGCCGATACAAACACCGAATCGGTATAAGTGGCGGCCGCTTTGGCCATTAGCGTTTTTCCCGTACCGGGAGGGCCCGTCAGCAAAATCCCTTTCAGCGGACGGATCCCGAGGGTTTTAATTTTGTCGCGGTAGCGGAGAAAGTCAAGCGCCTCGATCAGTTCCCGTTTGGCCGTTTCCTGCCCCCCGATGCTGTCGAACTCGACTTTGTGCGAGACGGCCGTTTCCCGGTGTCCGGTGGAAACCATCCCTCTCTTCTCGACAAGCACGGAAATCCCGAACAACAGGGCCACCAACAGAGCGAAAGGAAAAACATTCACTCCCTGGTAGGCCAAAAAAATCGTGACAGCAATGCCGATCCCGATCATCGCTTCCCGGATCATAGAGACTTCACCCCCTCTTGTGACGCGAACGGTTTGCTGATATGGTACGGAATCACTTCGTAAAGGTAGCAGTCGCCTTTTTCCAACTGAATGTAAATGTTGTCCCGGTCCATCGTTACAATCGCGCGGCTAAGACCGTCCTGCAGAGCGCGTTGCTGCAGTTTGCCGATCATTTCCGTAAAGGAGCCTTTTGCGATTCCCTCATAGATCACCGGTTGATAGGACTGAAACAGCGTTTCGAGTTCGGGCGTACGCCGGTCCGTGATTTTGATGGCAACATCGGCGTCGATAATCTCGCCGATCTTCGCTTTAACCGTATGATAAGCCGTTTGCAAGTCGGGAACTTGGTTGAGAGCGACTTGAACCGTCTTTTGTGCCCCGTTCAGTTTGACCATCACGGAACTAACTTGTTTTGTTCCGCTCAACTCTTGTTCGAGAGGGCGAACCAGACCATAATCCCGATAGACGATCCATCCACCGAACAATACAATCAAAGCGGCGCAGCAAAACAACAACATCGGCAACAATCGCATGCGAGACATGGTCCACACCCCTCTTTGGCTGATTGTATATCAAATAATAAATTTAAGTTTACATAAACCTAAACAGAATCAGTATATCATATTTAATTTTATCTTTTGAGAGGTAATCTTGACCAGCGTTTCAGACAAAAAACAACATGCTTTCGCATGTTGTCCCAAATTGCACGTCTGGTTCAGCTTGCTTGTCTCAAAACATAAATCCAAATCACGTTTCCCGTATAAAAGTCCAAATACGCATACTGCTTTTGTCCCTGCAAATTCGTTCCGTAAATTTCCCATACGTATTTTCCGGAAGTTTTTCCCATAAACGTGCGGTTTCCGTTCGGATCGATGATGCCCGGGGTGACATTCTGCACTTTTGCAAATCCGGCCGCTTGCCGCGCTTTTTCCTCCGCTTTTTCGATCGACAACCCTTTGTCCCGATATTCGAACCCCAGCACTTTGTCTTTTGTGGCGAACACGACCATTTCCCTGCCGAGCTTGTCACGGCCAAAGAATGCGTAACAATAGGGTCCGCCGGTATAGGGTTTGACCGATTCGATCTGCATCAGCGGCGAGTGGTCAAGAGCCGTTTGGGCAGCCGTCTTCAGCTCCGGCATCTGGGCATATGTCAATTCCCTGAGCAAAACCACCCCCCCGAAAACGAGTATCCCAACCACAAGCAAACTTGCCCATACAACTTTCTTCATCGTTTCTCCTCTTTGCTGCAAAGGGATAGGGAGGTACCGTGTATTGTTCGGGCGATACGAATTCGCCTTTTCATCGCTATTGTAGCATGGAATTCGCCCGGTTTGCCCCTGTCATGGCAAAAACCTTTCAACATATCGCAAACGGCGGGAGAAATACTATGGGTACTTCAGCAAAGGGGTGACCAACAGTGGAGATTTCAACCCCGCAGCCGTTTCAGACGCAAGCGATCCGCCAACTGGCCCGGCAAAAAGCGACCGAACTGGGGCTCGATCATCTGCTGAGATCGGAAACATGGGCGAATCCGCATCTTGCCGACGATCATTCGCACATCGCTTTGCGAACAAGAAATCCTTTTGGTTATTTATAGCGTATCCCGTCTGCAAGCCGCTATTCGGAAAAGAGCGGGAACAATCCCCGCAATCAACACTACAGCAATCCGGAGATCGCATCCGGTTTTTACGCAAAAATCCGTTCGCAAACGGCGGCGACTTCCCGGTAGATCCGTTCCTCGTCCAGCGTTAGCACCCGGCGGTTTTCCACCACGAGTTTTCCGTCGATCATCACATCCGTCACATCTCCGGATTGTCCGGCATAGACGATGTGGGAGATCAAATTGTGACGCGGGTAGTAATACGGGCGGTTAAAATCGATGAAGATCAAATCCGCCAGAGCGCCCGCCTGCAGCGTTCCCAAAGTTTCTTCCAAAAAGACCGCTTTTGCCCCGTCGTTTGTCGCCATCTGCAGTGCCTTGTATGCGGAAATGGCGACCGGATCCAGTCCGGTTCCTTTGTGAATCATCGCGGCTTGGCGCATTTCTTCAAACATATCGAGGTTGTTGTTGGAAGCGGCGCCGTCGGTTCCCAAACCGACGGTCAGCCCTTTTTGGATCATTTTTACGGCGGGTGCCACACCAGACCCCAGCTTCAGGTTCGAATCCGGGTTATGTGCCACGTGCACGTCATATCGGGCCATGATATCGAGATCCTCGTCCGTTACATGAACGCAATGTGCCGCGAGGGTCGGGCGGCTGAAGAGTCCTACTTTTTCCATCAACCGGATTGGAGTGCAGCCGTGTTCCTGCATGCTGCGCTCCACTTCGCCGGCGGTTTCCGACAGATGAATCTGGAGCGGCCGATCCAATTCTTCGGCAAGCGCCACCACTTTTTTCAGGTAATCGGGAGGGCAGGTGTAGGGGGCGTGCGGTCCCAGCATGGCGGTAATCCGTCCGTTGGCCGCGCCGTGCCATTTTTGGACGAATTCGCGGCTCTCTTTCAATATGATCTCGTCTTTCGGTGGAAATCCGATCATCCCCCGTGCCAGAACCGCCCGGATCCCCGATTGATCGGCCGCCTCCGCCACCTTGTCCATGAAATAGTACATATCCGTAAAGCAGGTCGTTCCCGTTTTAAGCATTTCCAAAATCGCCAACTGCGCTCCCCAATACACGTCATCCGCAGTCAGCTTGTCTTCGATCGGCCAACATTTGGTTTCGAGCCACTCCATCAGCGGCAGATCGTCCGCGTAGCCGCGCAGCAGCGTCATCGCGGCGTGGCCGTGGGTGTTAATCAACCCCGGCATCACGACTTTGCCGGAAGCGTCGATTTCCCGGTTCACCGAATCGGTGCCGGCATACGATCCGGTACCGACTTCTTGAATCCGGTTGCCGCGAATCAAAACATACCCGTTGTCAATCCAGGACTCTTCGGTCATCGTGAGAATGGTTGCGTTTTTGATCAAAACAGTACCGGCCATCAGGATCCCCCTTATTTGTTTTGACCGTAATGGTCTTTGTATGTATCCCGCAGGTAGGAGACATCCTCATGCGACAAAAGCACGGGTGTCCCGATCATTTTTGCGATGGCATAAATCTGGGCCCCTTTTTCGACGATTGTACAGACGCGAAGCGCCTCCATGATATCGGGGCCGACACCTACCACACCGTGATTGGCAAGCAGAACCGCGTTTTTTTTGCCTAACGCTTTGACTGCGTTGGCTCCCAGCTCCGCCGTTCCCGGCAACGCGTAACGGGCAACGGACACCGATCCGCCCACCACTTGCGCCAAATCTTCCACCAACGGCGGAATTTCCCTATGCGCGGCCGAACAAGCGGACGCGTAGACACTGTGGGTATGCATGATTCCGTTCACATCGGGCCTGGCTTTGAAAATCGCCAGATGCATCCGCAATTCGGAAGTCGGTTTCAAATCGCCTTCCAACACCTCCCCGGTTTCCCCATCGACGACCACCAAATCTTCCGGTGTCAAAGCGGAATAATCGACTCCGCTGGGCGTGGCGACAACCTGGTTCGTGTTGGGGATCCGGGCGGAAAGATTGCCCCAGACAGAGGCCACCAGCCCCCTCCGGTACATCTCGTTTGCCGCGTGCAGGACTTGTTCTCTGGTTTCCCGTTCCCAATCGCTCATGCGCTTTGTCCTTTCCCGTTGAGAATTGCCATGCGTTCACGGTTTGGCGCTTCCACAACGCCTTTTTCCGTAATGATCGCGGTAATCAGCTCATGGGGTGTGACATCAAACGCCGGATGCAAGGCGGGCACTCCTGCGGGCACCATCCGCTTGCCCCCGATAACCGCAACCTCTTCCGGTGAACGCTGTTCGATTTCGATCTGGTCACCGGTTGCAAGCGAAAAGTCCAGCGTGGACGTCGGTGCCGCCACATAGAATGGAATGCCGTGGTGTCGCGCCAGGACCGCGAGGGAATATGTGCCGATTTTGTTTGCGGTGTCGCCGTTGGCCGCAATCCGGTCCGCGCCGACAATCACCAGGTCCACAAGGCGTTGTTTCATCAAATGGCCGGCCATCGAGTCGGTGATGACCGTTACCGGGATATTGTCCTGCTGTAGTTCAAAAGCCGTAAGTCGCGCGCCTTGCAGATAGGGGCGCGTTTCGTCGGCAAACACGGAAATGTTTTTTCCTTCCTCGTGGGCGGCGCGAATAACGCCGAGCGCCGTTCCGTATCCGGCGGTCGCCAGTGAGCCGGTGTTGCAGTGCGTCAAAATCCGGGCGTTGTCGGGAATAAACCGCAGGCCGTTTTTTCCGATGGCACGGTTCACTGCAACGTCTTCCCGCGCAATCGCCTGCGCTTCCCGCACAATCAAGTCGGCTAACGCGCCGACTTCCAGATCGGCATTCCGGTCGATCAGATCTTGCATCCGGCGGATCGCCCAAAACAGGTTGACGGCGGTCGGACGCGTCCGGGCCAGTCTGTCGGAGACCGCCTGCAGATGCCGCAAAAACTCCGCTTTCTTGAGATTCGCCGCTGATTGCGCACCGATGGCGATGCCAAACGCCGCTGCCGCTCCGATTGCAGGAGCGCCGCGCACTTTCATCGTCTCGATCGCTACCGCCACGTCCTCTACGGTCTTGCACTCCACCCATTCGATTTTGTCCGGAAGCTGCAGTTGATCAAGTAACTGCAGGGTACTTCCGTTCCACTTCATCGGTTCCATCGTTGATCCCCATTTCGACCCGTGTATTATCAAAAATTGTAAGATGAGCTCCTAAAATTACAATGAGCCCAATTCGGCAAGCGCATGCGGGCACCTGCAGGTCCGTTCGCCGGTTTCCACCCGGATCACTTGAAAGAACAGGTGCCGCACTTTTTCGATATTCGCTTTCATGGCGTCGACGACTTCCTGGTGGTTGAGAACCGTGTCGGATACCCCCGTGCAATAGTTTGTCACGATCGCGACGGTCGCGTAACACAGTTCCGCTTCTTTCGCGAGCACCACTTCCGGAACGGAGGTCATTCCCACCACGTCTCCGCCCAATTGTGCATACGTTCGAATCTCGGCAGCCGTTTCGAAACGGGGCCCTTCCGTGCATACATACGTACCGCCCTGTTGGAGACGGAGTCCGAGGGAATCCGCCACTTGGGCAACGCGCTTCCGTAGGCGTCCGCAATACGGGTCTGTCATATCGATATGGACGACGCCGTGCTCCCCTTCGTGGAAAGTGGAGGGGCGCGATTTTGTCATGTCGATGAAATCGTCGATCAAAACCAAGCTGCCGGGTTGGTATTCCCGCCTGACCGAACCGACAGCCGCGGTCGCAAGCACCTGCGTTACGCCCAGTTGCTTCAATGCGTGAATGTTTGCCCGGTAATTGACTTTATGGGGAGGCACCGCATGACCCTTGCCGTGCCGGGGCATAAAAGCCACTTTTTTGCCGGCGTATTCGCCGAGAGTGACTTGCGCCTGCCCGTAAGGCGTATCGATCGAATGGCTCGCGGGAGAGTCCAGCAAACCCGGTTCGTAGACTCCCGTTCCGCCGATAATGGCAAATTCAGCCTGCAACTCCATCCACCTGCCAATCAAGTTCACGGTACCATTTAATCAATGGGCTTGTCTATTGTCAATACTAACAAATCGAAAAACCTTCCCTGCTGCGGGAAGGTCCGGTTAATCCACATAATAGGCGAGCGATTCCAGTTCTGTCGTCACATCCGCATTCCTCACAGGAATTTCGGCCGGCACTTTCAGAATGACGGGAGCAAAATTGAGAATCCCCTTGATTCCGGCTCTTACCATCTGGTCGGCGACTTTTTGCGCCTCGGAAGCGGGAACGGTGATAATCCCCATTTTGATATCCAGCTCTTTGACGATTTGCGGCAGGGTTACAATCGGCTGCACTTCCAGCGTTCCGATTTTGGTGCCGATTTTTTCCGGTTCGGAATCGAATATGGCGACGATTTTCAGTTTTTCGTTCGTATACCGGTTGTAGTTCGACAAAGCGGTCCCCAAGTTGCCCGCTCCTACCAGGGCCACATTCAGCCGCCTGTCCAATTTCAAAATCTGCTTGATCTTTTCGATCAAATACTGCACGTCGTAGCCGATCCCTTTCCGGCCAAATTCGCCGAAATATGCCAAATCCTTGCGGATTTGGGCAGGATTCATATCGAGATTCTGGCCGAGCTCGTGGGACGATACGGTCGGAATGTTCATGTCCCGCAAATGCTGCAGATAACGCAAGTAGACAGGGAGACGTCGAATAACGGCTTCTGAGATCTTTGGAGTCTTCATCGCTTCCTCCAAATCATGACGAGATTCTTTGCAAATACTTGATTGAACAAGCGGAATCCAGCTTTCGTTTGATCCGGCAGAGCGCGTTGTCAACCGCTTTGATACCGGAATTCATAATCTTGGCGATTTCCTTGTAACTGTGCCCTTCCGAGTAGAAGTTGAGAACTTGATATTCAAACGGGCTCAACAAGCCGCTCAAATGATGTTTCAGCTCACGCAATTGTTCCCTTTTGATCACCACTTCATGCGGCTCAAAGCCGTGCGGGGAAGGCAGCGTGTCGATCAGCGAGCGGTAGGATTCGTCGTCCGATGCGGTACCGTGCAACGACATGTAATGGTTTAACGGCTGGTGCTTCAAGCGCCTCGACTTCTTGATCGCCGTAATCAACTGCCGGTTGATGCAGATTTCGGCAAACGCTCGAAACGGAATGTCTTTGTCAAGGCGGTAATCCCTGATCGCTTTGAACAGGCCGATCATTCCTTCCTGAACAAGATCCTCTTGTTCAGCACCCGCAAGAAAGAACGAACGGGCTCGATAACGGACAAACGATTGAAAAAGGGACAAAACCTCCTCGATTGCGTTCGGGTCTCCTTGTTGGGCTAGCAGCACTTGATTCTCAACGCTGCCGGGTTCCGTGCGCGGATGGTTCACAGACAACCACCTCCCAATAAAATGAGATCCTCTTACAGTTAATGATAGTTGAAATAGGAAAGTTTCGTCAAACACGAAAAATGACATTATTTTCGAAAGATGAAATGCGGGGCGTTCACGCCATATGTTATCGCTTGAGCCAGTTGTAGACCACCTTCAGTACTTCTTTTTCCGGACCTTGGTAAATCCAGGGGTCCGGCAACGATTTGAGAAAGTGTCTGCCGTAACGCGCGTCCGCCAGCCGCCGGTCATAAACCACAATCGCGCCGACGTCTTTTTTGGAGCGAATCAGACGCCCGAATCCCTGCTTGAACCGCATGATCGCTTGCGGAACCGAATACTCCATGAAAGCGTTGCGACCTTCCCTTTCCAGCGCCTCTGTCCGCGCCTCCGCCACGGGATGGTTGGGCGGCCAGAACGGCAAACGCACAATCACTAGGCAAGACAGATCTTCCCCCGGAATGTCGACCCCTTCCCAAAAAGAGTTCGCCCCGAACAGCACCGCCCGTTCTTCCCTTGTAAACTCATGGACGAGCCGGATTCGCGACGAAGAATCAACGCCATGGGCAAATACCCGGATGTTTTGTTCCTTCAACTTCGGCTTTACTTTGAGATACGCGTCCCGCAGCATTTTATGGGAAGTGAACAACACCAGCATCCGGCCGTTCGAAATCCGTGCGAGCGTCGTAATCGATTGGCAGAGCGATTCGACAAACGTTTCCTCCGATACCCCTTTCACCGGCGTCACATCCGTCGGGATGCACAGCAGCGCCTGGTTTTTGTAATCGAACGGCGACTCCACCTTTAGCGTTTGCAACCGTCCTTCCGCATCCGCCTGCTTGAGCCCCAGACGGTCGATGATATAGGAAAATCCCCGATCGACGGCAATCGTTGCGGATGTCAGCACAACCGCGTCTTTTTTCCCAAACAAACTGTCGTGCAAAAGCGGCCCGACGTCAATCGGAGCCATATACAGACTGACCGCGGGTCGGGCCGTTTTGTGGTCCGCCTCCAGCCACAGCACCGTCGTTTGCGGGTCCGTCTCCCGGAAAAACCGGGCCATGGTAGCCAATCGCCGG
This sequence comes from Effusibacillus sp. SKA8, assembly GCF_058273125.1. Taxonomy (NCBI): domain Bacteria; kingdom Bacillati; phylum Bacillota; class Bacilli; order Caryophanales; family Alicyclobacillaceae; genus Effusibacillus; species Effusibacillus sp. SKA8. The sequence continues at coordinate 341,574 of NZ_JBZCSF010000001.1, read as the reverse complement.
TCCAATTCCTGAATTTGTCCGCCGATGTCGGTGATAAGCCCCGCAGCATGATCGTCGTCAGCCAGCCCGGCTGCTTCCGCTTCCAGCTTTGCCATGAGACCGCGAAGCAGCGCCACCTCCGTTTGCAGATTCTCAAACGCCGACAGGACCGCGTGCCAGCCCGGCAGTTGAAAATGGCCGGCATGGAGGCGAAGGACGGATTTGCCGCCTTCGTTTCGTTCGGAGCAATCGAGGGCAAACCGCTGCAGCAAACGGAATGTTTCGTCGGTATGGGAACGAACCGCCAACACCTTTTCCGTCATTAAATCCAGGATGTTCGCGACCGGAGCAAATTCGGTCTGCAGACCGGGCAGCGTCCGCAACTGAACCAGCAAGCCTTGACGGCTGTCCCTCGCAAGCCGGTTGAGAGTTCCGCCGATCTGAAAATAGTTGGCGTCTTCCCCCAAATGCTTGGTCGCTTCTTCTTCGATATGGTGGGCTTCGTCAAAAATCAAATGGCTGTAAGCCGGCAACACCCGGAAATCGGCCTTGATGTCCGTAAACACAAGCGAATGGTTGGTAATCACCACGTCCGCTTGTTCGGCCCTCGCCCGGTTCCTGAAATAGTAGCAATTGCGGAACCACGGGCATTTTTTGTTGATGCAGGAATCGGTGTCGCTGGCCACCCGGCTCCAATGCTCGGCGTGAGACCCCTGCAGGCTTAACTCTTCCCGGTCTCCCGCGTCCGTTTCGATCAACCAAGTGAGCATGCGCAGATAAAAAGACCGTTCGCCCGGATCGGAGATCAACCCTTGCGAGTTGACGCCGTTCGCCACTTTTCGCATGCACACGTAGTTGTTGCGGCCCTTGAGGACGGACACTTCAAACGGAAAATCCAAAATCTCTTTTAACAGCGGGAAATCGCGGTGTTTGATCTGCTCCTGCAGGTTGATCGTATGGGTGGCAACCACCACCCGCTCGCCTGTCGCAACCGCGTGAAAAATCGCGGGAATCAGATAAGCAAGGGATTTGCCGGTGCCGGTCCCCGCTTCCACGATCAGGTGCCGGCCTTCCGTCAACGCTTCCGAAACCGCCCGAACCATTTGCAGTTGCGACGTTCTTTCTTCATATCCTTCGAATCTGGCGGCCAAGGGGCCGTTCTTCGACAGGATTGAAACCGCCGTTTCCGGAGTAAACGGGACAGGCTCCCGCTCTTCCAGATTCCGTTCCTTCACTTCCACCGTCCTGTGCATTACTTGTTGGATCACGGAACAACCGTCGGGCGTTTCCGTCTGACTCAACTTGACGGGGTCTTGCGCCAACGCAGCGAAAAAGTGGCGCAGCGGCCAATCCGACATGGCGGTCAATTGCTCGATTTGTTGCAAAATCAAAAGCGGCAGCCGTTTCGCCTTGTCGAGCAATCGCAAAAACAGTTCAGCCGCCGCCAAGGCATCCGATAACGCGCGATGCGGACGCCCGTGGGCAATTCCGAAGCTTGCCGCCAGCGATTCCAGCGAATAGCCGGGCTCTCGCGGAAACAAAATCTGGCTCAATTCCAACGTATCAAAGCACACGCCCGCATACGGCAGATACCCGCATTCCTCCAGCGTCCGATTTAAAAAGGACAAGTCGAAAGGCGCGTTGTGGGCGACCCAATCCGCCCCGTCGGCAAAACGCAAAAATTCCTTTACTGCTTCGTCCAGAGGTGGCGCACCGGCCACATCCGCATCGGAAATTCCGGTCAGTTCTTTGCAGACATCCGGCAAGGGCCTGTCCTGGGCGACAAACGTTTCGAACGTTTCCGTAATTTGACCGTTTTCGATACGAACGGCGCCGATTTCGACAATCGAGTCGGTATCCGCCGAAAAACCGGTTGTTTCCAAATCGAACACGACAAAAGCCGCTGTCATGCAGGTCACTCCAAAAAAAGAATCCATTAGTCTTTCTCTACGGCGGTTGGATTTTCCTGCAAGAACAAGGCGGCGGCAACATTCAGTCTGTTGCCCCCGCCGGCAAGGTCGTCTCGCGGCAACGGATCCAACACCATTCAGCCAAGTCATGTTCACCGAGCGCCGAATGCGCCAATCCTTTGTAAAACCAGGTTTCGGTGCAGGAATCGTCGATTTTCAAGGCTTCCGCAAACTGGTTCAGGGCTGAATGATAGCTGCCTTGTTCCAACTGCAGCCGTCCGGCCTGCAAGTGCCCGAGTTTGCGGACACTGCGGTCGCTGGACTGGATAACCAGGTCCAACAGTCTGCATGCCTCTTCCGGCCGGTTTTGCAACTGCATCACGCGTGCCATCCCAATCCTGGCATGAACCCAGTCGGGCCGCTTTGCCATCAGCGACCGAAAAACCGCCTCCGCCTTTTCTGCATTCCCCTCCATCAAAAACGCCCAGCCGAGATTAAATTGCGCCTGCAAGTCTTGCGGCGCCAGACTCAACTGCTTCTTAAAACGCGTGATCGCCGTCCGGTAGTCCCCTTGTTGCATCGCCAGCCAGCCGATTCCGCCGATCGGCCGCACCGCCTCCGGATAAAATCTTTCCGCCCTGGCGTACAAGGACCGGGCGAGGTCGAACTCTCCCCGTCGCAGACTGAGATCGGCATACGTCATCAGAACCCCGTAGTCGGAAGAATTGAGTTGGTAAGCCTTTCGGATGTGCTGGTACGCTTTATCCTGCGAACCGGTCCTAAGCCAGAGGCTGGCACAGTTTTTTTCGGTTTCCCAGTCCTCCGGTTCCTTGTCCAGCGCGACCAAAAAAGAAGCCAACGCATCGTGATACCGCTGCAGGTTATGCTGACAAACCCCCAGATTGTAAAACACGTCACGAAAATGCGGCATATACTCCGCGGTTTGCTTAAATTCTTCCGCCGCTCTTTCATAATCGCCCTTCGCCGCGTAAATATGGCCAAAAGTGTTGTGGACGGCGGCCAAAACGAACGGGTCGTTCGCTCCCACCGCCACCAGGTTCAATTGCCTTTCCGCTTTTTCGTACTCCTCCCTGCCGAGGTACCCGAACGCCAGATAAAGTCTCGCAATGGTAAATTCCCCGTCCAACTCGACAACGCGCTCCAATTCGCAAATCGCGTGGGAAAACATCAAAAGATCGAAATATCCGAGCCCCTTCCGAAACAGACGGACGGCCAGTTCCTCTTCCGCTTCCGGGAACAAAGGAATTTGCGGAACGGCAAACGCCTGAATTTGTTTGACGGGTTGGGGGATCGGAACATGCTCGCCTTGCATGGGAGGCGCGGTGAATTCGATATTTAAGCCGAATCCGTCCGAAAGGTCGGCCAATTTTTCTTCAAAAGCGATCCATTTTTCAACAAACCGGTCACAGACGGAGCGGAGAGCGATCAATTCCTCGCGCAGAATGTCCTTTTCCTTGTCTCCTGCGTTCCGCAATTGCTTCTCAATTCGCTGCAAGGCCGCAAACAATTGTTCAAACGGCTTGTCGAACACAAGCGATCCCTCCGGGGCCCATGCACTTTAACTTGCCTGTGCCATGGGTAAATTTGCGGTTAGTTTACGGCAACCGGTTGTTTCTATGCAAAAAGACGCACACCGCATTCATGCGAATGCGGTGCTGTGGGTTTCGCGAATCAGATCGTGAATCGTGTTGTCCGGATTCATCAAAGCCACGACCGGTCGATGCGTTCTCGCCTGCTGATCTTCCATCATCGCGTAAGAAATGATGATCACCGTATCCCCGGGTTGGACCAGACGGGCCGCCGCTCCGTTCAGGCAGATCACACCGGACCCGCGCGGCCCCGGGATGACGTATGTTTCAAATCGCGCCCCGTTATTGTTGTTGACGATTTGCACCTTTTCGTTCTCCAAAATGTCGACCGCGTCCATGATGTCTTCGTCGATCGTGATCGAACCGACATAATTCAAGTTGGCTTCCGTCACGGTTGCGCGGTGGATTTTCGATTTCATCATCATACGAAACATCGCCTTTCCCCCCTATGGACCCAAAATCGTATTATCGATCAGGCGGGTTCCGCCAAACCGGACCGCCACTGCCAACAGCGCCTCGCCTTCGATGCGGCTTTTGTCCGACAAGCTTTCCAGGTCGACAATTTTCACATACTCGATTTCCGCCAGCGATTCGGCCGTAATGATCGATTTGACCCTGTCGGCGATGACTCCCGCCGAACGTTCACCATTGGCAAACATTTTTTCCGCCTCCCGCAGGGAACGGTTGATCGAAAGCGCCTGCCGTCTCTCTTCGGCAGACAAATACACGTTGCGGGAACTCATGGCGAGACCGTCTTCCTCCCGTACAATCGGACACGGGACAATCTCGACCGGCATGTTGAGATCGTTCACCATCCGCTGCACAACCCGAACTTGTTGCGCGTCTTTTTGACCGAAAAACGCCTTGTCCGGCTGCACGATATTGAACAGCTTGGCAACAACGGTCGCGACTCCACGGAAATGGCCCGGACGCGACGCTCCGCACAAATTCTCCGTCACGTTCTCCACCTCAACAAAAGCCAATTGCTTTTGCGGATACATCTCGCTGATCGCGGGCGCAAAAATCGCATCGACTCCGGCGGTTTCCGCCAACCGGGCGTCTCTTTCCAAATTGCGCGGATATTTGTCGTAATCTTCAGCAGGCCCAAACTGTAAAGGATTTACAAAAATACTCATCACGACAATGTCGCACTCCGCTTTCGCCTGCCGTACCAGCGACAGGTGCCCTTCGTGCAAAAAACCCATCGTCGGCACAAAACCGATGGTCTTGCCCTGCGCCTTGCGTTCCCGAACGAAATTTCGGATATCTACAATCGTATGGAAAATTTTCATGGTATCGCAAGCTCCTTTTTCAAAACGGCCATCACTTCTTCCTTCATGCCGAATTCATGTTCCGGCCCGGGAAACGATCCGTCCCGCACCTCCCGGTTGTAAGTCCGCACCGCCTCGACCATGGTCTCGTACAGGGAACCGTATTTTTTTACAAAACGGGGCATGTAATCGTTTGTGATGCCAAGCAGATCGTGCATCACCAGAACCTGACCGTCACAGCCCGCGCCCGCGCCGATTCCGATCGTCGGGATTGACAGACGTTCCGAGATAAGGGTTGCAAGCGGTGTCGGCACCAGCTCCAGGACGATGGCAAAGCAGCCCGCTTCCTGCAACAGCACCGCATCTTCGAAAATCCGTTTGGCGCTTTCCGCATCTTTTCCCTGAAGTTTGTATCCCCCCAGTTGGTTGACCGCTTGCGGGGTCAACCCCAGATGTCCCATCACCGGAATGTTGGCGCGGATCAAAGCCCGGATCTCGTCGAGCATCTCTCGGCCGCCTTCCAGCTTCACCGCATCCGCACCCGCTTCCTGAACCATGCGCCCCGCGTTGCGGACCGTCTCCGCAATCGAAATATTGGCGGACAGAAACGGCATGTCCGTAACGACAAAGGTGTTTTGGGCGCCGCGTTTGACGGCTTTCGTATGATGAATCATGTCCTCCACCGTCACCGGCAGCGTGGTTTCGTATCCCAGAACGACCATTCCCAGCGAATCCCCGACCAAAATCACATCCGTTCCGGCTTCTTCCGCCGCCTTCGCGGTCGGATAGTCATACGCGGTGACCATTGCGATTCGTTGCTTGTCGGCTTTCATTTGCCGAAGCTTTACAGTCGAAAGCTTCCCCTGCTGTCCATGCCCCGCCATTCCAGATCCCCCCAAATTCATATCCCTCAACTGCATCCCGCTTCTGAGGACTCCGGGGGAGCCCCCCTCCCCCTCGCAGATTGTCTGCGGGCAGCCGAAGCGAATCAAAAAAACCTTTCCGGCCGAAGCGCGAAAAGGTTTACGAACATTCACGTAAGATCCTCTGTCTCGGTCCGCTGACGGCTCAGAGCAGATTAACGTAACGGTTTACGTACAAGTGTTAATTTGATGTTGGAACAAATTGCCCACAATCCGGAGTACAGTTCCGACGGATACCGCCTCCACTTGCAGTATAACTTGAAAACGTAAACTTGTATAGTGTCAAGCGTTACATTTTGAAGAAATTATGAAATCTGTATATCCGCCGAATACACTTTCTGCCGTCCCTGCTCGGTTTCAAGGATTAAAGTTCCCATATCGTCGATGTCCACCGCCAGTCCGGTGACGATTCCCCGCGGCGTGTGGGCGGATACTTGTCTGCCAAGCGTTACGCTTTGTTCTTTCCATTGTTCGCGAATCGGCGCAAAGCTGCCGCTCTCCACATATTGGTCGTACAACGCCTCAAACCGCTCCAGAATCCGCTGCACCACCGGCGCACGGTTCACGCGATGACCGGTGATCAACCGCAAGGATGTCGCCACATCTCTCAGTTCTTCGGGAAAATCCCGCTCCGTTTGATTGACGTTAATGCCGATTCCGAGGATCACATGGGACACTTCTTCCGATTCCATGTTCATTTCGGTCAGGATTCCGCAGCATTTTTGCCGGCCGAACAGGATATCGTTCGGCCATTTGATGCCGGCTTTGCGGCCCGTCAGTTCCGTTAACACTTGGCTGACGGCGACGGCAGCCACCAAAGTCAACTGGGGAGCCTGCGCCATCGGCAGCCGGGGCCGCAAAACCAGACTCATCCAAATTCCGCTTCCGGCTGGAGAGAACCAGGATTTTCCCCTGCGCCCTTTTCCGCCCGTCTGTTGATCGGCAATCACAAGCGTCCCTTCCGGTTCACCCTCCTCTGCCAATTTGGCCGCCAGATGGTTTGTGGAGTCAACCGTTTTCAGAAATACGACCCGCTGCCCGATGCGTTTTGTCCGCAACCCTTCCCGGATCTCCGCAGCCGTCACCAGATCGGGCACCGCCACCAGACGGTATCCTTTGTTGCGGACTGCATCGATTTGATAGCCTTCTTCCTGCAGATCCTTGATGTGCTTCCAGATCGCCGTGCGCGATACGTCAAAACGCTGGCAGATTTCTTCGCCGGATATGTAGTTGTCCCGATTGTCCCTCAGCAGTTTCAAAATTTGCTCTTTCATCGCTTTCCTACCTTTTCGGACTCTCCTTCGGACTTTCTTTCGAACTCTCGGTAAATTTCCGGTACAAACCCGCAGCGGCGGAAATCAGACGTTCCCTCGAATTGGCAGACGGATCCTCGAGAACCAGGCGAACCAACCGTTCCCGGATTTGACCGATGACAGGTCCGGGCGGAATCCTGAGTTCGTCCACCAGATCCTGTCCGGTAACCGCCAAATCGTGAATCGACCAAATCGGCTGCCGTTTCGTCGATTGCTCGAATCGGCCGGCGATTTGGCTGTCCGCCTCGGGTCTCGCCCGCCGCAGAACGAGCAGCGCGGAAGCCGCCGCTTCTTTCCCGTGGCGATAAAGATAAAAGCGCCATGTCTCGGCCGGCCAACGCAAAGGATCGCTGTCCGGCACCGCCGACAGGATCGAAACAACGGATCGAATCAACGAATTTGGCTGCCGCAACAGACGAAGGCTTTGGCCCGCTTCCGACGCCCCGACCGCCAGTTTCCAAAAAAAGGCCGCGTGCCGCAAGTCCAATTTTTTCGGCAAACGATTGGCAAACTCCGCCGCCTGCCATAGTGTATCCCGCTCAAAGCCGGACAGTCCGGGAAATACGTGCCCGAACAACGCGGCGTCAGTCAGGTGTTTCACCCCGACAAGCAGATCGGAACAGACGATTTTGTTCCATTCGTCGCGAATTCTTTCGCGTGAGATCAACGACAGGCGGTCGGCATTCCGCACAATCGCCTGCCAGGTCTGTTCTTCGATTGCGGCGCCAAGCCTTGCCGCGAAACGGACAGCCCGCATCATTCGCAGCGCGTCTTCCGCAAACCGCCGGTCGGCGGAACCTACCGCCCGGATGATTTTGTTCCGCAAATCCCGTTGTCCGCCGAAAGGATCGACGAGAGTGCCGTGACGGTCCATCGCCATCGCGTTGATCGTAAAATCGCGCCGCGTCAGATCGACTTCCAGGGATTTGACATACGTCACGCTGCTCGGCCTGCGGGAGTCGAGATACTCGCCTTCCGACCGAAACGTTGTGACTTCGATTCTTTGCCCGCCGGTCAGCACACTGACAGTCCCATGCCGCAATCCGGTGGGAACAGTCCGGGGGAACAGTTTTTGCACCTGTTCGGGGGTGGCGTCCGTCGCGACGTCATAATCTCCAGGCGGGTCGCCCGACAGCAGATCCCGCACGCACCCCCCTACCAAAAACGCTTGGAAACCCGCTCGTTCCAGTTGCTTCAGAACCGACCGCGCGGCCTCAAGAGCCTCGTCCGTCATTCGGGGCGCACCGCCTCGCGTCATTGGAAATCGCCTCGTTCCGGCACGTCTTTTTTGCGATCATGGGCGATCAGGACAATGTTCATCCGGAAAGCCTCCCTGCAATCGTCAGTCGATCAGATTTTCCAATCCGTATACAAGCCCCGTCAATTCCATGACCTTTTTGGTCGCCATCGCCACCCCGGGCATAAACGATTCCCGGCTGATGGAGTCATGGCGGATGGTCAAGGTTTGCCCTACGCCGCCGAATATCACTTCCTGATGTGCGACATAACCGGGCAGACGGATCGAATGAATTCTCATCCCTTCGAAATCCGCGCCGCGGGCGCCGGCGATTTTCTCTTCTTCCGCCGGATGACCCTGCCGTATGCGTTGTCTCTCGTTTGCGATCATCTCTGCCGTTTTCAAAGCCGTCCCGGACGGCGCATCCAGTTTCTGGTCGTGGTGCAGTTCCACAATTTCCACATGCGGCAGATAACGGGCGGCAAGAGCCGCAAACTTCATCATCAGGATCGCACCGATCGCAAAGTTGGGCGCGACAACTCCGCCAATCCCTTTTTCACGCAAAATGCGGTCCCATTCCCGCAGATCCTCCTGCGCAATGCCGGTTGTCCCGACAACGGGCCGCACCCCGTATTCCAACGCCAAATACACGTTGTCGCGAACGACCGCCGGGGTCGTAAAATCGATCATCACATCCGCGTTGGTCCGAATCAGCGTTTCACCCAAATCTGTTGAAAACGGCACACCAGTCTCCCCAAGTCCTGCAACCGTCCCGACATCCAGCCCCTCCATCGTCCGGTCGACCGCTCCCGCCAATTGGAGCAAGGGATCGTTTAAGACCGTTTTCACCACTTCCCGTCCCATTCTCCCGTTGGCGCCGGTCACCACAACTCGGATTCTTTTGTTTTCCTCCATCATATGTACACACTCCTGTTCCATTTAAGGAATTTGCGTCAACTTTCTTTCCTGGTCCACCGGTTCGCGTCACGCGTCTTGAATTTGTGCATCACCAAACGGTGCGCCTCTTCCAAATCAATATTCAGAGAATTGGCAAGACAAGTCAGGCAGTACAGAACATCGCCGATTTCTTCCGCGATGCTCCTGTTTGCTTCCGTTTCCTTTTTCTTTTTCTCGCCGAATCGGTGATTGACCTCCCGTGCCAATTCCCCCAGTTCTTCCGTCAGCCGCACGATCAAACTCATAGGCGGAAAATACCCTTCTTCAAACTGGGAAATATGCTCGTCCACTTCCCGCTGCATGGTACACAAAGTCAGTTTCTCCATCTGCGATTGTCCTCCTGTCGCTTTATCAACATTCCACCATAAGAAGGAAGAATAAACAAGCCCGACACGAATATGAATTTACGGATAGGCCGTCCTGTGCACGTGCACCCAAAAGGCACGAATCGCCCATTGCCGCCGGGATCCCCGTGAAGCGCTTGCGCTTTCCGGGGGTGGCTGTTGCGGCAGGTCGGGTTAGGAAACTGAAAAGGAGTTGTCATTTATGCCCGGATCACCCAAGCGTACTGCGACAACTTTGCTGGCGATTGTCGTTGTATTTATGACTCTTTCGCTCGTGTTTTTCCCAAAGGAAGGATTTGAAGCGGGATTGGCAGGATTGAATTTGTTCTGGGAAGTCGTGTTTCCCTCCCTGTTGCCGTTTTTTATTCTGTCTGAGCTGATGCTTGGCGCGGGTGTCGTACACGCACTGGGCGTCCTGCTGGAACCGTTGATGCGCCCGTTGTTCAGTGTGCCCGGAGTCGGCGCCTTCGCCTTGTCGATGGGGCTGGCGGCGGGTTACCCGATGGATGCGGTCATTACGGCCAAGTTTCGAAAAAATAAAATGTGCAGCCGCGTCGAAGGGGAACGCCTGCTCGCTTTTACCAACACGGCCGATCCGTTGTTCATGTTCGGCGCGGTTGCTGTCGGAATGTTCCGGAATGCGGGAATCGGCATGCTCCTTGCCATCGCCCATTACATCGGAGCGTTTTTGGTAGGGATTCTCTTTAAGCTCTACGGACGCGGCAAAGACAACCGGGAAGAAGTAGCCGCGCAGCCGATGCGGGGGAATTTGTTCGTCCGGGCGTACCAAGAAATGATACGGGCCCGCGAGGAAGACGGCCGCTCCTTCGGAAAGCTGCTGGGCGATTCGGTGAACGACTCGATCAAAACGCTGTTGATGATTTGCGGCTTTATTATCTTTTTCGCGGTCGTTATCAAAGTGTTGACACTGGCCGGCATTATCCCGTTGCTCTCCCTTCCCGTGGTGGGATTGTTCAAATTGACGGGGTTTGATCTCTCCCTTGTAAATCCCTTTATGGCGGGTCTGTTCGAGATCGATATCGGCTCCGCGCAAGCGGCGGCCACGAAAGCGCCGCTGATCGAACAGCTGTCGGTGGTGTCTTTTATCATTGCCTGGAGCGGCTTGTCTGTCCACGCCCAGATCGCGTCCGTTTTAACGGGTACGGATATCCGTTTCATTCCCTATGTGGTCGCAAGGCTGTTGCACGGGATCCTGGCCGGCGTGTTTACGGTGCTTTTGTTTCATTGGGGAGTGGGGCAAACCACAGCCAGCGTGATGGCTCCGCTGACGCCTTCCGCATTCGCGGTGGCAGCGGCGGAACCGGCGGCAGCCGCAAGATGGCTGGCCTCATTTGCTGCCTTAAAAAATTGGATCCTGCTGATTGGCGGGCTCACGTTACTCTCGGTGGCTTTACATTTGGCAAGACGGATGCGAATCGTCTTCTTCCGGGCCCGGATGGGCGACAAGTGAACGGCTTGCCGGCAGATTCGCAATTTACCATTTGCCGAGAAACTGCGCAATGAGAATCCCAGCCCCCAAAATCCAGACGTAAATCGAAAACCCTTTCAAAGACCCGCGCTGCAAAACGACAAGCATCCATTTGACCGCCACATACCCGGCGACAGCCGCCGCAGCGGTACCCGCTAGTAAGGGCAGTAGATGGAGGGATTCGCTGACGGCTCCTGCCGCCAGTTTTTTGCTCTGCAGCACAACGGCCCCGAGAATCGCGGGAAGAGAAAGCAGGAACGAAAAACGGGCGGCCGCTTTTTTGTCGATTCCTCTGAACAGCGCACCAGCAATCGTCAACCCGGACCGGGAGACAGCCGGCAGGATCGCAGCTCCTTGCAGCACGCCGACAAGCAACGCATCTTTATAAGAAATCCGGTCGATTTCCTTGGTGCCGTTCTTCATGTTGTCAGCCCACCAGAGAATGGCACCTGTCAATAAAAATTCCCAGCCAACGGTCACGCCGGTCTTAGAAATTTCTTCAAAAAAATCCTCGAACGCCAATCCGATCGCCGCCGTCGGGATAGTTCCCACCACCACGAGCAGCGTCAACTTGCTGAACGGTCGGCGAATCATAAACAGCACGTCGCGCCAGAATACCGCCACAACCGCCAACAAGGTCCCGAGATGAAGCATGGTGTCAAGAAACAAACCCGCTTCGGACAGACCGAGCAACTTCCTTCCCAAGAGCAGGTGTCCCGTGCTGCTGATCGGCAGGAACTCGGTCAATCCCTGAATGATTCCCAATGCGATTGCTTTTGCGAACTCTTCCATCGTTCCCTCCGTCAGGCAGGTATCAACACTTCCCTATTATACTGCATTTCCAGCTGCTAGACATGCTTTTTCTGTCGACAACATAAACATATGTTGTGCAAAGGGGGAACAACCTGATGAACCAAAAACAGATCCGGCAAGCGTTTCAAATCGGGTTCACATATATCGGGACGGTGGTCGGGGCCGGTTTTGCATCGGGACAGGAAATCTTGAAATTTTTCAGCGTGTTCGGGGATTGGGCGTATGTTGGGATTCCTGTCAGTACCTTGCTGTTCGCTTGGGTGGGAAGCAAAATGCTGCTCTTGGGTGCCCGGCTGAACGCCCATTCTTACCGGCAGTTGACCGCTTACCTGTTTGGTGACAAATTGGCCGGTCTGATCGACCTTTTTATGATGGTCATGCTGTTTGGGGTGACGGTTGCCATGCTGGCAGGAGTTGGTGCGCTGTTTCACGAAAACTTGCAAATCCCGTTCCAACTCGGAGTTCTTTTGACGATGGGATTGACATACTGGACGATACGGCGGGGAATGCGGGGGATTCTCGCGGCAAACTCCATTATTGTTCCGATCATGATCTCTTTAATCTGTTTTATCTTTTTAAAAACCGCCTTGTCGTCCCCCGCAACCCGCTTTGCCGCGCCGGAACATCACGCCTCCTGGGCGTGGATGGCGTCTGCCGTTTCCTACGCCGCCTTCAATCTCGGTCTTGCCGTGTCGGTACTGGTCCCCATTGGAAACGAAATCAAAGACCACTGTTCCCTGCTGGCCGGTGGATATATTGGAGCCCTGGGGCTGGGAATCATGTTGTTGGGCACGCATTATGCCCTGTCGGTGCAAATGCCCGGCATTCTCAATTATGAAGTGCCGATGGCACATATCACGTCCTCATATGGCTTGCTGTTTCAGGGATTGTTCATACTGGTGCTTTGGGGGGAGATTTTCAGCACGTTGATCGCCAATGTGTACGGGCTTGCCAGTCAGTTCGCCTCTCCCCGCCATCCGGTGAACGGTTCCCTGATAACTGTGGCGATTTTGACAGCGGCCTTTTTTGTGAGCCAAATCGGCTTTTCAAACATTGTCAAATATTTGTATCCGGTCTTCGGTTATCTGAGCTTTCTTTTGCTGATCCTGCTGATCTGGCCGCAACGAGTATCTCCGCCAAAGTGACGGCAAAGGTTGCTGTTGATTCCGGTTGGTGCCAACTCAATGTCCAAAGCCCGGACGGGACACTGTTGTTCCAAAAGGCGGAATTATGGTAAATTAATAGCGGTATTAGCTGCAGATGCAGGACTTGGCTTATGCCAAGTTTTCTTTCTATTTTTGGCTTGGGGGGGCTCGTCCATCGAACAAACGGTCTTGGATTTGGTCGGTGTCTATGGCTATATCGCCCTGTTCCTGAGCCTGGTGCTTGGAATCGTGGGGTTGCCAATTCCCGACGAAGTGATTATGACATATGTCGGATTTCTCGTTTCAAAAGAACGAATGATTTTCTCACTGGCGCTGTCCGTGGCGTTTCTCGGTTCCGTTGCCGGAATGTCGATTTCTTATGCTCTTGGAAGGTCGTTCGGCCTTCCCTTGCTTCACAAATACGGGAAACGCATTGGCATCAAAGAACACCATTTGGAACGGGTACAAACCTGGTATGCAAAATTTGGCCCATTTGTTTTGCTGATCGGTTATTTCCTGCCCGGTATCCGGCACGTTACCGCTTTTTCCGCAGGCGCCAGCCGGATGCGGATCCGGTCGTTTATGCTTTACGCCTATACCGGCGGGTTGATTTGGGCATTGACTTTCATCTCGCTGGGAAGGATTTTGGGGGAACACTGGGGGTTGTTGTTTGTTTTCCTGCACCGTTACGCCCATTGGATTCTGGCGGGATTGTTCTTGTTGGCCGGAGTGTTCCTGTTGGTTTGTTTTAAAAAAAAACTTTTGTAAAGAACGCCGGAGTGGAACTTCCTATGCGCGAATTTAAAAATTGGCTTGGCATCACGGCAGGCGCCGCGATTCTGGCGTTTGGAATCAACAACTTCATCATCCAGAACGGGTTGGCGGAAGGAGGATTTTTCGGCATCTCGCTGCTCTTGCTGTATTTGTTCGATTTAAAATTCGGCTATTCGTTTCTGCTGCTCAATGTCCCCTTGTTTTACATCGGATACCGGATGTTTGGACGCAGCTTTCTGGTCAAAACGTTTGCCGGGGTTGCGCTGGTTTCGCTGTTTACGCTGTTGATTCCGGAAAACATCGCGCCGCCCGTGCCGCAAGACAAATTATTGGCCGCTTTGTACGGAGGTGTTGTCAACGGGATCGGACTCGGTCTCATCTTCCGGTCGGGAGCCACAACCGGCGGTTCCGACATCATCGCAAGGATTGTCAACGCCAAATGGGCTTATTCCATCGGGCGCACCCTTTTTGCGATCGATATCGCCGTTATCACAATCGTTGCGGTGCTCGAAGGAACAATGATCGCCATGTACTCGCTTGTCGCTTTGTTCATCGCGGCAAAAGTGATCGATGTGGTGATCGAAGGGGTTTCGAGCGGCAAATCGGCGATGATCATTTCCGACCGGACACAGGAGATTGCAAATGCGATCCAGGAACGGCTGGAACGGGGCACTACGCTGCTTAAAGGACGCGGCGGTTATACCGGTCAGGAAAAGGACGTCCTGTACTGCGTGGTTTCCCGCGAAGAAATTCTGCACGTGCAACAAATCGTTCACGATATCGATCCGCAAGCGTTTGTCGTTGTCGCAAATGTGCATGATGTGTTGGGAGAAGGGTTCAACCCGTTAAGCAAAAAAGCACACTAGACAAATCCGGTGTGCCGAATCTTCCACTGATTAAGTGCCACATGATTAAGTGCCGCACGATTTTTGTGTAACTCTTCCGTCAGACGGTCGGCCGACTGCGACGGATCGCGTACGTCAGCAGAATCGTGACAGCGCTGAGCGCCACCGTGAAAACGGCGACTTCCGAAATAAACCGGTCATCTTCCAGATAGGGATGCACACCGTACACATAATCAAAAAAGTCGTTCAGCAACAGCCAAACGGCGCCAATCCAAATCTGTCGCCGCTGAAACCGATAGATAAAATTGTACAGTAGCACCTCAACAGCCATCCCCGCATGAGACAGGATCAACATCAGATTGGCAGGCGAAATGAAACCGTCATCGATGCCATACAACAAAAGAACCGCCACACACCAGACGCCATACTTGAAGGAGGTCATCACCGCCATCATTTCGATTACGGACGACGATCTTCCCCGCAGCCAAAAAAGGATTGTAATCGTAAAAAACAGTGAAGACGTCGGAGAATCGGGCACAAAAGGCAACAATGCCGGAGGGCTGGCAAGCAGTTGATCCCTATACCAATAATATCCGTATACCGTCCCAAACAAATTTATCCAAAACAGAAACCATAAGAAACTCCGGTTTGTCAGTATCATCCGGATTTTCCACCGATCAAACAGAACTGCCACCTCCGATTTAGCAGAATGAATCATTATAAGAAAAACTGGCCGAACGGCCAGTTTTTGGTTCTTATTTCTGTTTTTGTTTCGCGAGCCATTCCGCCAATTTCTTTGCGTCGTCACCCTGCACGAGACCGCCGGGCATTCCGCGAGTCGTCCCTTTCAGGATGATTTCTTCTATCTGCTTCGGATCTTGATATTTGTTTCCGACCCCAAGCAGCATCGGACCCACCTGGCCTTTCAGATCGGCTCCGTGACAGCTCGCGCACATGGTGCTGAAAGTTTTGGCCGCCGGGTCGTTCGGTTCCACAATAGCGGTATCCTTAATGTCGGGCTTTTTCGGCTTCGGCGGATTTTTCGCAAGTGCGTGTTCGTGCTGGACTTCCGCTTCATATGTAAGCCAAGCCATGAAGAACAGCGTTAGCATCATCGCGGACGTGGCGATCGGGCGCTTGAAAGGATGACGCGCTTTGCGGCGGTCCAACCAGGGAGCCAGCAACAGCGCAAGCGTTGCAAGGCCGGGGATTACCACAGTTCCAAGCCAGACATAGTCACCCGGGATGTATTTGAGAAGCTGGTACAGGAACAGGAAGTACCAGTCGGGAACCGGAATAAATGATGTATCGGTGGGATCCGCGACATCGCCCAGTTCAACCGGGTTAAACACCACCCACAGGATGAAGGCCACCAACACTACAGAACCCACAATCCATTCTTTTAGCAGGAAATTTGGAAAAAACGGCTCGCTCCCATCGTTTGGCATGTCTTTCGGAACGCGATAACGGGGTACGCCGGGAATTCTTTCTTTACCAGAATGATCAGCCATTTATCAGCAACCTCCTTCTTGAATTGAAAATCCGGGAAATCTCCCTCTTATAGCGGACCCGAAATGCCTTGCTTCCGGATCATAAAGAAGTGCAATCCCAACAACGCAAGGAGGGCTGCAGGCAGGAAAAACACATGAATCGCAAAGAATCTCGTCAACGTAAGCGCACCAAGGTCAGGACCGCCGACCAACAAGGTTTGAATGTAGGGCCCCAGAACCGGAACGGTCGCCGCGATTTTCGTACCGACCTGCGTAGCGAAATACGCCTTTTGGTCCCACGGCAACAGGTAGCCGGTAAAACCAAAACCCATCACAACCATGAAGATTAAGACGCCCACCACCCAGTTCAACTCGCGGGGAGCTTTGTAGGAACCGGTGAAAAAAACGCGCAACATATGCAAAAACATCATGATAATGACAAGGCTTGCACCCCAGAAGTGCATACCGCGGACGATATTCCCCAACATCACTTCATCCGTAATGTATTTAACGGATTTGTAAGCGTTGATAATGTCAGGCACGTAATACATCGCCAAGAACATTCCGGAGATGATCTGCGTCGTGATGATCAAGAATGTCAGACCGCCAAAACAATAGATGAATGCGGACATTCTATTAGCCGGATTCACGTGCGCCGGGACCTCGTGATCCGCGATGTCACGCCAGATCGGGGTCACACCCAACCGCTCGTCAATCCAATCGTATGTCTTTTTTAACATCTACTTGACCCCTCCATCCTAAGCCTTCCTCTGTTTTAAAGGTCCGAGCATGACTTCTCCGCCTTCAACCTTTACATCAAATACATCGAGCGGACGGGTTGCGGGAACACCCGGTTTCGGCACTCCGTACTTGTCAAAGAATGACTCGTGGCACGGGCAGTGGAAAAACCATTCGCCGTCTTTCGGCGGTACCGATTTGCCCGACGCATCGACGGAACCGTTAACCGCACATCCCAAATGGGTGCAGATATTGGACATGGCCAAAAACTTTCCGTCTTCTTTTTTGATGATCCATGCGGTCAGTTTCGCGTCCGATTCGTACCAGCCGTCTTTTTTGTGAACCGTAAATTCGACTTTCTTCGGAAGGTCGGTTGTGAATTCCGACTCTTTCCCCACTTTCACATAGTTGCCCGCTCCCGCTTTCTTTAACGGATCCCCAGTAAAAGGAATCAGGGGAGCTACGATCGAAGCTGCCATAAACGCACCGGTGCCGCCTAAAGCGTATGTTAAAAACTGGCGCCGGGACAGCCCGTCTTTGTCTTTCCTTTCGTCACTCATCCAGCTAACCTCCCTGCCTTTGGAAAAAATCGATCATTTGGTTTCGAGTCGTTTCGACACCCCGAATTAATACGTATTCATCTTACAGCCTGCCCTATAGCGTGTCAAGCCAACTTGTGCTAATTTTCTCAAACTACTAAGTGCAAGGTAAGACTTAACTTTACTTGGAGTATGCCCATTTTTTGAAAACGCCCTCATACCGGACGAAGCTTTGTTCACAAAATTGTTATTTTTATCGATTCCAAAGTTGTATAATTTCCTGAACCAGCGAATCGATATTGGACTCTCTCTCCCTCAGCGGCAAGGAGAGAACCGTAAACTGCCGTTCGGTCAGCTTGGCCTCCGCCAGTTCCATCGCTTTGTCGGATGTTCCCTCGCCATACAGAAGAACGACCTTGGAAAAGCCCTCATGGTGATAAGGCAAAAGGAGGTGGAACACATAATCCGCCAGCACCTCCTCAGGCATTCGGGCTTGTCCGCCCTGTCGGTCCGCGCTGCTCGTGTGAACCGCCTCCGGCAGCAAAAACACCCGGCCGGAAATACGTTCCTCAATCCCGGACGCCAACTTCCGGACGGTGGACAAGTCCTGTGCAAACAGTTCCCCTTCTCGTCCGTTTCCGACGCTGCAAACGGGAAGCAGCAAAGTGTCAACGTAAGGTTTCAGTTCATTGAATTTATCAGTTGTAAGTTCCGGTAACCGCATTCGCACTCCCACCACTTTTTGGTTGTTTCGCTCTTTTATTATATTATACATAAAAAAACTGGGGCTAGCCCAGTTCGATCAGTTCTTTTAACTGATGGGTCAACTTTTCAAACTGTTGTCTGTCTCTTGCATCCAGTGCGCGATCAATCTGTTCGTATATTTGGGACAAACGATAATTTTTGATCGACATGTCAAGAATCAATTCAGCCTGCAGGCTGACCAACGCATCCGCTTCCTTCGCGTCTTCCTGCGGATTGGTCTCCAGTACGGCCGCATATTCCGGTGAAACGCTCCTGTCCTTGAAGAACAGGCCTATATAAATATCTTCCTGCGGATTATTGTGAATGTCGAGAAACGCCTTTTCCACGTCCGACGTAACACGTCTGTTTTTGTAAAATTTGAACGGTGTCATCTGTACGCACTTGGTTGACATCAGGATCGTTTTTGGCAAATTCTTGAAGTTATCGATAAAATGCACTCGCTCAAGAAGATGATCGTTTGAAGCCAGATACTGCAACAGCCACTCCGCTTCCCTGTTCTGAAGCTCGTATTTTTCCAGAAACCACTTGATGAAATGCTTCTTTTCCGCAACATTGATCACTTCACTCACCGCCGTTCCCTCCTTAGCGAGTTGTGTCAAGTTGACAACAAATCTTACCGGGCCTGCGCGAAATCGTGTGAATATTCTTTGAAATATCATATTCGGCAAGATCCTGATGATTTCCTCTTTTTCTGGCAGAAAATTTTGTGTTCCCTGATATATTCTTATTCTACAAGACGGATTCTTGTGTGAACAGAGGGAAAGAACGGGAAAAGACGAAACGTGGCCGCCGTTGGAACCTGTTTCGTCTTCTGGGATTCAGTACCGTTCGTTTGGGGTTTGATGCTATGGACTGTCCGTCCGGTGCTCTCCTGTTATTTCTCCGTTCCGCGCATGCCAACAGATTCCTCGCTCCAGCGTTCAATCATGCGTTTTACGTTGACGGGAAGCATCGCTCCCGAGTGGCGGTCGAGAAACCCGATGATGATTGGTGCAGTCCAACCGTTTTGCAAACCGCGCGAAATGCTGTTTTTCGTTATACGGTAGATTCGCATCGCGTCCGGCCGAATCAAATCGGCAAATTGGCTTAGTTCCCACCCAATCCGCCCCGTCTCACCGGCCGGCAGCAGCACATCAAAATTGGGTTGTATGATCAACGGCGTCAGGGCGTCGGGTTCCGCCTCCGGTTCTTGCCGAACAGACTCTTCAAACAGCAAAAGCCTGCCCAACGCGGACAATTTAATCACATCCCGACCGTCAGCCAATTTGCCGTAACAAAGCAGTCCGAGATGGACCATCATCTGATAGATCCGCTTTTCCATAACCTGCTCTTGACTGTCGTAATAATACTCCGTCACATAGCGAGACAGCAGACGGTTGACCGATTCCACCAGGGTCCATTCCTTGCCAACGGCACGGGCGAGCAGGCTGACAGCCAGTGACAGTCTGGGGATTGGCCGTCGATACAGAAAAAGCCAAAACTTGACCATGTCGGACAGCTTGTCCCGTTCTGGCTTCGTCAACCACGATTCCAGCCGGTCGGTCAAGGCGAGAACACCCGTTTCGCGTTCCTCGATCAGTCCCTTGGCGTAACTGTAATCGTACAATAAAGCAAAGCGGTCCGGGTAATTGTAAAACCTGCGCCCATACCCGAATCTCCAGCCGCCGACCGGCAATTCCTCTTTCACTTCGAAACTGTTCAACAAAAGAGCGAGTTGCCGTTTAAAAATCACCCCGTCCTGCGTGAGCTTCACTTCATTGTTTTTTGCGAAAGAAATGAACTGCACGGTGTCCCGGACGATCGCGAATTGGTCGTCCCTATAGACGATTGGCGCAAAATCGACCGTTTCCACCCAGGTTTGCAATTCTGCCGCGACAAACGCGTTGATCGTTTTCAACAGGTCTTCCGGAATGTAATACGTATTTCTTCCGCTTTGCCCACCCAGGCGGTAAATCCACCCTTCCTGCAGTAGCCTGGATATCACCTGCTGCTTCAGGTCCGCTTTCCCGCCGATTGCCCGCCCCACGATCGCCTCAAGTTCTTCCCCGGAAAAAGCATGGCGCCTGTCGATTGTCAACTGAACCAACGCTTCCCTGTATTCCGGGCTGTCGATCTGTGACAACCGCTCGCAGACGAATTTGCGGTTGTTGAAATGATGCAGGATCGATTGCAGCAACGAATTTTTCGAACTGCGGTGACAGTCAAAACCGTAGGTTTCCGCAATCTTTCTGAGTATGTCGATATCGGATAAATTTAGGCACTCGCATAATCTCATCGCCTGGCACCTCTTTTTACCGCAAGATTTCTTCCGCATGAATCCATTTATATTCGTATCCCTGTTCGGCCAGAAACAATTGGCGATGCATCGCCCGTTCCTGTTCACACGTATCGGTTGTGACCAGCGAATAAAAAGTTGACCGTCCCCCGTCGGCGTTGGGACGCAGCAGCCTTCCCAAACGCTGGGCTTCTTCCTGCCGGGAACCGAACGCACCCGAGATTTGAATCGCCACATTAGCGTCCGGCAGGTCGATGGCGATATTCGCCACCTTTGAAACGACCAGTACGCGAACATCGCCCCGACGAAACCGATGATAATGAAATTCCCGCTGGCGGGGCTCCGTCCGCCCGGTAATCAACGGCGCCTTCAATTCTTTGGCAATCTGTTTCAAATGGTCGATATATTGCCCGATGATCAGCACTCGATCGTTCGCATGGCGGCGCAATAAAGCCTTTATCACCTGCAGTTTCAGCGGATTTTCCGCCGCTATCCTGTATTTCTGGCGGTCCCGACTTGACAAGTACCGGATTCTGGTTTGTTCGTCCAACGGCACCCCGATTTCAAAACAGGCGGCTTCCGCAATCCACCCTTCCTGTTCCAGACGTTTCCACGGCACATCATATTTTTTCGGTCCAATCAGCGAGAAGACTTCGGCCTCCGCTCCGTCTTCACGGACCAGCGTCGCGGTCAGGCCCAGCCGCCGTGCACCTTGCAGTTCCGCCGTTAAGCGAAAGACGGGGGCGGGCAGCAAATGCACCTCGTCGTACACAATCAGCCCCCACTGCCCGTTGTTCAATTTTTCAAAATGCGGCTGCACGCCGTTCTTCGTGTAAGTCAGCATCTGATAGGTAGTGACGGTAATCGGTTTGATTTCTTTGCATTCGCTCGTATATTCCCCGACCGAACCCTCCGGTATCTCGCATTTGTCCTCGATTTCCCGTTTCCATTGATGCACCGCCACCAAATTCGGCGCAAAGATCAAAGTGTGCACCCGCAAAGCGGCCATCGCCGCCAATCCGACCATTGTTTTGCCGGAGCCGCAGGGCAGCACGACAACCCCGGAACCGCTTTCGTCCCCCCCTGCCAAAAAAGAGCGTACGGCTTCTTCCTGATAAGTTCTGAGAACCACCCCGGCCGCGCCGTTTTTGCCCTGCCGCAAGCGGATGGAAAGAGGAGCTCCCGTCGCATATCCGACCCGATCTTTTACAGGATAGCCACATTTCGCCAGAATCCGTTTGATGTCCCCCCGCATCCGCATGGGAAACTCCAATCCGTCCCGCACCGGTTTCGGCAAAAGTCGACCGATTGCGGGCAATTGGGCGATTTCCCGCAGCAGGTCCGGATCCCCTTGCAGCAAAAGGCTTCCCTTTTGCTTTTCAAGAACCAGTCGGCCGTACTTCGCCGTTTCTTCGAGAATCATTGTCTGGACGTGCAATGGGATGGGGTAACGGCTGTACTGCCAAAGGATGTTCAGTACCGATTCGGCCGTGAAACCGGAGGTGGCAGCATTCCACAGCGAGACCGGACTGATGCGGTAGGAATGGACATGTTTTGGACTCTTCATCAACTCCGCAAACGGCAGAATCCGGTCACGAACCGTTTCAAACAACGGATCGTTCACTTCCAACAGCAGGGTCATGTCACCTTGCACGATCAGTGGCTTGCCGGTCGCCAAAACGCTTTCCTCCTTGCTGAAAACTGACTGAAAATAGTATTTTGTCCCGGTCTTGAATTCATGCGACAAAAAATGAAAAAAGAACCGCGCGTGGCGATTCTTTGCAAACAAGGCCGCATTTTCCCATTCCCCTTATGATCCGCTTCTTACACGCGGTGTGTGATAACCTTCGCTTTCATCAAAATACATCCATACTCCCACCAAATAACAGACGCAAAATAAAAATGCGCCGACAAAATCCACCCATTCTCCATAAAACCCGACAAGGAGCATCGGGTGGGTGACAATTGACAGCCATCCGGACAGATAAAGCGACCAGAATGTGTCCCACGCGCTGCCGAACAACCATTTGTAGGCCAAAAACGAATAGAGCGGAAAATGCACAAAAAACATCGAAAGCAGCGCAACTTTCAGGCGGGACCGGCCTTTCGGATAACGGGCCGCGTGCCAATATCCAACCGCCCCCATGCTCAAAGAGGCAAGGGTACCCAGCGCCAAAACCGCAAGATCTCCCACTTTGGCAGCTACAGGAGAGGTGCCGAGCAATCGCCAGATCAAATAAGGCAGCAAAATGACTTTCAGCAGAATCCATCCGCATATCAACAACTGCGCCATAACGGCATACAGGATCAATTTGCGGCTCACATGGCTCCCCCTTTTCGGAGACAAGTTCTCTCTATCTTATATGAACTGACTGAACCGGAAAGACCTGAAAACAAAAAAAACCCGTCCCAAAGGGACGGAAAAATGATAGGAGTGGAGAGAAACCAGAACTCAAGCCTTGCATCTTTATAGTATCGAACGACTGGTAGGTTTGTCAAGGGGATTATTTGCAAAAAAATTGATAATTTTCACGAAACATAAAAACCTGATACAAATCTGCATCAGGCGTTTCGATTACACATCCGGTCAAACACTTGAAAATAAGTCGGGAATGTCTTGGAGACGCATTCCGGATCTTTGATGTTGATTCCGTTTGCCCGCAGCCCGATCAGTGCGAACGCCATCGCCATTCGATGGTCGTCATAGGTGTCGATCTCGGCGGGAAGGATCCGGTCCGCCGGATGGATTCGCATGCCATCCTCCCATTCTTCCACCTGCACCCCGAGTTTCCGGAGTTCGGTCACCACCGCGTGAATCCGATCCGTTTCCTTAATCCGGATATGTCCGATATTGCGGATTGTGGTGGGAGTCGAAGCGAACGGGGCCACCGCCGCCAGGGTCATCGTGGTGTCGGACATCTCGTTCAGATCGATGTCGATTCCGCGCAGCGGTTGACTCAGGGACCGCTCCACTTCAATATGGTCGGTCCCCCAGCGAACCCGGCATCCCATTTGTTCCAACAGACCGGCAAACCGGGCGTCGCCCTGCAAAGAATCCCGCGACAGATTGAGAACGCGGACCCTTCCTCCGGCTATGGCAGGCGCCGCCAGAAAGTAGGACGCTCCGGAAGCGTCAGGTTCGATCGTGTACTCGTGCGGCTTGTATTGTTGACCGCATGCAACATGAAACGAACGATGCTCTTTCCGCTCGACTTCCACGCCGAATTGGGACATCATGCGAACCGTCATATCAATATAAGGAGCCGACAGCAGTTCGCCTGCCACTTCGATGTCCACGTCGCTCTTTGCGTACGGTGCGGTCAATAACAAAGCGGAGAGATACTGGGAACTTCTGGTTCCGGGAATCGATACGCGCCCCCCCGGCAAACCGTTCGCTTCGATTACAACCGGCGGACAGCCTGTCCCGAATTCCGAGCGTATCTTCACGCCTAGCGTCTGCAAAGCGTCGATCAGGTCCTGAATCGGGCGTTCACGCATCCGCTGAATCCCGTCAATCCGGTACGTTCCCGTACCAAGGGACACGAAAGCGGTCAAAAACCTGGCCGCCGTGCCGGCGTTACCGACAAACAGTTCCACAAGTCCTTTCCGGACAGGAATAGCTCCTCCCCTTCCCTCCACCAGAACCGTTTTCTTCGCTTCGTCAATCTCCAAACGAAACCCGAGTTTTTGCAGGCAACTCATAAAAAACCGGCTGTCGTCGCTGAACAACACATTGCGCAATGTACTGGTTCCGCTTGCCAATGCCGCCATCGGCAAAGCGCGGTTGGTGATGCTTTTGGACCCCGGAATTTCCACTACAGCATCCAGGGGTTGTTGGATGGGATGAATTTCGATCATTTCGTTGTTCCCCTCTTCCTCTATTCACGGACATACACGTTATAGCCCTGTTGCTGCAGCAAACGAACCGCTTCCTCCTGATCCCGATAGGAAGAAAAAGACAGCAGCAGTTGGCCGTTGACTTCTTCCCTGTTTTCCAGAATCCCGATATTTCGCAAATTGATTTCATGTTGTCCGAGGATCGTAGCCACTTTTCCGATAATCCCCGGCCGGTCTTCGACATCGATGGTAATTTCGTAATAATGGGCAGCGGCTCCTTTTGCTTTGGCCGGCAGCGCGTCCCGCCAATCCCGCGTTCTCGCAAAAAACATTTCAATTTCACGGGGGTTGGCGTCTTCAATCCAACGAATCATTTCGTTGGTTCGTTTCAGCCAATCTCTGAGCAATGACAGTACCGGTTCCCGGTTTGTCATGATAATATCCCGCCACATTACGGGACTCCCGGAAGCGATGCGCGTAACATCCCGGAAACCGCCGGCTGCCAAACGACTGTATAGTGGATTGTCCTGTCCCAAACCGGCAACCTGATCGACCAGCAAAGCGGCCACCACATGCGGAATGTGACTGACGGCTGCCACTACCCGGTCATGTTGGTCGGCATCCATAACGAGTACATGTGCCCGGATTTGTTCAAAGGTTTTCCGCAGTCTCTCCACGACGGCGGGGTCGCTTGAAGCGTCCGGCGTGAGAATATAGGCCGCGTTTTCGAACAAGCGCGGATTCGCGGCTGTGATGCCGGATTTTTCCGATCCGGCCATCGGATGGCCGCCGACAAAAGCGATGTCCGACGGAAGATGGATACGTGCATATTCGCAAATGGTCTTCTTGGTGCTTGATACGTCCGTAATGATGCAACCCTTTTTCAGGGCCAGTCCGGCCAGCAGTTCAAGTTGGCGAATTGTTTGCTGCACGGGGACCGCAAGGACAATCAGATCCGCATCTACCACCGCTTCTCGCAAGTCTGTGCACGCCGCATCCAGTATCCCCAGCATCAGAGCTTTGTCCAGCCCTTCCGTATCGAGGTCGACGCCTGTAATCCGCTCCGCCACGCCGTGCGACCGGAAAGCGAGAGCCAACGATCCGCCGATCAACCCGCAGCCGACAATCGTCACGTTGCTGTAATGAATCATGCCCGCAGCGGCTCCTTCAAAGCGGTAGCAAATCGCAACAGATCCCGATAAGCTTTATCGATTTCCGTCCGGTTGCCGGAAGCGAGGGCTTCCGCCAGCGGCTGCACCCGGCGCACAATCGCGGATCCCACGATGACACCATCCGCAAACTCCCGAATCTCTGCCGCCTGCTCCGGTGTGCTCACGCCAAATCCGACAGCGACCGGCAGCGCGGTAGCCGCCCGAACGCTTCCGACAAACTCGGGAAGATCGGCGGAAAACCGACTCCGCATGCCGGTGACGCCAAGCGAGGACACACAATACACAAAGCCGGTGGCCGCTTGAACGATGCGTTCGATCCGCTGGCGACTCGTCGGCGCCACCAGAGGGATCAGATCCACCCCGTGTTTGGCAGCCGCCAAACGCGCTTCTTCGCTTTCTTCGTACGGCAAATCCGGTATGATGACCCCATCCGCTCCCGCTTCCCGAGCCGTTGCAAAGAACCGTTCAATGCCAAACTGAATGACGGGATTCACATAAGTAAATAAAATCAACGGGAGCTTCACCCCCGAGTGCCGCAGCCTGTCAACCAGCTCAAACGCGTCCGCCATTCGGGTCCCCTGTGCCAGCGCACGCAGCGCAGCGTCCTGGATCACCGGCCCGTCGGCCAGCGGGTCGGAATAGGGAATGCCAAGCTCGACCATGTCCGCTCCCGCTTTTTCCAGATCACGCACGATCCGCTCCGTCCATTCCAGATTCGGATCTCCTACGGTGATGAAAGGGATGAACGCTGTTTCACCTTTCGCCTGCAATCGCTCAAAAACGGACTGAATCCGGCTCATTGCTCCACCTCCAGATATCCCATGACACTCTGCATATCCTTGTCACCACGGCCGGATAGGCAAATCACAATCCCGTAATCCTTTGGCAAAGACGGGGCGATTTTCAGCACATGAGCGACTGCGTGGGCGCTTTCCAGCGCGGGAATAATGCCTTCTATGCAGGCGAGCGTTTGCAGCGCGGCAAGCGCTTCCCGATCCGTAATCGATACGTATTGGGCGCGGCCGGTGTCAGCCAGATGGGCATGTTCCGGACCGATTCCCGGATAATCAAGCCCTGCCGAAATCGAATGGGCGGGCAGTACCTGGCCGTATTCATCCTGCAAGAGCATCGTCATCGCCCCGTGGATGACACCGGGACGCCCCTTGCTGATGGTGGCCGCATGCCGATCCGTATCGACGCCAAGACCCGCGGCTTCCACACCGGTTAACTTGACGGGATCATCAATAAACGGATAAAAGATGCCCATGGCGTTTGAACCGCCCCCTACACAAGCGACGATCTCATCCGGCAGGCGCCCTTCTTTTTCCAGAAACTGCTGCCGGGTTTCATCACCGATAATCCGCTGGAAATCGCGGACCATCATCGGGTAGGGGTGCGGACCGACAACCGATCCGATAATGTAGAACGTGTCTTCCACATGCTCCACCCAATGGCGGATCGCTTCATTCGTCGCATCCTTCAAAGTGCGAGTTCCCGATTTCGCCGGTATCACTTCCGCCCCGAGCAGTTTCATGCGGAAAACGTTTAACTCCTGACGCCGGGTATCTTCTTCCCCCATAAAGACCGTGCATTCCAAACCGAGAAGCGCCGCCACTGTCGCCGTCGCCACGCCGTGCTGGCCGGCCCCGGTTTCCGCGATCACCCGCTTTTTGCCGGTATATTTGGCAAGCAGTCCCTGACCTAACGTGTTGTTGATCTTATGGGCTCCGGTGTGATTCAGATCCTCCCGTTTCAGGTAGATTTTCGCGCCTCCAAGCTCTTTCGTCAAGCGTTCCGCGAAATAAAGCGGGGTGGGACGGCCCGAATATTCGGTTAACAGTTCCGACAATTCCCGTTGAAAGTGCGGATCCTGGCGGTATTTACGGTAATCTTGCTCCAGTTGGTCGAGTGCGTTCATTAACGTTTCCGGCACAAATTTTCCCCCAAATTTGCCGAAACGTCCGTTTTGGTCCGGATACATCAGTCCCTCTCCCTCACTTTTTGGATAAATAATCTCATCTTCTCCGTATCTTTTACACCGCCGGTCTCCACACCGGAGGATATGTCGACGCCGTCCGGTCTGTATACGCTGAGAAGCTCCCCCACATTGTCTACGGAAAGCCCGCCTGCGACAAAAATCGGAACATCCGGCACCAGTTCCCGAAACCGGTCGATCGCCTCCCACGGAAACGTCCGGCCCGTTCCCCCGTGCAAACCGGGATGATAGGCGTCAAGCAGGATGGCATCGACGGCGGTCTTGTACTCTGCAATCCGCCGGTCCGTCTCGTCAAACCGGACCTGCCAGGCTTTCCATACCAGTTTGCCGCTTGTTTCTTTCAGTCTGAGACATAGTTCGGGAGATTCCGAACCGTGCAGTTGAAATCCGTCCAATTGGGCAGACTCTGCAATCGCAAGCAGCGATGCGAGCGGTTCGTCGACAAATACGCCGATTCGCTTGGGAGTCGCAAGACCTTCCGCAAGCCGGCAGACTTCTTCCGGCGAAATCCGCCGCTTGCTGTTCGCAAAGACGAAACCGACATAGTCGATTGCGGCTTCCGAAGCGACCTCCAAAGCTTCCCGCGTTTTCAGCCCGCAGATTTTGATCTGTGTCATGTTGCAACCTTCCTGTTCAAAAGACTGCCGACCGCTTGGCGGATATCGTCCGATCGCATGAGCGATTCGCCGACCAGAATCGCCCTGGCTCCCACTCGCTTCACCCGTTGGACATCTTCATATGTGAAGATTCCGCTTTCCGACACCAAAAAGCAGCCGGGCGGCAGATCGGACGCGACAGCCGCCGTCGTCTGCAAATCGACGTTGAATGTGCGCAAATCCCGGTTATTGACGCCGATCAATTGGGCGCCGGACGCCAGCGCCTTCGCCAGTTCCTCCCGGTCATGCACCTCAACCAGCGCGTCCAGCCCCAGATCTCGGGCCAGTTCGCGAAACCGCCGTAACCGCTCTTCGCAAAGGATCGCCGCGATCAGCAGGATCGCGTCCGCGCCGAGCAGCCGCGCTTCATAGATTTGTAACTCGTCGATGATAAAGTCCTTCCGCAAAAGCGGCACCGATACAGCCTGCCGAATCTCCGTCAAATAGGAAGGGTGCCCCTGGAAAAACCGCACATCGGTCAACACGGAAATGGCGCTTGCCCCCGCCGCTTCGTACTCCTTCGCGATCCGAACGGGATCGAAGTCGGCCCGAATCACGCCTTTCGAAGGAGACGCTTTCTTGACTTCGGCAATCAAGGCCACCTCATCCGGGGCGGACCGAAGCGCCTTTGCAAACCCCCGGGCGGGCGGCAGTTCCGCAATCGTCGACTCGGCGAGTTCCAGATCCAGCGAATTTTTCAACAACGCGACTTCTTCTTGTTTGACCGCGACGATACGGTCGAGAATCATCTACGCCAACTCCTTCGCAAGCCGGTTTGAGATTTCGATCAGCCGGTCCAAAGTGGACTGCGCCTTGCCGGAATCGATCAGCTCTTGCGCCAGTAAAACCCCTTCCCGCAAGGAAGACGCCTTGCCCGCGACATAGAGGCTGGCGGCGGAATTGATGACGACGATGTCCCGTGCCGCCCCCTTCTCTCCGGCAAACACGCGCCGGATCATATTCGCGTTTGTTTCCGGACTTTCTCCTACGATTTCCTGCAACGGATACGTTTGCAGCCCGAAATCTTCCGGATGAATTTCGTACAAACCGACTTTCCCGTGCTTAAGTTCTGCCACTTGCGTCGATCCGGTCACCGTGATTTCGTCAAGGCCGTCCGAACCGTGAACGACCATCGCGTGTTCGGTGCCCAGCAACTCCAAGACCCGAGCCATTTTTTCAAGCAACGCCGGAGAAAAGGTGCCGATCACTTGCCGCTTCGCTCCCGCCGGATTCGTCAACGGCCCCAGGATATTGAAAACGGTTTTGAATCCGAGTTCGCGCCGGGGCCCCACCGCATGTTTCATCGATTGGTGATACAAGGGAGCGAACATGAAGCAGATGCCCGCGTTCTCCAAACAGTTTCTCGCCTGTTCGGCCGTCATCTCGATGTTCACTCCCAAGGCCTGCAGCACATCGGCGCTGCCGGATTTACCGGACATCGCCCGGTTGCCGTGCTTGGCGATCGGGACCCCCGCCGCCGCGGTCACAAAAGCGGCAGCGGTGGAAACGTTGAACTTCGGAATGCCGCTGCCCCCGGTTCCGCAAGTGTCAAGGATGCCCTGCATCCCCGTAACGACGGGAGTCGCATGTTTGCGCATGCTGCGTACCAAACCGGCGATTTCTTCAACAGTTTCTCCTTTGATGCGCATCGCGGTCAAAAACCCCGCGATTTGAGCCGGCGTTGCCTCTCCGCCCATGATTTGGTCCATGACATGCTCCGCTTCCGCATCCGTCAGATGTTGACCGACAATCAATTTCTCCAAAGTTTCTTTCATACACTCCGCTCTCCTCTCTCAACTGGTCTCTCATGCAGAAAAGGCCAGAGCCAAGCTCTGACCTTACATTCCAGAGGAAACGGGAACGGATAGGTGTCGCAACACACCCTTCCGCCACTCTTCTGAATTCAGTCTCCGCTCTGCTCCGCTACACTCTTCTCGTTGACTCGCTCTTCTCGAAACAACGCCTCAACTTCTGGACTTTAACACAAAACCTTACAAACAGTGTACATGGAGGCCGAACGGTCGTCAAGAACCGTTTTTTTCAGTTGTTTTGTCGGTCAGATCTGGACGCAATTTAACTGCCCGTCCCAAATATACATGTTTGATCTCTTTTTGCGAGGCGGTTGTGTTGACATGGATCAACACCCGGATGCATTTGGCGACACTGCCGGGCACCGGGATTTCCCTTGCGCACATCATCGGAACCAATTCCCACCCCGGAATCGACCGGATGGCCCGCGCCGGAAAAGTGGCGTTCAGATCCTCCGTTACGGTTGCAAACACGGAAGCGATGTCCTCCGGTTCGATCCGATTGACCCTGATGAGTTCCGCCAGCAGTTCGCTGGTTGCGTCCAGGATGGCGGACGCCGTATTCTCCTCTACCGTAGTGGCTCCCCGGATTCCCCGAATCATGCTCCGCTCCTCCCTAAGCGACGAAGCAGTGCCAGCACTTTTTCTTCGTCGACGTCTTTGACTACCTCCACGCGGCCGATTGCGGACAACAGCACGAACGTCAGCTTGCCGCCGGTCGCTTTTTTGTCCTGTTTCATCGAATGGATCAAGGCGCCAGGCTCCAAGTCCGCCGGAACCCCGGTCGGCAGTTTCGCGCGGCGCAAAAGGGCCCGAATTCTCTCCACCGTTTTGCTGTCGATCCTGCCGTAATCTTTCGACAGTTCGGCCGCAAACACCATGCCGATCGAGACCGCTTCGCCGTGTGTATAGGTGCCGTAGTTGGACAGGGTTTCGATGGCGTGACCGAGAGTGTGGCCGTAATTGAGAATCGCCCGCAGGCCGCTTTCCTTTTCATCTTTTGCCACGACAGCCGCCTTGACGGAACAGGAACGCGCCAGCATATCGGCCGTGATGTCCGGGTCCAGCGTGCAAACTTTGGCAATCGACGCCTCGATCCACGCGAAAAAGTCCGCGTCCCAAATCAAACCGTGCTTGATCACTTCGGCCACGCCAGAGCGAAT
Organism: Effusibacillus sp. SKA8; assembly: GCF_058273125.1. NCBI lineage: Bacteria > Bacillati > Bacillota > Bacilli > Caryophanales > Alicyclobacillaceae > Effusibacillus > Effusibacillus sp. SKA8. The sequence continues at coordinate 310,525 of NZ_JBZCSF010000001.1, read as the reverse complement.
CTCCCGCGTCGGCAGAGTGCCGAGCGCCGATATGTCATAAACCACCAGTTTCGGTTGGTGGAAAGCGCCGATTACGTTTTTTCCCTTCGGATGGTTCACGGCCACCTTCCCGCCGACGGAGCTGTCATGGGCAAGAACGGTTGTCGGCACCTGGACGAACGAGATGCCCCGCATATAGGTGGCTGCCACAAACCCCGCCAAATCCCCGACCACCCCGCCGCCAAGGGCAAAAATGGCAGACTTGCGGTCCAACCCGGCATCAAAGGCTTTGTCAAACAGCACTTCCGCTTGGGCAAGGCTTTTGGACTCTTCACCCGCGGGGATAATCGCTTCCGCGATGCGATACCCGGAACCTTGCAAAGCGGTCCGAGCTTTCGCCAAATGGCCGGCACGGGCCACATTTTCATCCGTTACCACCAGACAAGTCGAACTTGTTGAAATGCCGGCTTCTTTTGCAAGTTCCCCCAACCTGTCAAGCAGCCCTTCGCCGATCACAATGTCGTAGCCGCGATCGGCAAGATCGACATGTACTCTTCGAATGTCCGTCATCATCGTTTCGACACCATCGCCAAAAAATTGTCGTAATTCGCGCGGATTTCCTCCAACGAATCACCGCCGAACTTTTCGAGAAAAGACACCGCAATCACCCAAGCGACCACCGCCTCCCCGACGACGGCCGCCGCAGGCGCGGCGCATACGTCAGACCGTTCGATACTCGCTTCGTAGGCTTCCTTGGTCTCCATATCGACGCTCTTGAGCGGCTTGTAAAGCGTCGGGATGGGCTTCATCGCGGCGCGAATGACGATCGGCTGCCCGTTCGAGACGCCGCCTTCGATTCCGCCGGCTCCATTGGAACCGCGATAATATCCGAGACCGTCCGCGTAAAAAATTTCATCGTGCACTTCCGAGCCAAGCTTTCTGGCGGCATCAAAGCCAAGTCCGATCTCGACTCCTTTGATCGCCTGGATTCCCATCAGCGCCCCGGCCAGGCGGCTGTCCAGCTTGCGGTCGGGCATCGAATAAGAACCCAAACCGTACGGCACTCCCGTTACGACCACTTCAAAAATCCCGCCGAGGGAATTGCCTTCTTTCCGGACATTTTTGATCAATTCGATGATTTCCGCCTCTTTCTCGGGGTTGGCGACCCGCACCTGCGATTGTTCCGCGCGAGCGGCAATCTCCTCGATCGTGCCTTCCGCAGGCCCCACCTGGATCGGACCGAGTTCGACGATGTGGCTGTAGACGCGAATGTCGAATTGCTCAAGCAGTTGGCGGGCGACTGAGCCAATCGCCACAAGTGTCGCGGTGTTGCGTGCGCTCGCCCGCTCCAAAACATTCCGAATATCACGCTGGTTATATTTTAAGGCGCCGGCCAGATCGGCGTGTCCGGGCCGCGGCTTCGTCACGATTTCCAAATCGGCCGGCGGTTCCCCCTGAATCGCCATCCGCTGCTCCCAATTCCGCCAATCGCGGTTTTCCACTACCAGCGTAACGGGAGTGCCCATCGTTTTGCCAAAACGCACGCCGCTGCCAATCGTCACCCGATCCGTCTCGATCTGCATGCGGCCGCCGCGGCCGAATCCCTGTTGTCTCCGCCACAGTTGATGGTTGATTTTCTCAACCGACAGCGGCAGATTGGCCGGCAGGCCGTCAATAATCGCCGTCAGTTGCGGCCCGTGTGATTCCCCGGCTGTCAAGTAGCGCAACATCACAGTTCCTCCCCAAAACTCCTACTCCTCCCCCAAAAGCGAAATGGAACTTGAAAGCGATTCCAAGTACTCTTTATGGAGGTTTGTAATAAAAGCCGTGAAAAATGAAAACCATCTATGCGGGCAAGGCCTCCAAGCCTGCCCGGAGGATTTTGATCGGGTGTTATATATCTTAAACATTATAAAGCACATACCGGCAGAAAACAACGAAAAACGCGCGGCCGTCACAGTTTGCAGCTTTGCAATACCCCCAAAATCAGGCGGGAGGTATGCTCGACGTCGCGCAAGTCGACAACCTGCGACGGGGTGTGCACATATCTGACCGGTATTGAGACGCCGGCCGTCGGTATGCCGTCCCGGGTCAGCAGGATTTGTCCCGCGTCGCTGGTTGCGTCCGGCGACACTTCCAACTGATAGGGGATCTGCAGGCGTTCGGCCGTTTCCACCAGCAGTTGTTTCATCGCGGGCGGTATGACAACTCCCCGGTCCATCACCTTGATCGCCGGACCTTTTCCAAGGCTTAGGGAACTCCGTTCCGCATTCGGCGTATCGCCCGCCCGGGCCCCGCTGACGACAAGGGCAAAATCGGCTTCAATCCGAAATGCGGCCGCTTTGACGCCACGGGACCCGACCTCTTTTTGCGCGGCAAACACAACCGTCAGATCGTGCGGATACGGACCGAGCTTGGAAACGACATCTAGCAGCACCGCGCATCCCGCCCGATTGTCCAGCGCTTTTCCCGCCACCCGAGTTGCTGCCAATTCGAAAGCACCCTTGTCAATCACGGCGGCCGTTCCCACCGTTACCCGTTTTTCGGCTTCCGCTCGCGACTCGGCACCTATATCGACGTAGAGATCGGCAAACGTGATGTCTTTCGGCGGCTTGTTCCCTTCCGCTCCGACGACTCCCCATGTCCGGGTCGTAAAGCGAACGCGTTCGCCGATCAGATGCGCCGGATTCAGCGAACCGACCGGAACGATCCGGATAAACCCGTTGTCCTCGATGTGGATGGCCATCACCCCGGGTTCATCCATGTTCGCTTCCAGCAAAATCGTTTTGCGGCGGCTTTCGGCGGTTCCCTTTTTATACGCGACCAGATTGCCGAAAACATCCACCTTCGCCTGATCCGCATACGGTTCCACAAATTCGGACAGGATTTCGCGAACATGCTTTTCCGAACCGGACGGTCCGGATGCGCCGGCCAATTTTATGATCCGTTCTTTCATTGCAAACTTAGACCTCCTCTTTCAACGCTCCGCAGAAAAGCTTCCACAAGCCGGATGGTGTTCTCGTAATCATCGAGGCTGATCAGCTGCGAGGGAGCGTGTATGTATCGGGTAGGGACCGATACGGCTCCGGTCGGGATTCCGCCCCGGGCAGTATGAATGCGGCCGGCATCGTTCCCGCCGCCGCTGATGCGCCTGAATTGGTAAGGGATGTGTTCCGCTTCCGCCACCCGGACCATAAAGTCGAGAAGATCCCGGTTCGCGACCGTCGAGGAGTCGATCACCGAAAGAGCGGGCCCCCTGCCCATCACCGTGCCCATGCCGTGTCCGGGAGCGTCAACCGCATCAAAGCAAACCGTTCCTTCGACGACGAAAGCGACGTCCGGATTCACCGAGTACGCGACAGGTCCGGCTCCGCGCAGGCCAATTTCTTCCTGCACTGTAAAAGCGAACACCAATGGGATGTCAAACGATTTTTTCAAAGTTTCCACCAAAACCGCGCAGCCCACCCGGTCGTCAAACGATTTTGCCTTGGCGCACCGGTGGCCGATTTCCTGATACTCTGTGGTAAATACGGCGCAATCTCCCGGTTTGACGGCTTTTTCCGCCTCCTCCCTGTTCTTCGCGCCAATATCGATATACATCTGTTCCAGCGGGATCGGGTTGCTCCGTTCCGCCTGGGTTTGCAGATGGACCGCTTTCGCGCCGATGACGCCGTAAATTTTGTTGCTGCCGATCCGCACAGGTTTCGCAACCAGAACCCGTGGATCGACACCGCCGATCGGGCGAAACTTCAACAGCCCGTTTTCTTCAATGTGCACGATCATCAGGCTCACTTCGTCCATGTGGGCGCAAAGCAGGACTTTCGGGCCGGGGCGCTTTCCTTTTTTCTCGACCAACAGGCTGCCGAGGCTGTCCGTATAGACGCGGTCCGCGCAGTCCCGCACTTCTTCGTAAATGACCTGCCGGATCTCGTCTTCAAACCCCGAAGGTCCCATCGCTTCCGTCAATTTTTTAAGTAGCAAGACAATCCCTCCACAAAAGAACAGTCAACCGACGCCACAAAATGGGCCAGCAGCTTGCCGGTCCGCTCCACATCCCGGTAACAGAGCGTTTCCACCGACGTGTGCATATAGCGCAGCGGCAGCGAAAGCACGGCCGTCGGAATCCCTTCGCGCGTAATCTGCATGGCGTTGCCGTCAGTTGCGGTAGGTCCTTGCTGAAAGCGGATCTGATATTTGATATTCTGACTTTTGGCGGTATCGACCAGGCGGGCAAAAAGCTCCCGGTGGATGTTCGGGCCGTTTTGGATGACTGTCCCTTCATCCATTTTCATTCCGAGATCCGCCGCCACCCCCGGCATGCTCGCATGGGTTACGTCAACGGCAATTCCAATATCGGGGTGAATCCCGTAAGTACTTGTGACGGCTCCCCGGAGTCCGACTTCCTCCTGTACGGTTGCCACTGCGTACACATCCGCTTGGACGCGCAGGCGCTGCATTTCCTGTAAGCATTCCAGCAGCGCCGCGATACCGGACCGGTTGTCCAACGCCTTCCCCGCGATGTACCCGTTCTGCAATTCCATGCTGGTCCTGACAATCGTTATGATATCGCCGATTTGGACAAATTCCTGCACCATCGCTTCCGGCATTGCCAGGTCGATGTAGAGGTCCTGCATCGGGATCGCTTTTTCCCGCTCCTCCGCACTGGTCAGATGGGGCGGCTTCGATCCGATGACACCCTGCAGCTTTGTCCGGCCGTGCACGATCACTTCCTGGCCGATCAAGGTTCTCGGGTCAAATCCCCCCAGTTGTGAAAAACGGAGGAACCCGCCGGATTCGATTTTGGTAACGATCAGCCCGATTTCGTCCATATGCGTGGCGATCATGACGCACGGACGGGGCTCGGCTCCCTCTCCCGGAACCAGGGCGATCAAGTTGCCCAACTTGTCTTTTTGCACGCAATCGGTATAGTTGCGAAAGTATCCTTCCACTTTATCGGCAATTTCCGCTTCGTAGCCGGAAACGCCGGGGGTCTCCATCAACTCCAGCAAAATCCGTTTGAAATCCCGTTTGTCAGTCATTGACCGCTCCTCGCTTTTGCCGATTTGTTTCAGCGTCCGCAACGCAATCGCCAAATTCCGCGAATATAAAAATCCGCCAAACCAAGTTCCGGTCGCGGCGGGAATCAGGCACTTGGCCGGAAGCGGCCAATTCCCGATCAGGGGGAACAAAAACTTCATGCTCAAATAGAGGGACAAGCTGCAACCTGTCCCCAAATTCAACCCGCTCCTTGGAAATACGGAAAACTTGGCGCCGTCAATGCAGCTTCTCGATCAGCCGCGCCATATCCTGCGGCAAGGGGGCAAGCCATTGCAGCCAGTTCCCGTGCCGCGGGTGAAAAAATCCCAGCGTCTCCGCGTGCAACGCCTGCCGGTCGATCCCGTCATCCCCGCCGGTTCCGTACAGATCGTCGCCAAATAACGGATGTCCGATATGCTTCATATGCACCCGGATCTGATGCGTTCTGCCGGTTTCCAAACGGAGTCGGACAAGCGTGGCGTCCCGCAGCCGCCGCTCGACAGTCACATGGGTTATGGCCGTTTGTCCGCCGTCCGATACGATTCGCTCCCGCGGATCCCCCTCTTTTTTCGAGATGGGGGCGTTAATCGTAATCGCGTCCCATTCGATGGCGCCATGGACCACAGCCAGGTATTCCCGCCGAAACGTCCGTTTGGCAAGCTGCTCCGACAGCTTCTGGTGGGAAAAATGGTTTTTGGCGATCACCAGCAGCCCCGTCGTGTTTTTATCCAGGCGATGCACCGGCCGGAAGCGGGCCGTTTCCCCTTGTTGCCGCCAATAGCGCACCACCCCGTTCGCCAAAGTGCCCGTATAATGCCCTTTCGTCGGATGAACCACGACTCCGGCCTGTTTATTCACAACCAGCAGGTCGCCATCTTCAAAGACGATCTCAAACGGAACCGGTTCGGGCAGAATCGCTTCCGACCATTCCGCCGGACTCATCAGCCGCAGATGATCGCCCGCTTGCACCCTTGACGTGACAAAAACCGGTTTACCGTTGACCAAAACCCCCCGCCCGCCCGCAATCTTTCGCAGCAAGCCGCGGGAGAGGCCAAGGCGGTTTCGGATAAACTCCTTCACCATTTTTCCGTCATATTCGGACGGCACGATGGCGGATACGACTTCCTGCAGGTCTTTTTCTGCCATGTCTTTTAACGCCTGGCAATCATTGCAACGGATTGTCATCCGCTTCCCTTCTTCCGCCCATCTCATAGTGAACGCCGTTTAACTCATAAGAGGCGACAATGTTTGCGTTCAGGGAAGCGGAAGCGGAGCAGTATTTCTCTTCCGACAGACGGATGGCCCGTTCGACTTTGTCCGGCGTCAAGCCGGTCCCCTTCAGAATGTACTTCACATGAATGTCTGTGAATTTTTGCGGATATTCGTCCCGGCGGGTGCCCTCGATCTCAATCTCGAATTCCTCCACGGTCAGGCGCATTTTCTCAAGAATCATCACAACGTCGATCCCGGTGCAACCGCCCAGCCCCATCAGCAACAGTTCCATCGGACGGGGCCCGCTGTCTTCCCCGCCGACTTCCGCTTTCGCGTCCATCACAACCGTATGCTTCGAATCGCCCGCAGCCGCAAACCGCCTTTTTCCCTGCCAGTTGACCGACACTTTCACCTTGGGTCCCTCCCCGCATCTCGTTTTTTTAGATCAATTGCGAGATCAATCAGATAAATGTTGCAAGCGACGTTTCCTTTCTTGCGAAAATGATGGTTGAACGCCCACAAAATCGCGGCGATCGAAACCGCCGTCACCAACAGCCACAGCGAATTGTGGCTTGGCAGATAGTTCGTCACGTGGTTTCCAAAAATCAAAAAAATCAGCGGTACGGTTGACGCAATCAGCGGAATATAGCCAAGCATCGCCTGTTCGCACGTATAACGGGCACGCAGCATGTAAAGCTCTTCCAGGGGCAACTTTTCAAGATCGCGCCAAGCCGATTTGATTTGTCGGATTCTTGGTGGCAGCATGAAAATCAGCCTCCGGGTTTGACGGTCTCTCGGGCACGCCGGAATGCAACGTGTATCCGAAGGCTATTATTTGCCAAAAAACGGCGAATTCTGCAAAGGCCGGTTACATCTTCTGATAGAAAAACGTGTCGTAGGGTTGAAATCCGTAAACCTGCGGATTGAAAATCTGCTCCGTCGAACCGACAAACAGGATGCCCCCCTTGCGGAGAGCCGCGGAAAATTTGTGATAGAGCTGATCTTTCGCTTCTTCGGTGAAATAGATGATCACATTGCGGCACACGATCAGATCGAAATCTTTGTCAAACGGGTCTTCCAGCAGGTTTTGTTTTTTGAATTTCACGCACCGCTTGATGTCGTTGGAGATTTCGTACATGCCGTTTAGGCCCGGCGTGAAATGTTTTTGCAGCAGATCCGCCGGCACCGCTTCCAACGACCGTTGGTGATAGATCCCTTGTTTGGCCCTGGCAAGCGCGTTTTCGTCAATATCGGTTGCCAACACTTCGATTTCCGGCAAAGGGAGATATTTTGAAAGAATGAGGACGAGGGTGTACGGCTCTTCTCCCGTCGAACAGGCGGCAGACCAGATTTTTAACTTCCGCTTCGTTTTCAAAAACTCGGGAATGATCCGGTTCATCAAGACCTCCCAGCGGTTGGGATTGCGGAAGAACTCGGACACGTTGATCGTCATGCGGTCCAAAAATTCGTAAAACAGCTCGCGGTTTGTGTCAATCGCCTGAAAATAGCTGACAAAATCTTTGTATCCGTTCTTGTCTCGCAGGGCCGTCAGCCGGCGTTCCATTTGCGGTCGCTTGTATTTTTTCAGATCGATACCGGTTTTCCGGTACACTTTTTCCATGAACACGTCAAAATCCTGAGCTGCCATCGAAGTACCTCACTTTTGTCGCGTTTTTCCCTTGTCTTTGTTACAATATTCGATCGAGTCCACCGCAATTCCTTTTGTTCCAGGGCAAAAATTTAAAGCCCCGCTCCAAGGAACGGGGACCTGTGTATCAGATCCATTTCGCGATAGCCTTCTCGTACGGGATCGCTTCGCCGTTAAACCACAGGTCGATTTCGCGCTTTGCGTTTTCGGGCGAGTCAGAGCCGTGAATGACGTTCATTCCGACGGATACCGCATAATCGGCGCGAATGGTACCAGGTGCGGCTTCGGCCGGGTTGGTTTTGCCCATCATCGCGCGGGCGACGCTGATGACATTCGGCCCTTCCCAGATCATCGCAAAAACGGGACCGGAAGTGATAAAGTCGACCAGTTCGCCGAAGAAAGGCTTGTCCTTCAGTTCTTCGTAATGTTTTTCCGCCAGTTCGCGGGACACGGTCATCAATTTCGCGTTGACCAGTTTAAATCCTTTTTTTTCGAAACGGGCAACGATTTCGCCGATGAGTCCGCGTTGAACTCCGTCCGGCTTGATCATTAAGAAGGTGCGTTCCATTTTTCAACTCACTCCTACCGTTGGGTTCTGTAAGTACCTTGATCATTTTACCGAATCAAACTGCCGGTCTGCAAGCCTAATAGTCGCGGGAAACAGTAAATCTCGCAATCGCTTCCAGCGAGTCGCGGGCCCTTCCTTCGGGCAGGCGGGACAGTTCGTGCAAACATTTTTCAAAGTAGACATCGGCCACTTTTTGGGCGTATTCGATGCCGCCCGACCGCTTTACCAGACGGATTGCCGCTTCCGCTTCGGAACGCGACATGTCGCGGCGCATCAGTTTCCGCAACGCTTGTCCATCAGGCGTGCAGTGCAGCGCATACCAGACCGGCAGCGTGATGTTCCCCTGCATCAGATCGGCGCCGACAGGCTTGCCCAATTTCTCCTCCGTCGATGTGAAATCTAAAATATCATCCACAATCTGAAACGCCATTCCCAGATAATGGCCGTATCTGCCCAAACGGCGGACATGGGCCGGAGCCGCCCCGGCGACCAAAGCGCCAAGCCGGCAGGATGCTTCGATCAAAACCGCCGTTTTCCGTTCGATCCGCCTTAAGTAGTTGCGAAAGCTTTGTTCCAGGCGAAAAAAATCCCGAATCTGTTCAATTTCCCCTTCAACCACCCGCACAATCGATTCGGATAACAGTCGATGGATTTCAACGTTTGGCAGTTCGGACAAGAGCAGCAACGCCCGGGCGATAATATAATCGCCCGTATACATCGCCACGCGGTTGCCCCACTCGGAACGCACCGTCGGAATTCCTCTGCGTGTCCCGGCATTGTCGATCACATCATCGTGTACCAATGTCGCCATATGAATCAACTCAAGGGTTACGGCCACCCGTGCCAGCTTCTCCCGGTCGGGGTTCCCGAACTGACCGCTGAGCAACACGAAAACGGGGCGGATTCGTTTCCCGCCCGCTTTCAACAGATGCAATGCAGCGTTTGCCAAATCTTTTTGCTTGGAACGAATCTCTTGCTCCAACCGGGATTCCACGTAATCGAGGTCCGCTTTCAGATGAAAATAAATGTCCATCAACTTCATTCGCGCTCCACCTTATCCAAAATGCCGATCAATAGCTTTCCAGAATTTTGTAATACGTGTTGCGGCGGGCAGGAATCCGTCCGGCGTCGCGGATCAACCGGATCAACTCGTCCTTTGTCGTCATGTGGGTGGCACCGGCGGCACTGACGACATTTTCCTCGATCATGGTCGACCCCATGTCGTTACAGCCGAATTCGAGAGCCGCTTGCCCGATTTTGGGACCCATCGTCACCCAAGATGATTGGAAATTTTTGATATTGTCGATCACCAATCGGGAAATCGCCACATTTTTCAGATACTCCACCGCCGTTGCGCGGGTCCCCTTCAAAGCGGTATTGTCCGGCTGGTACGTCCAGGAGATGAATGCGGTAAAACCGCCGGTCTTGTCCTGTTGTTCGCGGACCCGCAGCATATGCAAGATCCGTTCTTCGTACGTTTCACCAAAGCCGATCACCATGGTCGCCGTTGTGTTCATACCCAGGCGATGCGCGGTATCGTGAACCTCCATCCATTTCACCCAGGATTCTTTCAGCCTGGAAATGCGCATCCGGGTTCTGTCGTCCAGAATTTCAGCACCGCCGCCCGGAATCGAATCAAGTCCCGCTTCTTGCAAGCGGCGGATGACTTCCTCCAGGGACAAGCCGGATATCTCGACCATTTTCCAAATTTCCGCCGCCGAGAAAGAATGCAGGATCACGGTCGGAAAATGGGCCTTAATCTTGCGCAGCAGTTCCGTATAGTAAGAGAACGGCAGTCCCGGATGGGTTCCCCCCTGCATCAGGATTTCGGATTCGTCCCCGCCGATTTCCACCGTCTCGCGAATTTTTTCAAGAATCACTTCGTCGGGCAGCACGTACGCTTCAGGGTGCCCTTCGGGACGGTAAAAAGCGCAAAAACGACAGTACGTGTCACAGACGTTCGTATAGTTGATGTTGCGGTTTACCGTAAACGTCACGATGTTGTCCGGATGAAACCGCTGCATGACCCGTTTGGCGGCCGCTCCCAGCTTGATCAAATCGTTCGATTCATACAGCGCAATTCCGTCTTCCAGCGTCAGGCGCTCTCCGGACAACGCTTTGTCGAGGATCGTGTCGACGCGCCCCGAGTCAAGATTGGCTACGCTCATTCTTCAACCCCCCACATTTCCACCTTTACGGGCTGCGGCAGAAGCCCCAGTTCATGGGCCGCTTTAAAATAGGTTTCGGCGCCCTCGACCAAGTCCCCTTTAAAATCATAGATCAATTTGCGGAAATACGATTTCCAAAAATCATAATCCTGCCCGTGCAGACGGACGGCTGCCGCGATGACCCGATCGATTTCGGCAAGGCCTTTTTGCTTGCCGGCAAGAAACAACCGATGCAACCATTTCGCTTTCTCCGGTTGCTCCCGGACAAAATCCCGCCTGACCGCCCACACGGCAAATGTCATCGGCAAGCCGGTCCGGCGGTACCACTCCGCTCCCAGATCATAAACACGGTAGGGATGATCCTGCAGCGACCAGTACAGCGCATCGTCTCCGATCAACAAGGCGGCGTCCGCATCCTTCATCATGTTGGCCAGATGCGGCGGCTCTGCACGATAAACCGGCTTGGAACCGCAATATTTTTCCAGAAGAATCTTCAACAGGTTTACTGAAGTGGCGGACGTTGTCGACAGGGAGACGGTGCGGCCGTGCAAATCGTCCATGGCACGGTCGGAAAACAGAAAGATGGAACCCACCGGTCCGCGCGACGACACGGACAGATCGGAATATGCATAATACTGTTCGGCATTCTCGGCATAGGAAAAAGCGGAAATCGGTCCGGCGACAATCTCCCCTTCCGCCAGCATGCGGTTCAGCTCCGTCGGAACCGCGGATACGAATTCGATTCCATGCGCCATTGCCGCTTCCTCGAGAAAATGGAAAACAGGGAGAACGTTGCTGAATTGAATCCGGCCGACACGAAGTTTTTCCGTCATGCGATTGCAAACTCCGCGTTGACAATATTATACAGCGTATCGCGTTCCACGGGAATTCGGCCCGCTTCCCGAATCAAACGAATCAGTTCCGATTTTGCCATTTCCTGTTCCGTTTCAGCGCCGGCGGCATGATAGATTTTTTCTTCCACGACGGTTCCGTCCAAGTCGTCAGCCCCAAACCAGAGAGCCGTTTGTGCGAGTTTGGTCCCCACTTGCACCCAGTAGGTCTTGATATGATCGATATTGTCCAGCATCAGCCGGGCTACGGCAATCACCTTCAAATCCAGGAATCCGGTTGACCAGTTCAGATGCGGATACCGCTTGATCAATTCCGTATTTTCCGGGTGCCAGGACAACGGAATGAAGGTCTGGAACCCGCCGGTTTTGTCCTGCAATTCCCGCAGGCGGATCAGATGGTCAATCCGGTCTTCCTCCGTTTCGACATGGTTGTACAGCATCGTACAGTTGGAACGAAGACCCATGTTGTGAGCGATTTCATGAATCTCCAACCACCGCTCGCCCGATGTTTTGTGATCGGCGATGATGGAACGCGGTTTTTCCGCGAAAATCTCCGCGCCGCCACCGGGCAGCGAATCAAGGCCCGCCGCGACAAGCCGGCGAAGGATGTCTTCCACCGGCATTTTGTTGATCCGGGAAAAATGGTCCAGTTCGACTGCGGTAAACGCCTTGAGGTGAACATGCGGCAGTTTCTTTTTCAAACGGCACAGCAGCTCTTCGTAATAATCGATTTTCAACTGCGGATTGTTGCCGCCGACGATGTGAATCTCGGTGACGCCAGGCGGCACCATGTCTGCGCGGTGCTCGATCTCCTCCATAGACATCGTGTAGGCGTTCGGGTCTTTCGCCCGCACACCGAATGCACAAAAAGCGCACAGCGTCTGACAAACGTTGGTCGGGTTAATGTGGCGGTTGGTATTGAAAAACACGTAGTTTCCGTGTTTTTTCTCCCGTACGTAATTCGCCATATGACCGAGGGCGATCAGATCGTCCGACTTCATCAAACGCAGTCCGTCTTCACGGGACAGGCGGATTCCCGACTGCACCTTTTCCCAGATGTCCGCAAACGGATGGTTTTTTCCGATAACCTCCATCGAGGTCTCCTCCCATTTTAAATTCGGTTATTCGCCCCACCGGCGGAACAAACGATGTTCCACGCGCAAAGCGTCCAACGCTTTGCCCACGACAAAATCCACGATGTCGTCAATGGTCCGGGGCTTATGGTAGAAACCCGGCATGGCAGGCAAAATGCGGGCACCCGCTTCCGCCAGAATCAGCATGTTGCGCAAATGAATGGCGTTCATGGGGGTCTCCCGCGGCACGAGGATTAACGGCCGCCCCTCTTTCAGGGTGGCGTCGGCCGCCCGTTCCAGCAGATTGTCGGAAGACCCGTGGGCGATCGCCGACAGCGTCCCCATCGAACAAGGGATGATGATCATGCCGTCGGTTCTGTGTGATCCGCTGGCAATCGCCGCTCTGTAATCCTGCATGTCATAGATCATCAGCCGCCCGGCGGACACCTCAAACCTGCCGGGAAGCGAAGCGAAATCGCCTTGCCCGATGTCCCACTCCAGCTCTTCCTGCAGGACTTGCCAGGCGGCGTCGGTCAACAGCAAATGAACCAGATGTCCGGCTTTGGCCAGTTCCTGAACGAGGCGCACCCCGTAAATGCCCCCGCTTGCCCCCGTGATTCCGACTACAAATTCCTTTGCCATCAGACTTGAAATCCCCTCGTTTTCGCGCTTAAGGTGAAAGCCGGATGCCGTACCGGTCCCATTTGCGGTCAACCAAATCCTTCGTTTCCTGGTTCATCCAGATCTCATCGGGCCAGACGCGTGTGTAGCCCTCTTCTTTCCATTTGCGCGTACCGTCGATTCCGATTTTGGAACCGAGGTTTGGCAATGGAGAAGCGTGATCCAGGGAATCCACGGGCCCTTCGACAATCAGAATGTCCCTTTTCGCGTCCACGTTCCCGAATACGCGCCATGCAACGTAGGAATGGTTTTGGACGTCCACGTCATCGTCCACCACGATGATGCATTTCGTCCAAGTCAGCTGTCCCATTCCCCACAGAGCGCTCATCGCTTTCTTCGCGTGGCCGGGGAACCGCTTCTTGATCGAGACGATGGCGCAATTGTGGAAGACTCCCTCCCAGGGTAGGCTCACATCGACAATCTCGGGAACCACCATTTTTAACAGCGGCAGAAAAATGCGCTCCGTCAGCTTGCCCAAATAGCAGTCTTCCATCGGCGGTTTGCCGACAACGGTCGTGGCGTAGACCGGGTTTCTGCGGTGCGTGATCGCCGTAATGTGAAAAACAGGATACGGCTCAACCGGCGTGTAATAGCCGTTATGGTCACCAAACGGCCCTTCGTCACGCAGTTCGCCGGGGATGACATACCCCTCGAGCACGATCTCCGCATTGGCCGGAACTTCCACATCGACCGTTTTACACTTGACCATTTCCACAGCCTCTTTGCGGAGAAATCCCGCGAGAATCATCTCGTCGATCTCCGGCGGAACCGGCGCAATCGCCGAATAGATCACCGCCGGATCGGAACCGATCGCCACCGCCACTTCCAGCTTTTCCATGTTTAATTCCTGTGAGCGGCGATGATGCTCCGCTCCCACTTTGTGCAGTTGCCAATGCATGCCGGTTGTCCGCTTGTCATACACTTGCATGCGGTACATTCCGCAGTTTCGCTTCCCCGTTACCGGGTCCTTCGTGAACACGAGCGGGAGCGTGATAAACCGGCCGCCGTCGTTCGGCCAGCAGGTGAGAATCGGGAATTTGTCCAGGTCCACCTCGTCACCGGTCAGCACCACTTCCTGACAGGGAGCCTTGCCGACCGTCTTCGGGAGATAAGAGCCCAATTCGGCCAATTTCGGCAGTTGTTTCAGCTTTCCCAAAAGCGATGCCGACCCGGTCGGCATTTCCAGAAAACGCAGAATCTCTCTGCCGATATCGTCGTAATCGTCCACTTCAAAAGCGAGCTTTGTCCGCTCGTGAGAACCGAACGCGTTGATCAAAACCGGGATGTCGGATCCCTTCACGTTTTCAAACAACAGGGCAGGTCCTCCCGCCTTGGAAACCCGGTCGGTAATTTCCGTGATTTCCAGATACGGATCAACTGCTTCCCTGACTCGTACCAACAGTCCTTTTGCCTCAAGCGTGTCGATAAAGTGTCGCAAATCTCTGTATCCCATACACTACCTCTGGTTTTGCGGCTTGATGCCGAGATGCATGGCGGCAATGCCGCCGGTTAACGGTTTCGATTCGACTTCGACAAGACCACATGTTCTGAAAATCGCTTCCAGCCCGCTGCGGTCCGGGAAAGACTTGAGGGATTCCGGCAGCCAACTGTAGGAGACATCATCTTGGGAAGCCAAATTTCCGATTTTGGGCAAGATTTTCTCAAAGTAAAAATAATACAGGGCCCGAAACGGCGGCCATTCCGGCTTTGACAGCTCAAGCGACACCACCATGCCGCCCGGTTTCACCACACGCGCCATTTCCCGGATGACATGTTCGATATCCGGCACATTCCGCAGCGCAAAGCCGATGGTGGCATAGTCGAACACATTGTCCTCGAACGGAAGGGCCATCGCGTTCCCGTGAATCATTTGCACCTGCTTGGCCACACCGGCTTGGACGATCTTGCGACGGCCTTCCTGCAGCATCGGTTCGCAAAAATCGACTCCCACCACATACCCGTCTTCTCCCACCGCTCTCGCGAGGGAGATCGCCCAATCGCCGGTACCGGTGCAAACATCGATGGCGGATTGCCCCGGTTGCACGCGCATCCGTTTCATCGTGGCGGAACGCCATAATTTATGCTGGCGGAAACTTAAAACCGTGTTCATCAGATCGTACCGTTTTGCGATCCTTGAGAAAATGTAATGGACTTTTTCTTCCTTTGTGGTAAAGTGAGCCATAGCTCTCACCTTTCTTCCGCGATCCGTTGCGTTTCCAGATACGCTTGGCCAAGATAATCGCATACGTGAGCAAAGCTTTCGACAATCCGTTCGGAATCCAGCACGGACACCAGCGAGCGGGCGGCCGTTAACCCCGTCTGAAAGCGTTCGTACAAAAATGCGGATGTTCCATATTTCACATGAATCGCCATAACCCTTGTTTCCTGCCCGTAAGGAGAAGCCGAACCGATTGCTCGCAATTCCTCTTCTGTCGCTTGGTTTCGGAGATAGATCAGCGACAGGTTTTCACAGGTTTGTCCCAACAGAAACTGACGGTACTCGCTTCCCAGAACATATGCGCGGACAAGCAGCCTCACGAGATCCGAAACAATCGGTTGTTCCCGAAGATACCGCGCACAAAGGACATACAACAGCTCGCCCTGAATCCGCTCGTTGACCGCCAAATACCTGCCAACATCGGGAGCGGTGTGCCGGAACAAGGCCATGCGTTCCGCCTTCGCTTCATTAATCCGTGCAATCGCTTCCGCGAACAATCCGATCAAATCGATTTTGCCGTCTGCCGCCAGCAGATAAAAATATTTGCTGGAATAATAATCGCCCGCCAGCACCTTCAATTGGCGCACCTTTTCGTCCTGCTGGGATTCGTCGATATGTTCGTGCACAAACAATCCGTGATGGATCAACAACAACACCGTTACGATCAGTTTCGTTTCTTTCGTTGAACAACCGGCTGTTTGCAAAATGGCGGCTGCAGTCTTCAAGTGGAAAAGCTCCAGATCCGGCAGTCCGATCCAATCCGCCAGATACGCATGGTTCATTTCCGATTGAACTTGTTCGGATATGCAAAGGGACACATTTTCCCGATCTTTCTGCTCGATAATCAGTGTCTCCATCTCCCTCTGGGCAAGCAACGTCACCATTGTAATCATCTTTGAGTATACCATATCGCTAACAATTTAGGACTGGAAAATCATCTGATGAAAAATCAAAAAAGCGAGAAATTCTCGCTTCTCAATCCGCTCAATCGTCTTCGGAATATGTGTCAACGCGGCCGAATTTGGTCCAGACAACCGCTTTTCCGCGAACTTTGATGGCGGATGTGTGTTCGGTAAACTGGGCGATCATGATCTCGCCTTTGTCCAATTTTTCGGTATGATGAAACCGAGTATCCGAACCGCGCGTCAAACCGATGACATGAACCCCGTTTTCCTTCGCTTTCACGAGAAAAAAATCCTGTGTGTAATCCATCATTTCACCTCCTTTGCAATCTTACGGTGACATTGATTATACCATCCGCAGGCAACAACAGGCAAAATGATTTCCAACCGCCCGGGGAACAGTAGGAACAGGAGGTGACCGCCAGATGCCAGACGGAGTGAAATGTGGGGTTGAAGAATGCATTTACAACGATCACAAGACGAAGCCGCGCATTGCCTGCGCGGCAGTACAGAAGCCAGGAACAATTTAGTCGCACCGGATGCAGTCGGAATGCTGGAGCAAATGAAAGCGGTTCAGGATCGACTTGGGCATAAGGACTTCCGCAAGAAAGTTTCGAAGGAACTGGCTACCACCCTGGAAAAATTCGCCTCCCAAAAAATCGTCCCCAATTCGTCCCCAACTGCCTTAGGGCTTCCCTTAAAGTTCCCTAGAAAACGCGAAAAACCCTTGATTTCTCAAGGGTTTTCTCTGGTCGGGATAGCGGGATTTGAACCCACGACCTCTACCACCCCAAGGTAGCGCGCTACCAAGCTGCGCCATATCCCGAGAGACTTGAAGTTCAACGACGACACCGATTATACATGATTCTCCCGGGAAAACGCAAGCCGGTTCCGGTCCCAAAGTTGACAAACAATGAAGTTAGCTGACGAACTTGATGAGATTCTCCAAAATGCGCGAGATCACTTCCACGAGAAACGCCACGCCCCGGACGAACGGTTCCGCCCACTTGGCAAACCCGGACAGATCCCCGACGAAATCGTGGACTTGCACATCAAACGCATTGACCGCGCGGGATTGGTTCACGGCGGGCTCCGTGATTTGCACCTGTGTCGGGTGATCCATATTCACGGTCAGAATCGGCGACGAAGCGACAAAACCGTCCGGATTCTGGGCGTAAACGCGAAAATGGCGAATCCCTTTCGCATTCGGGTCTCGATAAGTCAAAATCGAGGTGGGCGTTCTGACCACCATCGCGCCATACCGTCCTTCAAGCCGTTCACTCCCTGTTCTTGTCACGACCGGTTCGGGCAAAACCTCGCCGTCCCCATAGGCCACAAGCGTGTAAAATGTGTTGACGGAAGCATTTTTTCCAGGGTTCCAAGTAAAATGGATCTGATACCCCAGCGATTCGATCTTCACGACTTCCTTGATGTTCAACTCCGGTTCGTCCGGAAAATTCGGCCGGGAAGAGACGCCCAGATGTTGCGCAAACCATTCGTACAACCCGGGAACCTTTGTCGCCAGAGGCAGTTCCGCGTTTTCCTGCGGTACGATATTGTACATCGACGCATCCCATTGCAAAGGGCCGAGCGTTTTTTGTTGCAGCAACTGTTCGTAGCGTGCCGGAAACGCGTACCGTTTCTTCGCGGTCGGCGAACCGAACAACTGAACGTAATCTTCGGCGGCGATTTCCGCAAGCTGCCAGCGGTGCTCAGCGGAGGCATTGACGCGGACATCATCCGACAATCCCCTGATTTTTGCGTATGTTGAACGACGCCAGCGGTTTTCGTCAATCAGTGAAAAACCGTCCTGCCGAATCGAATAATAATGGGTGACGTGGTGGCCGTATTCGTGGGCGAGCGTTTTCGCCAGCGATTCGACTGTGGTGCGTTCGTTGCCGCCATAGAGGTCGATACTGCCGGGCAGCATTCTCTGGCGGCCAAAAAGATCGACGGAAGTTTTAAACTGGTACTCGCCGGCAACCGACCTTCCTTTCGGATATCCGTCGTGGATCCTCACCTCCGCCAGCAGCTTCCATTCCTCGCCATGGGCATTTTGCCGCAGTTCCTCATAAACTTGCTGCAGTTTCGCTTCGGTGCCCCAGACGGATGAATTGCTGCTGATTTTGATGCCGTCGGGAGATGTATAAACGGCTGCTGCCGCGCTTTTGCTCCAAACCAGAACCGCAAGGACACAAACGAAAAATGCGGCAATTTTTGCAATGGCTGGTTTTGGAATCATCTTACACCTCCTGACAAAGCGAGGGATGTCGCCGGACATCCCTCCCTGGGTTAGGAACATGCTTGCTGTTCTTTCATTCGCAGTTCGACGCGGCGGATTTTGCCGGACGTCGTTTTCGGAAGGTCCTCCACAAATTCGATTTTGCGGGGATACTTATAGGGAGCTGTCAGCTTTTTGGTGTGCTCCTGCAGTTCGCGGATCAGCTCCTCGGAACCTTGGTAACCCTGTTTCAACACCACAAACGCCTTCACAACCTGACCGCGATCCGGATCGGGACTTGCCACCGCCGCGCACTCCGCCACTGCGGGATGCTTGACAAGCGCGTCCTCGACTTCAAACGGCCCGATTGTATAGCCCGCTGATATAATAATATCATCGGCGCGGCCTTCAAACCAGATATAACCGTCTTCATCCAAGCGGCCCTGGTCGCCCGTCACGTACCAGTTGCCCCGAAACGCCCGCGCGGTCCGTTCCGGATCGTTCAAATACCCCTTAAACAAGGCAACCATGTTGCGGTCAATCGCAATATCGCCAACTTGCCCGACAGGCACCTCACGTCCCTCTTCGTCGATGATCGCCACTTTCACGACCGGCGACGGACGGCCCATGGAACCCGGACGCGGCTCCATCCCCACAAACGTTCCGACCAGAAGCGTGTTCTCGGTTTGCCCGTAGCCGTCCCGAACGGTGATGTCAAACACGCGCCGGAATGTGTCAATGACCTCGCGATTCAGGGGTTCTCCCGCCGAACACGCCGACCGCAAAGCGTTCATTTTGAAGTTTTCGATGCCTGACACTTTGGCCATCAACCTGTATTCCGTGGGGGTCGCGCAAAGCACCGAAATCGGATATTGTTCCAGCAGTTGCAAATACTTTTCGGGAGAGAACCTTCCCCGGTACACAAAAGCGGTCGCTCCTTTGCCCAATGTGGAGACAAACGGGCTCCAAACCCACTTCGCCCATCCCGGACCTGCAGTTGCCCATACCAGGTCTTCTTCGCGAACATCGAGCCAATGGGTCGCCGCAACCGCAAGATGAGCGTACGGCCAACCGTGAACATGCATCACGCCTTTGGGGCCGCCTGTGGTGCCGGATGTATAGGACAAAAAAGCCAATTCATCCGAACGCGTGTTTGCCGCTTCCAACCGGTCATTCGAACCGGCTGCCAGCTCTTCCAGCGACAACCAGCCCTCTTGCTTTTCCCCAAGCAGAATGTAACGCTCCACTGTCGGACAAACATCGCGAATGGAATCCACTTCCCGGGAACTGCCGGCAAATGACACAATCGCTTTCGCACCCGCGTGATTCGCTCTATATTCGATGTCTTTTCCCCGCAGCATCTCGGAGCACGGCATAATCACCGCCGCAATTTTGTTCAACGCCAGGTAAATTGCGTACGCCTCGATGCCTCTCGGCACAAGGACGATCACCTTATCGCCTTGTCCGATACCAAGCGACCGCAATGCATTGCCGATGCGGTTCGCGTACGACACCAACTCCCGGTAGGTTCGCGTTGTCGATTCGCCGTTTTCGTCCAGAGCGACAATCGCGGGTTTGTCAGGATGCTCTTCCGCGTATCGGCTGACCTGTCCCGCAAAATTGTAATACTCCGGAATTTCCAATGTAAACGCTTTCTCCAATTTGTCCTCTCCGGCAACCATAACCGTCCCCCCAACAATTCGTTTCGTCTTTCCAACGCTACATATTCTTCTTCCGGAGCAAATATTCCTTCTCGACCGGTTATTCACTTTTTGACAATTAAAACAAATAAAGAGAGTCCAACGAACGGACGTCGATAGTGCGCCTTCGGGGACCCTTTTGTCGATGCGTTACTTGATGGCATCTTTGAGCGCTTTGCCGGGCCTGAAAATAGGCACCTTCGTTGCGGCAATCTCAATCTCTTCGCCAGTTTGCGGGTTCCGCCCTTTCCGTGCGGCACGCTCCCTGGTTTCAAAGTTGCCGAAACCGATCAACTGCACTTTGCCGCCTCTCACCAGCGCTTCCGTAATGCTGTCAAAAACGGCATCGACCGCTTTCGCAGCATCTTTCTTCGTCAGTTCCGATTTTTCCGCGACCGAGTTGACAAGATCCGCCTTGTTCACGATTCCCCACCCCCTCTTCTGGATTTCTATTTTTCACAGTATTACTTTTGTATCCAAATCCGAGATAAATATACCTAAGCTGAGCAAAAAAGCAAAAAGAAAGGCTTGCCGCAGCCCTTCTTTCCAGGAAAACGATTCTATCACGTTATGGAATTTTACAATATAATCGCGATCAAGCCGCCGCTGCCTTCGTTAATGATCCTTTCCAGCGTTTCTTTCAGTTTGTACTGGGCGTTCTCGGGCATCATCGCCAGCTTTGCCGAAATGCCTTCCCGCACGATCGCCGACAGCGATTTGCCGAAGATGTCGGAATCCCAGATTTTCAGCGGGTCTTCTTCAAAATCCTGCATCAGATAGCGGACCAATTCTTCGCTTTGCTTCTCCGTGCCGACAATCGGTGCAAATTCGGATTCCACATCGACGCGGATCATGTGGATCGACGGCGCCGTTGCCCGCAGGCGCACGCCAAACCGTGAACCCTGACGGATCAGTTCCGGTTCGTCAAGGGTCATCTCTTCGAGGACCGGCGGCGCAATGCCGTAACCGGTCAATTTCACCATGCGGAGAGCGTCGGCCACCTTGTCATATTCACGCTTTGCGGTCGTAAAGTCTTTCATCAGTTGCAGCAAGTGGTCTTTGCCGCGGATTTCAACACCGACCACTTCTGTCAAAATCCGGTCGTACAATTCATCGGGAGCGGCCAGATCGATATCGGCAATCCCCTGTCCCATGTCCATGCGAGCCAACGCGGCACGGGAAATAAAATCATACTCGTTGAACACCCCGACCACACGGTCGATGTCGCGCAGCCTTCTGATGTCCTGGACCGTGTTTCGCACGCATTCCTCAAAACTGGAGCGTAGCCAATGATCCTGATCGAGCACCATCACCCACGAAGGAAGGTTGACGTTCACTTCGTGCACAGGGAATTCATACAGAGCTTCCCGCAACACGACCATAATGTCATCCTGATTCATCGTCGCCACCGACAACGCGACAACCGGGATATCGTATTTTTCCACCAGTTCGGCGCGTAACGCTTCCGTTTCCGGATGCTGCGGATGAGTGGAGTTGATCACCATCACGAACGGTTTCCCAAGCTCTTTTAACTCGGAGACGACACGCTCCTCCGCTTCGATATAGGATTCCCGGGGGATTTCCGCAATCGTGCCATCCGTCGTGATCACAAGGCCAATCGTCGAATGGTCGGCAATCACCTTGCGGGTTCCCACTTCAGCCGCTTCCTGGAACGGAATCGGTTCATCGAACCATGGAGTCGTCACCATGCGGGGGCCGTTTTCGTCCTCATAGCCGCGCGCTCCCTCAACCGCGTAGCCAACACAATCGACCACTCTTACGTTAATGTCCAGCCCCTCGGCCACATGGATCTCGACAGCCTGATTGGGAATGAACTTTGGTTCCGTTGTCATAATCGTGCGGCCCGCCGCGCTTTGCGGCAGTTCGTCGGTGGCCCGCACACGGTCCGCTTCGTCCGCAATGTTCGGCAGCACGATCAGTTCCATGAATTTTTTGATAAAAGTCGATTTGCCGGTTCGAACAGGGCCTACTACGCCGAGATAAATATCTCCCCCCGTCCGCTCCGCAATGTCTTTAAAAATGTCAAACTTCTCCACGCTTTTCCCTCCCTACGTAATGTCGGCGTAGAAGTTACCGCACCCCGTATCCATCCCTCCCCGGTGCTCTCGGATGTTTGTACATGTATATGAAAGACCAAGAGTTTTATTCCGAGGCGACTTTTGCGGGGCCGGTCGCGTTTTCTTCTCTATGGATATGCACGGGAATCCGCTTTAGAACAAGCCCGCAACAAAAAAACACCCGGATAAACGCTTCCGAGTGCTATGTATATGCAGCCTACCGTTTTTCATTCCATTCGGGTGTTCCATATTTGGTTCGGATCAGTTTCTCCATCATCCGAAGTTCCTCCGCGGTCAACTCTCCCGGGACAAACCGGACCCCCAACCCTTTTTCAAACCCGGCACGAAAAGCCGCTTCCGCCTCTTCAAACGATACCTGCCGCCCGCTGATTCGTTTGACGGAAACCGCCTTCTCCACAAACCGCTCTTTTAAACGTTGACGAAGCTTATCGGAGGAAAAATAGAGAACCGAAAACAACAGATCGACATCAAGGTCCAACAAAATCGACCCGTGCTGCAGAATTACGCCCCGCTGCCGGGTCTGGGCGCTCCCTGTCACTTTCCTGCCTTCGACAACCAGTTCGTACCAGGAAGGAGAATCGAAACAGGCGGCCGAACCCGGCGACTCGTATTTTTTTCTGTCCTCTTCCGAACCGAGCGACACCATATTCGCTGCAAGCCCCAGATTCCGGAACCCTTCCACGAGCCCCGCCGACAACACCCGGTAGGATTCGTTGACGGAGCCGGGTATCCTGGAGTGTGTTTCGGACACCACGATGGAATATGTCAATTCTTCGTCGTGCAAAACGGCACGCCCCCCGGTCGGACGCCGCACAAACCCGAGACCTTTTTGCCGCAGCGCGGAGAAATCGACATCCGACGTCTTCTGAAAATATCCGATCGACAAGGCCGGCGGATTCCAGCCGTAAAAACGGACCGTGGGAGGAACGAGTCCCTGGCTGTGGGCAATCAGAACGGCTTCGTCCAACGCCATGTTTTCCGCGGGCGAATAGCGGCCGGTCGGCAACAAACGCCAAGTCTCCAAACCGACCCCTCTGTCAGCCTTTGATCATTTCCGCGTATTGCTCGGCGCTCAACAAATTGTCGAGTTCGCCGGGGTCTTTCATCTCGACAGCGATCATCCAGCCGTCTTGGTACGGTGATTCGTTGACTTTCTCGGGGGAATCGGCCAAAGACTCGTTGACCTCGATAATCTTGCCGCTGACGGGGGCGTAAAGATCCGACACCGTTTTTACCGATTCCACCGTGCCGAAAGTGGAGTTTTGAACCACTTCGTCACCGACTTCGGGAAGTTCGACAAACACGATATCTCCGAGTTCCGACTGGGCGAAATCCGTAATTCCAATGTACGCTTTGTTTCCTTCGACACGAACCCACTCATGCTCTTTTGAATATTTTAGTTCCTGCGGCAAGTTGCCCATGCGGTTACCTCCTTACAACATGGATGTTTTACTCCGCGTTGGTTCAGCAAATTTTTGCTTCAGCCAAATTGTAACAGATTTTGCATCTGTCCGCTATGATTCCCAACTCATCGAAATCCGAGCCACTTCTTCCATTTCGTGGGTCTTTCCTCTGCCCATCAAATCCTCCACCGCCGCCCGCGGACTCTTGCCTTCAAACAAAACCCGGTAGATCTCGGATGTGATCGGCATCACCACCTGATGATTTTCCGCGAGCTTGCAGGCGGCTTGCGCGGCGTGAACGCCTTCGACCACCATGTGCATCCCCGCCAAAGCCTCAGCCAGCGTTTTGCCCTGTCCCAATTGATAGCCGGTTCTCCAATTCCGGCTGTGACGGGACGTGCAGGTCACAATCAAGTCCCCGATTCCGGCAAGCCCCGCAAACGTCATCTGGGCTGCTCCCAATTTGATCCCCAACCGCGAGATTTCCATCAAGCCGCGGGTCATCAAAGCGGCTTTTGCGTTGTCTCCGAATCCAAGTCCGTCAGACAACCCCACGCCTAGCGCTATGATGTTCTTTAAAGCTCCGCCAAGCTCGGTTCCCGTCACATCCGGGTTGGTATACACCCGAAAGTAAGAATTCATGAACAGGTCCTGAAACCATTCGGCGGTGGCCCGGCTCCTGCTTGCGACAACCACGGTGGTCGGACACCTGCGGGACACTTCTTCCGCATGGCTGGGACCCGACAACACCGCGAGATTTTTCGGATCCAAATGCGGAATTTCTTCCAGAACCACCTGGCTCATGCGTGCCTGGTTGTGCTTGTCTAGCCCTTTCGTCGCGTGTATGAACTTGGTGTCCGGCTTGATAAACGGAGCGAGTTGCCGCATCGTATCACGGAACGCCACGGACGGCACCACAACCAAAATCTGGCGATGCCTTCTGACGGCCTGTTCCAAATCGGCAGTCGGCAAAATCGATTCGGGCAGCCGAGCGCCAGGCAAATATTTTGAATTGGTGCGCTCTTCCAGAATTTCGTTCACCACTTCCCGCCGTCTCGCCCACATCGAAACTTTACAGCCGTTATCCGCCAACACCATCGCCAAAGCGGTTCCCCAACTGCCTGACCCAATGACTGCAACAGACTGATCCATAATCCCCTCCCGCGCCACACCGTTATCTGCCGACTCGGTTTTCTTTTCCCTGTAAGAGCCGGACAATGTTGGACCGGTGCCGCCAATACGACAGGATGGCCATGACAACCGACATCCAGAAAAACACCCCTGAATCTCCACTGACAAGGATCGTAAATGGCAGGGCCGTCAAAAACACCAGGGAGGCAAGCGAAACGATACGCGTCAGCAAAAGCAGCAGAATGGCAATGATCCCCGCGTAAAGAGCGGGAAGGAAAGCGACGCTTAACACGACACCGATCGTCGTCGCAACCCCTTTCCCGCCTCGAAAATCAAAGAAGACGGGCCAATTGTGCCCGACGATGGAAGCCAACCCTCCAATCGCCATCCCCGTTTCGGATCCTGTCAAGAGATAGCCTACAAAAACGGAAAGAACCCCTTTGAGGGCATCTGCGACAAAGACGATCGCGGCCGCTTGTTTTCCGAGCACCCGCAACGTGTTTGTCGCGCCGGCGTTGCCCGACCCGTAATTTCGGATATCAATTCCCGCTTTGTAGCGGCCGATCAAATAGCTGGACGAAATCGAACCCAAGAGATAACCGATCACTGCCGCGAAGAAGACCTGCACCCGTATCTCTCCCCCAAAATATTTATCCTCCAAACTGACGAACCGCTCCGCAGCATATTTCCAAATCCGTTAAGGGAGACCCAAAAGATATGTCCCGCGTCAATCTTTCGACTTTTTGCGAATGAACAGCCGGATTGGTGTCCCCTCGAACCCAAAGGCGTCCCGCAGCTTGTTTTCCAGGAACCGCTCGTAGGAAAAGTGCATCAGCTCCGGATCATTGACGAAAATCACAAACGAAGGCGGCTTCACCGCCACTTGCGTCGAATAGTTGATCCGCAGTTTACGGCCCTTGTCGGCCGGCGGCGGCGTCATCATAACCGCGTCCTGGATCACCGAATTCACCGTGGAAGTCGGGATGCGCGTCGCATGACTTTCGGCCGCTCTTGCAACAGCGTCAAGGATCCGCGGTACCCGCTGCTTGGTTTTCGCCGACACAAACAAAATCGGCGCCCAAGGCATGAAAGGAAATTCGCTGCGGATTTGCTGCTCGAACCGGTGTGCGGTTTTGTCGTCTTTTTCCACCAGATCCCATTTGTTCACGACAAATACCATGGCACGCCCTTCTTCCAGCGCATAGCCGGCAATCCGTTTGTCTTGCTCAATGATGCCTTCCGCCCCATTCAACACCAGTACGCAGACATCCGATCGTTCAATTGCCCGCAGGGCCCTCAGAACCGAGTATTTTTCGGTCGTTTCATAGATCTTTCCGCGCTTGCGCATGCCTGCCGTGTCGATAATGACAAAGTCCCTTCCTTCCCTTGAGAAAGGGGTGTCGACCGCATCGCGGGTCGTTCCCGCGACTTCGGACACCAGCACCCGTTCTTCCCCAAGAATTGCGTTGACCAGCGACGACTTCCCCACATTGGGCCTGCCGATCATCGCAAACTTAATCGTGTCGGGGCTGTATTCCTCTTCCTCCTCGTTGGGAAAGTGCTTGACAACCTCGTCGAGCAGATCCCCGATTCCAATGCCGTGTTCCGCCGCGATGGGAACCGGATCCCCCACCCCCAACTCGTAAAAATCGAACCGGTTATCCAACGTGTTGGGATTGTCCAGCTTATTGACCGCCAGTACGACGGGTTTTTGGGAGCGGAACAGAATTTCCGCCACCTCTTTGTCGGTGGCCGTGAGACCAGTTTGGCCGTCCACCAGAAAGATGATGACGTGCGCCTCGTTGATCGCCAGTTCCGCCTGTTCACGGATGCGCAACGCAATCTCGTCGTCGCTGCCGACTTCAATGCCGCCAGTGTCGATAATATGAAATTTGCGGTCCAACCATTCGGCACTCGAATAAATCCTGTCCCGTGTGATACCGGGTTTATCTTCGACAATCGCAATCCGTTCTCCTGCCAAACGGTTGAAAAGTGTCGATTTTCCGACGTTTGGTCGTCCCACGATTGCCACAACCGGCTTTGGCATAATCCGGATACCGCCTTTCCAAAAAAATTGGCCTGCAAGCGTTACATTGCGCCTGCACAGCCGAGCATTCCCGAACGCGGCAGAGTTGCTTCATAACGCCTGCGCGGCGGAAGATTTCCCGTTATCCCCAACGCACCTTTAATCAAGCCCGTAGCGTTGGCAGGGAGCACCAACACCGGCTTGCCCAATTCGGAAGATACCCGCTCAACCGTGTAATCGTCAAGGAAAACATCCGCATCATCTTTTAGCATGATATCCGGAATCATGACGATGTCCGCTGTGCAGGATTCTTTCAATTGAGCGACGATGTCGGACCCGGTAACAAGTCCGGCAACCGTCACCATGTGTCCGTAAAAGTCGTTTCGGATCACGTGCAGCTCCACTTTCAGGTTCTCGACCTTCTCCAAAAGTTCGATTCCGCGCCGGATGGTTTTGGCGGGAGAGACTGCCGTTACCACCGCGACGTGGCGGCGTTCGTCAAGCGCCGCCGGTATCTGCCGCTTGAGGTCCGCCAATTCGTCCAAAAAATTCCGGATCAAACCGACGCCGTTTTCCGTCTGCGCAAACTCGTCGTAACGATCCGCAGGCGGCACCTCGCGGTCGGCCAACACGTAAAATTCGTCAGCCGCATGAACAAACGAAGCTCCTTTTTCTGTCAGAAACCGTTTCTGCCAGGATTCCACCTGATCAATCACGCGGGCGGCCTCTTCCGGAGTCACGCAGCGAAGTTCCGCTAAGCCCCTGCGGTGCTTCGTCAGGCCCACCGGAACCACGGACAGCGTGCGGACATACGGCCAAAAAGGCGCCAGATCCCTGACTGTCCGCTCCAGTTCCGGCCCGTCATTTATTCCCGGACAGAGTACGATCTGGGTGTTCATCTCGATCCCGTGTTCCGCCAGATACGCGATTTGGGTCATGATCTCGCCGGCTTTTTTGTGTCCGATCATGAAGGTGCGAAGTTCCGGATTTGTGGTATGAACAGAAATATTCAGCGGCGACATCTTTAACTGGACAATCCGTTCCAGATCCGCCTGTTTTAAGTTTGTCAACGTCACAAAATTTCCATGCAAAAAAGAAAGGCGGTAATCATCGTCGCGCATATTGAGGGTGTGCCGCATATTGCCGGGAATCTGATCGACGAAACAAAACACGCACTTGTTATGGCACAGCTTGATGCGGTCGACAGTCGGATGTTCCCACTCGACGCCAAGCGACTCGTCATATCTTTTTTTTGCCTCGATCAGCCATTCTTCCCCGTTCGCCTTGAGGACTTCCAGTTCAATCAACTCGTCCGTAATCGCAAACTGATAATCTATGATATCCTGAATCGGCTGTCCGTTGATCGTTTTGATCTCATCGCCGGGTTCCAGTTCCAGTTCCTCCGCCAGCGAACCGGGACGGACGGCTTGAATTTTCGGCATGTTCTCACCCGCTTTCAAAACGTGGATGTTTGGCCACTTGAATTTATATTATCTTATAGAAACAGGGTGCAAGTCAATCTTACGTCTTACGCGTCTTACGCGTCTTACGCATCTTACGCCTTACGCTTTCTTTTTCCTTATGATTTTTTAATGGCGCACGACGATCATGATATCGGGTTTTACCTCATGAGCAATACCGTCGAGGATTTTTTCCAGGGTAAACGCCGTAAATTGAAGGTCCTCCTTGTCCGTCGCATAAAAAATGGGGCTGCTGCCGCCCACTTTTTCCGGCGATGTGGTCACGATCGCCAAAATGGTTTTTTCCAGAGTCGTTCCCATCCGTTTCACCTCAAGCGTTGTAAAACTTTCGACCTCAGCGGTTTCCGGATCGAATTTTCAAGCACCGGCGATCTCGCGATGATCGCTTTGGCCAGCTCGATGTCCTTTTCAAGCGGCAACAGAAAAAAAGCGATTCTCCCCGTTGCCAGATCCCTTTTCGACAAGGGGACGAAGGACGGGGTTCCGCTGTCGCGATAAATCCCCAGGACCGCCGCCACGTCATGATGGATCGCCTGCCGTTGCCCCAGATGGGCGAGTGTGGTTTTGCCATTGGCGTTTTTCGGTATCAGAATCAAACCGAGACCGTGTTCCAAAATATGTTTCTTCGAGTCTTCCAATCCGATATTCATGATGTGAATATCGTCCACGTAAAGATTGGGGCCGTCAAACCGCAAGCGACCCTCCTGAATATCCGCCACATCCTCCACAACATTGCCCGACATAAAGCGGACACTGACCGCAATGGCGATGAAACCGCCTATCAAACCTCCATACCAATTGAAAAAGTAGGTGGTGAGGGAAGAAACGAAAGCGGTAAAAATCACAAGATAATTTCTCCCCTCAAACACCATGGCAATCCCTTCTATGTACGTAACCCCCCGCGGAACGAGTTCGTTCTGGTCGACATTTGTCAGCATTTGCCGCTCCATGTTGCGGACATCGCGGAACTGCTGGGCAGCCAGCGCCAGAAACGTGACAGCCGTATAGTTTTTTTCAAAAAGGGACGGTACCGCTACCGCCCCCAAGCCTGACGCTATCACGCCCAACGCAATGTGAATGACGCGACCGGTCGGATACGTCGGATACTGACGATAATCGGTCCGCAACATATAGATTCTGGCAATGACCCCCAATATGACACCGACCAAAATCATTTTGGTATAAAGGCTCATACCGGATCTCCTTCCAGTTTCCCTTCCTGCCTGCGATTTGATTTCGCCAACACGTATCCGGCCGCTTGTGCCGCATGATCCGTGAGAAACGATGCAATCACGGCGCCGGCGACAAAATCCATCCATTCGGAACCGCCAAGATGAACCGCTCCCGTTCCATCCGGCAACCGGTTGTCGTAAACGGTTCCCGCCAACAGAATGGCCCCTGCGGCAGCGCTCAGGCAAAAAAGCGGCTCCCGCGAAAACAGATAGACGGTCAAAACGGCGGCAATCGGGTACAAATACTGTTCATCCAGCAAATAGAAAGCAGGATCGCGCGGGACCAAATTCATCAAGATCAGGCAACACGCCGCCGAAGTGATAATGGCTGATAAAAAATGGAGTTTCTGCCCCGGCTTTTGTATCGCTCCGGTATAGACGCCGAGCAACAGTGCGAGCAACACGGAACCGATGTTCACAATGAAACGGTGCACCGCAACATCCAGACAACCCAACAATCCCATTGACACAAAAAGCAAAACCCACTGCCGAGTCCGCAACCCGCTCCGCTCCGTGTACCGGGCTCCCCATCCGGTTGCAAACAAGATCGCCGCCACCGTGAACGTCATCAGACCAAAGACCCCAGGATTCATGCCTTTCCCTCCCTAACAGGTCATTGTTTCCCGCCACCTCCGACTCTATACTCCAACACAAAAAACCCCGTTTCCGGGGTCTTACGGCCTGCGTGCCATCCGGCGAAAATCGATTCCTCTCGCCTCGCACCAATCTTTGGTTTTCCCGGTCACCACGATCGGAACAGAAGTCAGTTGATCAATCGAAACACATCCCAACAGAGTCATCACCGTGCACAGCTGGTCGTGCCAACTCCGGATCGCGCCAATGACTCCCTTTACTCCTTGTTCCGTTAACAGCCGCAAAATCGGTCCCGCCAGGCCCACCGCTTTCGCTCCAAGCGCGAAACATTTCGCCATATCAAGCGAGTTGCGTATACCACCGGAAGCGATGGCCTGCAAATCGTCAAATTCCTGCAACTCCAACAGGGACACAACGGTCGATTGCCCCCAGCATGCCAAATGGGAGTACTCATGCAAACGCCGCCGCTGATTCTCAATGGCAATAAAATTGGTGCCGCCCCGTCCCCCCACGTCGACCACGGATACGCCAACGCTTCGCAGTTGTGCGTACGTTTCGCGGGACATCCCAAAACCGACTTCTTTCACGATCACCGGGACGCCAACCGCTTCCTTCACATGCTGAATCGCCTCCAGCATCCCCTTGAAATTCCGGTCTCCTTCAGGCATCACCAGTTCCTGTGGCACATTCAGATGCAATTGCAGCAGATCCGCTTCAATCATGTCGATCACGCGATTGGCGTCGTCAACCGAAGCGCCAGCGCCCAAATTGGCGATCACTATCCCGTTTGGATTCACTTCTCTGACGACCCGGTATGTATCGGCGAGCTCCGGATTCACCAGAGCCGCCCTTTGCGAACCGACAGCCAGTGCGACGCCGGCTTCCTTGGCCGCCTCGGCCAGGCCGATGTTGATGTCTTTTGTGAAAGCTGCGCCGCCTGTCATCGCATTAATAAAAATCGGCGAACTGAGAGCCAGCCCGCCGATATCGGTATTTAAACGACATGCATCGACACTCGCTTCCGGAAGTGAGCGGTGAACGAATTGCAAATCGTCAAAATCGGAGTCCGTAACCGTTGCGGATGACAGAGCCAATCTTACATGATCCGCCTTGCGATTTTCTCTCAGCACTGTAACCGCCACTCTCTGTTTACTGTTTTTTGAAAAGGTCTCCGAACATTTCGCCCAGAGTCACGCCGATCCTCTGGTTCTGCTGCTTTTCCACGTATTTATCCACTTCTTTGCGGCGTGTGTCGCCTTCCGCCTCGCGTATCGACAAAGAAATCCGTTTTTCTTGCTCGTTGACGTCAAGCACTTTCACTTTGACTTCCTGTCCGACTTCCAACACCTCTTGCGGCGTGGCAATATGGCGGTTGGCGATCTGTGAAATGTGAACGAGACCCTCGACACCCGGCTGGAGTTCAATAAACGCTCCGAAGGAAACGAGCCGTTTCACCGTTCCGGTGACTATGTCACCCGGGTGAAACCTGGAAGCGACTCCTGACCAGGGACCGGGTTGCGCTTCTTTGATCGATAAAGAGATCCGGCCTTTTTCGGGATCGACTTTTAACACTTTGACTTTCACTTGATCCCCTTCCTTTACGACTTCGGAAGGAGTTTCCACCCGGTGCCAAGCCATTTCGGAGATATGCACCAATCCGTCAATGCCGCCCAGATCGACAAAAACGCCAAAGTCGGTGATCCGGCGCACCGTGCCTTCACGGATTTCGCCGGGCTGGATGGAAGCGAGCAGGTTCTGCTTTTGCCGTTCGAACTCCTCGTCCAATACGGCTTTTTGCGACAGGATAACTTTATTTTCCTTACGGTCGAGTTCCACCACTTTGACGCGTAACGTTTTGCCTTTGTAATCGCTGAAATCTTCCACAAAGCGCCTCTCGACAAGCGAAGCCGGAATGAACGCTCGCACCCCCACGTCTGCCACAAGGCCGCCTTTTACAATTTCCGCCACTTTCACTTCAAACACTTCTCCGGCTTGCAGGCGTTGTTCCAACAAATCCCAAGCTTTCACGGCATCCACCGCTTTTTTTGACAGAACCAGCTTGCCTTCGTCATCATTGATTCGCAGCACCTTGACTTCGACTTCGTCCCCCTCCGATACGGCATCCGCCACGCTTTCGACACGAAGCGCGGACAGCTCCCCGATCGGAATCACTCCTTCATATTTGTAGCCGACGTCCACAATCGCCTGGCCGTCTTCGATTTTTGTAACTTTGCCCTTCACGACGTCACCTTTATTTAATGTCAAGACGTTTGTCATTTCGTTCATTTCTTCCACCATGAATTTTACCTCCCTGACCTGTGTCCCCAAACACGGATTAAATAATTTATTGGCAAGAATGAAGGCAGTGTATTTTGCTTTCATCCCCGTTCCCGGATCGTTTCAACTATAGGTAGTATGTAAATCGCGCTACCGTTCGATACTTTCGCTTGCCAATCTTCGAATGTGCTCCATAATCAGGTTGCTGATTTCTTCCAACACCACGGAACTGGATTTGGCGTCACGGTAACGGCTTAAATCGACAGGCGGACCGTATATGATTTTCGTCTTTCTGAACAAGCGGTAAGGTCCGATAATCGCCGCGGGAATCACCGTGGCTCCACTGCGGAGAGCGAAGAAAGCAGCCCCTTTTTTCGCCTGTTCAACCATTCCCGATTTGGCACGGGTTCCCTCCGGGAAAATTCCGACCATTCCGCCTTGTTTCAGCACTTCCAGCGTAGCGTTCAGCGCTTTGCGGTCGCTGGCGCCCCGTTTCACCGGGATCGCGCCAAGTTGACGAATCATCCACCCCAACAAAGGGATTCGGAACAGTTCTTCTTTCGCAAAGAAAGAGATTTTTCGATCTAGCCAGATTCCGACAGCGGGCGGATCCAGACTGCTGATATGATTTGCGCAGAGGAGCACAGGGCCTTCTCTTGGAATATGTTGCAAGCCTGTGATTTCCAGAGGAAACAAGATGGAATATAGAATTCGCAACAGCCCTCTAGCAAACGTATATAGCATTTTACTCTTCTCCCCGCTGTTTCGTGCCTGTTTGTGTCTGACAAATCGAAACGACCTTGTCGACAACCTGATCGATCGTCAGCCCGGTTGTGTCTATCAGATGGGCGTCATCCGCCATGCGCAATGGAGCAAACTCCCGCGTGCTGTCCAACTCGTCGCGCTTGGCAATGCTCGCCTTCAGTTCAGCCGGATCGACCGAAAAGCCATTGCTTGCCAACTCCTCCATTCGCCTGCGGGCCCGCTCTTCCAGCGATGCCGTAAGAAACACTTTCACTTCGGCATCTGGAATCACATGGGTCCCGATGTCCCGTCCATCCATCACAACGCCGTGCTGTCTCGCCATTTTTTGCTGAAGTTTCACCAACTGAGCCCGCACACCGGGAATGGCCGACACTTTCGAGACGTTGTCCGTCACTTCCTTTGAACGTATTCGATCCGTCACGTCGACACCGTCGATCCACACAAGCTGCCGTTCTTCCCCCGGCTCTAACACGATATGTAAACGGGAAACCATTTCAACCAAATTCTTTTCGTCCGTCAGATCAATTCCGGAGTCAAGCGCTTTCCAGGTGACCGCCCTGTACATGGAGCCGGTGTCGACATAGGGCAATCCCAATCGTTTGGCAACCCGTTTCGCCACCGTACTCTTTCCCGCTCCGGCCGGCCCGTCGATTGCAACACGTATTCCGTTCATTGCCGCGACCTCCCGCAGTACCCGCTGTCATGCCCCAAAAGGATCAAAGGCACTGAAATGCCAATGGCGTTATGAAAAGAAAGAGCAGGCAGCGCCCGCTCTCCCTCATACTACCATATGCAGGTTCAGTGTGCAAGGGAATAACTGTCAATCAACACCCGTTCGATAACGGCAGCATGGTTTTCGCTGGACTCTACCAAAGTTCCGGGAGTCGGACTGGTGATGGAAGGGTCATTATGGTCGATCTCAAAACGAAACACGCCGCTTTGCGCCGATGTATCAATCTCGATCCGGTCATTGTTCCTCACTTTGATCGTCACGCCGGACGGACCGATCTGCGCGACAGGCGTGCCGTTCACTTTCACCCAAGCCGACAATCGGCCGGCTTCGTTTAGTACCGAGCGTATCGCCAGATCCCGCGGGGGCGTGTTTTGCGGCAGCATTCGTCCGTCGCCTTGCGGGATTTTTTGTCCCTCCAAGCGGTCCGTCGGCGCAAAAGCCTGTCTGAACACAGGCAGCAAAAGGGCGGCCTGGCTGACGACAATTCCCATGAACCCAATCATTGCAAGCCGGTAAAGAAATCGTTCCCATTTTGTCGAAACGGCCAAAAAACGTTCTTCATACGGTTGCGGCCGGCGATATTCCATGGGTACACCTCCACGCTACTCATCGTATGCTCGTTCAAGCCGTTTCATACATTTTACTTGCCTGCGAACAGGAGCAAGGAATAACCCCGCTCCCTGCCACAGGACCTACAATTGCTTCAATTTCTCCACTTTTTCCTCGTCGCCGTTGTCAACGTTGATGTAAATGCGATACGTATCATGGTCCATCGTGCCGGTAAATTCATAAGTCAAAATTTCTTTGCCCAGATCGTTCTCGATTAGAGCCAGCGCCGCCTCCTGCACATCGGTATGTTGGGAGACGAATTTTCTCGCTTGTTCCTGCGAGAGTTTCGGTTTGCCGATGGATCTCTGCTTGTGGTGGAACAAATAATCCTGACCGTTAAACCCGATCACTTCCCCGTTGTCAAGGGCCACCTTGATGGAGACGGTGTCGGGATAGAGCAACACGTCTCCCTGTTTCGGGACAAAGGTGTAAACGGCCGTATTATCGATTTGCTCGCTTTTGGTCAGACTGAGGTTTTGGTATCCGTGATCGGCCAGCCACCGCTCGCCCTTTTGCTGACCGGTCACCAAATCCAAAGACGCGTCTTTGACTTCCCGGTCTTTTACCGCCCAGGTGACGTGGCCGCCTTTTATCGTCATACCCATATAGGATTTGGGACCGTTTGGTTCTTCGACCGTAATCGAATAAGCCGGATACTGCATTCCTTTGCCGTTTTTCTGCACCCTAATCCCTGAAGTGTCGCTTTTTCCAAGAAACGCCGCCGCTTTTCTGGCCGCTTCCTCTTCGGACACCTCGTTCCCCGATACATTGTTGATGTGCGGTTGGGTACGGGTTTTTGCGGCAGTCAGGGTATCGGACTGAATTTCCGGAAAATCGGACACTCTTTTTTCCATGGCCTTGAAGCCGTCAACAATCTGGTTGTCGGTTTTCTTGCGGGTTTGCGACAATGCCAGCTCCGCATCCATCCAGCGGAGATTGTGGGCCAGAACATCTGTTTGCAGTTTTTGCAAATCCTGTTTGATTTCACCCGCCTCGTTGTACAGGGTCTGCAGCGTTTTCCATTCGCCGGCGCCAAGCGGTTCTTTGCTCTGGTCGCGAATCGCCACCCGGTACGAGAACTCGCCGATATCCCGCAAAAATTCCTGCGTCCGATTAAACGGCATCATGCTTAACGGAAGCTGGCCGACATCCGATTGGGCGGCGTAAGAAATCCTCCAGATGTTGGACAGACAAGGGGTCAATTGGCGCTGGGTATTGATCGCCAACGCCTTTCCCAGTTCGTCATGCAGCACTTCCAAATTGGACGACAGGTCGTGAAACGCCCGCTGATACTGATTTTCCGCTTTCAGAAGCAGCGCCTGCTTTTGCTGATGTTCCCGGTATCCCCAAAAACCTGTAACGATCAGAGCCAATACGGCCGTGACGGTGATCATTCTCCTAACCATGGTAAGCCTCCTCGCACGAAACTTAACGGCAGAAAATATGTTTTCCGATTCTCTTGATCTGCGGGCGTGACCAAATCCATTTGGATGTTGCCGTCGCCGGATTGAAATAGTAGATCGCCCCACCGGAAGGGTCCCAACCGTTTAATGCGTCAATTACCGCTTTTTTCGCTGTTTGGTTCGGAGTCAACCAGATCTGTCCGTCGGCCACCGCCGTAAACGCACCGGGTTGAAAAATAATGCCGGGAATCGAATGGGGAAATTGGGGATGTTCCAGACGGTTCAGGATCACTGCCGCGACAGCCACCTGACCGATATAAGGCTCCCCCCGCGACTCGCCATAGACGGCGTTGGCCATGAGATTCAGGTCTCCCTGGGAGATCCGGCTTGAAGAATGCGCGATTGGAGCCGGGGAACTCCCTTTTCTTGCGGTTTGTCTATAGGGCGGATTCCAGGGATTGTAATTCGGTGTGGCGCGTACCAGCCTTTCCCTTGTATTGGTGCCGACCTTTCCGTCTACCCTCATCCCGAATCGGTATTGAAAATTGCGCACGGCCCAGTACGTCTGCCACCCGAAGATTCCGTCCACATTGCCTTTGTAAAAACCGAGGAGTTTCAACCGGCCTTGCAGTTCCCGGACGTCAATTCCCGTACTGCCTTTCACCAAGATCCGATTGGTAAAGGTCGGGACCGCTTTCCCATCCCATGGCTGCGGATTTGCATAAAGCACCGCAACAGCCAGGAATGCGGACACAACGGCTGCCAACACGCTCCATTTTCGCTTCATACGTTCCCCCTCCTGTGGAGATTTCTCCCTTGTATTTTGAGGAAGGGAATCCGCGATTATGCCCATTTTTGGAAGGAAAAAAAATACAGGAGCTGACGCTCCTGCCGAAGGTGTCACCGGAAAGTTTCGATTTCAAAATCCCGTTCGTTATCACATAAGCAACGCTTGAAGCCGGTGTCAATATGTCCCTTAAAATCGCGAGAACCACGAAGAATAAAGCTTTCGCCACATTTTCTGCAGCGGATGTGCACTTTCACGCGATTGTTGTTTTCCACAGCGGCATCATCTCCCTGCCATACGGATTCGACTCCCTCTCGCATAGGATGCCCCCTTTCCGCAAACTCCATAGCTCATTATTGTCAGACACCACGTCAGTTCATACTCATTGCGTCAATCTTTCGGTTTGAACGGAACGATTGCACCCCCGAAAATCTCGCGGTTTCCAGAAATCAAGACTGAAAACAAAAAACTCCCTCCCGTTTAATACAACATTCGCGAGGGGATACGATTTTCCTGCAAAATTTGACAATCCGTGCAAAATAAAAGGCCGGCACGTGTTCATACCGGCCTGGCGGAAAATTGTCCGCTTTCAATATCGCATCGCTTGCGCAGAGTCTTCTATACCCAACCCCGCAGTTTGCAGGCTTCCGCCATTCGGCGAATTCCCACCATGTACGCCGCCAAACGCATGTCGATCTTGCGGATCCGGGCGGTTTCGTAGACCGTGTGGAACGCCTTGACCAGGATTTCCTTCAGGCGCCTGTCCACTTCTTCTTCCGACCAATAGAGTCCCTGATTGTTTTGCACCCATTCAAAATACGATACAATCACGCCGCCAGCGTTGCCCAACACGTCAGGCACAATCAAAATTCCGCGCTCGGTGAGAATCTTGGTTGCCTCCAAGGTTGTCGGACCGTTGGCGGCCTCCACCACGATTTTCGCTTTGATGTTATGCGCATTTTGCGATGTGATTTGATTCTCGATTGCGGCGGGAACCAGGATGTCGCAATCCAGTTCCAGCAGCTCCTGGTTCGTGATGGTGTTCTTGAAAAGCTTGGTCACCGTGCCGAAAGAATCGCGGCGATCCAACAAATAATCGATATCCAGGCCATTCGGATCGTACAGGCCGCCGTATGCATCGGAGATACCGATCACCACAGCTCCCGCATCATGCATAAACTTCGCAAGATATCCGCCGGCGTTGCCAAACCCTTGGACAACCACCCGGGCGCCCTTCAAATCGATCCCTTTCACTTTGGCGGCCTCCTGGATCGCGATGGTCACGCCGCGTGCGGTTGCCGCGTCGCGGCCGAGAGAGCCGCCGAGCACCAGCGGTTTCCCGGTGATGAAGCCCGGCGAATCGAATTCGCGGATTCTCGAATATTCGTCCATCATCCAAGCCATGATCTGCGAGTTGGTGAATACGTCCGGCGCCGGGATATCCTTTGACGGACCGACAATCTGGGAAATCGCGCGGACATATCCGCGGCTCAAACGCTCCAATTCGCGGAACGACATCTCGCGGGGATCGCACACGATGCCGCCTTTTCCCCCGCCATACGGAAGTTGCGCGATGCCGCATTTCAAGCTCATCCAGATCGCAAGAGCTTTGACTTCTTCTTCCGTCACGTCCGGATGAAAGCGAATGCCACCTTTTGTCGGTCCGATCGCGTCATTATGTTGCGCCCGGTATCCGGTGAACACCCGGATCGAACCGTCGTCCATCCGCACCGGGATTCTGACGGTTAACATCCGTAGCGGTTCTTTCAGCAGCTCATACATTTCATCGCCGTAACCCAACTTGTTCAACGCTTCTTTGATCACCATCTGGGTCTGGGTCAGTACGTTCAAAGTCTCCCCTTGATTTTTCGCGCCGATTTGAATGCTCATCTTTTGACCACCTTTTTGCAAACAGTTAAAACAACGACATGCAAAAATAGTATAACCCGCCGCCTTTTAATATGAAAGCATGTCTTGCCAAAAATTCACGCTTCTTTTTTTGCTATCCGTAGCTATATTCCCTTGAGAGCCTGTTCGATATCCCCGATCAGGTCATCCGGATTTTCCAAGCCGACCGACAGCCGGAGCAGCCCGTCGGTGATTCCCCTCTTTTTCCGTTCGTCTTCCGGCATCGACGCGTGGGACATCCTGGCCGGATAAGATAAGATGCTCTCGACGGCGCCAAGGCTGACCGCAAACAGAGGAAGTTTCAGTTTCTCGACAAAGCGCCGCACCTGTCCGGCATCCGCCAGCTCAAAGGACAGAACCGCTCCGGGACCGTCCGCTTGCCGCATGTGAACTTCCCTGCCCGGATGATCAACGAGTCCGGGGTAATAAACCCGTTTTATTTTCGGGTGCTGCGCCAGATAATCCGCAACCGCGACCGCCGTTTCCTGGCTTTGCTTCATCCGGACCGGCAAGGTCTTGATCCCCCGCATCAGCAACCAGCAATCGTGGGGTCCCAAAACGGCGCCAAATCCGTTTTGAATGAGATAAATTTCGTTTGCCAGCGCCTCGTCCCGCACCGTCACCAGCCCGGCCACAACGTCCGAATGGCCGCCCAAAAATTTCGTCCCCGAATGAACCACCACATCGATTCCCAACTGGTGCGGCCGCTGCAAATAGGGAGACATGAAAGTATTGTCGGCGATGGTCAACACCCCTTTGCTCCTGGCGATAGCCGCAGCCCGCTTTAAATCGGTAATCCGCAGCGTCGGGTTTGAGGGGGTTTCCAGCAGCAGTGCCTTTGTGTCCGGGCGAATCGCGGCCTCAATCTGATCCGGGTCCGTCGCGTCGACAAAAGTCGTTTCAATCCCCAACCGCGAAAAAACCCGCGTCAAAGCGCGAAACGTTCCCCCGTA
Source organism: Effusibacillus sp. SKA8 (assembly GCF_058273125.1). Taxonomy (NCBI): domain Bacteria; kingdom Bacillati; phylum Bacillota; class Bacilli; order Caryophanales; family Alicyclobacillaceae; genus Effusibacillus; species Effusibacillus sp. SKA8. The sequence goes on along the minus strand of NZ_JBZCSF010000001.1, from coordinate 270,866 downwards.
AATATCTTCGCCCGCCACAATATGCGATCCGGAAGACAAGGTAAGCAGGGCTCCGGTAATCGCGGCCATGCCGGAAGCAAAGGCAAAACCGTAGTTGGCCTCTTCAAGCCGGGCGATGATCTGCTCAAGCGCTTGCCGGGTGGGATTGCCGGAGCGGGCGTAATCGAATTCCGGCGCCGCGTCCCAATCGGCCTGATGAAAAGTCGAAGCTTGGTAAATCGGAACGCTGGATGCGCCGGTATTAGCGTCGATTTCAACGCCGGTGTGAACCGCCAAAGTGTCAAATTTCACTTGACAGCCACCCCGCTTCCGGCAGTTTCCAAAGCTTGCGCCAAATCTTCAATGATGTCCTCATGGTGCTCGATTCCGACGGAGAGACGCAGCAACCTGTCGGTGACTCCATAAGCTTCCCGGACTTCTTTCGGGATGTCAAAATGGGTTTGCCGCGCCGGATAGGTGATCAAGGATTCAACGCCGCCAAGGCTTTCCGCAAACGTGACCATTTTGACATTGGCAAGCAGCGGTTCGACCATCCTTTCATCCGCCACTTCGAAAGACAGCATGCCGCCATAACCGGACGATTGCCGTTCGTGAACGGATTTGCCCGGGTGACCGGGCAACCCCGGATAGTACACCCGAGTCACTTGCGGATGGCGGGACAACCATTCGGCGACTAAACGCGCATTTTCCTGATGCTTCTCCATCCGCAAGGCCAGCGTTTTCATCCCGCGAATCATCAGCCAGCAATCCTGCGGCCCCAGAACCGCTCCGATCGAATTTTGCAAAAAGAACAGCTTTTCGCCAAGCTCCTCATCCTTTACAACCGCCAGACCGCACAAGACGTCATTGTGACCGCCGAGGTATTTGGTGCCGGAATGCACGACAATATCCGCCCCCAGTTCCAACGGTCGCTGCAAATAAGGAGTCATGAACGTGTTGTCGACAATCGTGAGCAGTCCATGCTTGCGGGCAATGGCGGAACAACCGGCGATATCCGTGATTTTCATTGTCGGATTGGTCGGTGTTTCGATAAACAGCGCTTTTGTGTTTGCCTGCACGGCGGTTTCCACTGCCGCCAGGTCGCCGGTGTCGACATAGGTAACCGCAATGCCGTACCGGCGCAAAATTTGTTCCAACAGCCTGTAAGTCCCGCCGTACAGATCGTTTGACGCGATCAAATGATCTCCCGGTCCGAACAGCCCGGACAGGCAACTGATGGCCGCCATGCCGGAAGCAAACGCAAACCCCCTCTGCCCGTTCTCCAGTTTCGCAATCGCATTCTCTAAAACTTTGCGGGTGGGATTCGAGGTTCTTGTGTAATCGAATCCCGTGCTTTGTCCCAATGCGGGATGGGAAAATGTCGCCGAATGATGCACCGGCAGCGAAACGGCTCCCGTTGCCGGATCTTGACGGTTTCCAGCCTGCGCCAACCGCGTTTCAATCCGCATCTCAATTCCTCCCTTAAAACAAAACATGGATGTTTTACTCCGCGTTGGCCGCACAGATGCGGACGTTCTTGGCGGAGTGAGTTCGTAGCGGAGTGATTTAACAAAAAAAGTCTTTCTCCAAAGAGAAAGACCGGATGATTTCAGCAAGTCCTCCTCTTATCTGTCAGGAAAACATCCTGCAGGAATTAGCACCACAAATTCTGGCTTCGGTTTGAAAATCGTCCCCGAAAGACAAAATTCAGGTTGCCGGGCTTCATCGGGCCAGTCCCTCCGCCAACTCTGGATAAGAGCCATGAAATTTTTCAATTCCCGTTATAGAATACACTTTACTATGATTTATTCCGGTTCGTCAAGAGCAAACATTGCAGAGCAAACATTGCAGAGCAAACATTGCAAACAAACATTGCAAACAAACATTGCACGCTTGCGGGCAAAACATCGCCGCACGCGGATGGCTTGACAACAACTGCCTGCATCAACAAACAGACCGGGGACACACTACTTGTACAAAGAAGAAAGGACTGAAACAGAATGTCGCAAACGGCATCCGGCAGTTCCAAGCTTTCACTGCCGCCATTGATCGCTTTGGCAAGCGTTCCGCTGATTATGGTACTGGGGAACTCGATGTTGATCCCCATTCTCCCGACGATCCAGCAAGAACTTCACATATCCAAATTTCAAGCGAGTCTGGTTATCACTTTGTTTTCCATACCAGCCGGAATCATCATCCCGTTAGCCGGTTTTCTTTCCGACCGTTACAGCCGCAAAATTGTCATCATTCCCGCATTGATCCTGTACGCCCTGGGCGGCCTCATTGCGGGGCTGGCGGCATGGTTGCTGGCCAAACCGTTTACGGTTATCATGGCGGGACGAATCCTGCAAGGCATCGGCGCGGCCGGGACCGCACCCATCGCAATGGCTTTGGCCGGGGATATTTTTAAAGGGGGGAGCCGCAGCCAAGCGCTCGGCCTGATGGAAGCAGCAAACGGACTGGGAAAGGTGCTCAGCCCCATCCTTGGCGTGCTGATTGCGCTGATCATCTGGTACGCGGCTTTTTTTGCTTTTCCGGCCTTATGCATACCTGCTGCACTGGCGATTTGGCACTTTGTCAAAGAGCCGAAGAAACACGGCGAATCGCAAAAAGTAAGCCAATATTTGCATTCCCTCAAAACGATTTTCCGGCGCGAATGGAAATGGTTGCTCACCGCTTACTTCGCAGGTGCAAGCGCACTTTTTATCTTATTTGGGGTCCTGTTTTACCTGTCCCAAATTTTGGAGGACACTTATAAAATCAACGGCTTGCTGAAAGGCGCCATTCTTGCCCTCCCGTTGCTTGCCATGTCATCCGCCTCATATATAACCGGCTCGAAAATCAAAAAGAAAAAAGCGCTGATGAAGACTTTGATCGTAACGGGCATGTTGATGATCGCGCTGCCGCTGGCACTGGCTTCTTTCAGCAAAAACACCTATGTCCTGCTCGCTCTGCTGGTGGTAAGCGGGATCGGCACCGGTCTGGTGTTGCCCTGTCTGAACATGCTGATCACCTCAGCCGTCAATATGGAAGAACGGGGCATTGTCACATCTTTTTACGGATCGGTACGCTTCCTGGGAGTGGCGGTCGGTCCCCCCGTCTTCACTTGGCTGATGGAAATCTCCCCTGCCGTTATGTTCCTGGCGGTTGCCGGATTGTCCGTCGTATCCGCCGGGTTGTCCACGTGGCTGATCCGGATCCCCAAGGATGAACTCCCCCCTTCACCCGCTCCGGGTACCGTTCCCTCCGAAACGATCCGCAAGCGGTTGGCAAAAAGAAAAGCGCGGGCGTAACACCTACGTCCGCCTTTCGCATACGATAATGAAGCCCAGCCTGATGAAATCGCCCAGGCGATGAGACCCTGCGGGGATTCCCTGTGAAGAGAAAGGAGTTTTCAAAATGACCGATTTTCTGCCGCAAAAACCGTGGGATGCGGTCCTGACCGACCCCTTGCCTGGGAGAAACGTCAAGCCACGCACTTGCGGTTTGAGCATGGTGATCGATAAAGGTCTCGGGATCCGGGAAACCTTGGATCTCATTGAAATCGCCGGTCCCTACATCGATTTCTTGAAACTCGGCTTTGGCACGTCCATGCTGTATTCAAAATCCCTTTTGCAAAACAAAATCAACATCCTGCGGGAATATGACATTCACGTCTATCCGGGCGGGACGCTGTTGGAAGTGGCGGTTCTTCAGGGAAGGTGGAAAGAATTCTACCGCACGGCGAAAAAATTGGGCTTCACGGCAATTGAAGTGTCCGACGGGACGATCCCGCTCGCCCCGAATCTGCGTAAAGAATTGATCCAAGCGGCAAAAAACCTCGGATTCCTGGTCCTCAGTGAAGTCGGCAAAAAAGAAGCGGACGTACATCTGCCTGTTGACAAACAGGTGGAAATGATCCAGCGGGATTTGGAATGCGGCGTTTTTAAAGTGATCATCGAAGGGCGGGAATCCGGCAAGGCAGTCGGCATCTACGAAGCGAACGGCTCCATCCGCAAAGACGACATGGAGCGGCTGGTCGAAAAACTCGAGTCGTACGATTCCATCATTTGGGAAGCGCCTTTAAAACCGCAGCAGGAAGAGCTGATTGCACGATTTGGCGTCAACGTCAATCTGGGTAACCTTGCGCCCGAAGAGGTTCTGTCCGTTGAATCGCTGCGCAGAGGCCTGCGCAGCGATACCCTCCGACTGGCCATGCGAAGTGAAGCGGAGATCGATGAACCATTTCCCGCTGCATTATAGCAGATGCAGAAATTTGATCCGCATATGCCCCTTCACCTGTCCATATATTGTAGGGATAAGACAAGGGGTGGAAGTTTATGGTCGGGGAAATCATCCTGGTATTGCTGATTGTCGTCGGGATCGTCGGCAGGGCAAGCATTCTCGCAACCGCCGCAAGCGTGCTGCTGATCTTGAAACTGACCAATCTACAGCGGTATTTTCCGACTCTGGAAAGACGCGGGCTTGAACTCGGCCTGTTGTTTTTGATGATTTCGGTCTTGGTGCCGCTTGTCAACGGAAAAATTCAATCGAAAGAATTGTGGGGAACTTTTTTTACAATCCCGGGGGTATTCGCGTTGCTAGGCGGTATGCTTGCCACCTATCTCAACGGTCTGGGGCTTGCGATGCTGCGCCTGGAACCTCAATTGATGTTGGGGCTTGTGCTCGGGTCGATTATCGGCATCGTCTTCTTCAAAGGAATACCGGTGGGCCCTTTAATGGCAGCCGCGATAGCGGCCTTGTTGATGAAAATCTGTGAATGGTTTTCCTGAACGCACAAAACCGCGTACAAAAGACGAGTGCCGTTGAGCACCCGTCATTTTTTCACGCGATGTTTTGGTTTTCACCCGATGTTTTTTAAGAAAAATAACGGGTGAGAGTTTCAAGCGCCGTGTCGCGTACGATCAATTTTCCGTATTCATCGAGCACCGCTTTTGTCACATTCGACAAGGCCCCATATTCGTGAAAAATCGACCACAAAGCATCCATCTCTTCCTGATCGAGATTGTTTTCCTCGATGTAAAGGAAATAATGATCCTTGTAAAAATACAGAGACGTTTTCAGATCGAACGACGCGGAAACCACCTTTGCCGCCGACAGCGCATGTTCAAAGTCGTCAAACTCATATGTGATGGCAACGCAAGCGTCGACTGTAATGAGCGGCTCGTCCGATACGTTTTCCTCTCTATTTTTGTCGGTTTCATCCGGGACGGACGGAACTTGCGTGACGATTACGACCACGCCTTCCGTCGGCATGGTGAACGCTTCCACCGCAATCGGACCCATCACCTCAAAGCCGACTTCCAAATAGGCGCGTTCCATCATGTCCCAAAAAAGCTCTTGCACTTTCCGGCCGTTTTGCCATATTTCGTCCCGGTCAATTCCGCGCTCTTCAAGATCCTCGTAACTGATAAAGATCCTCACTTTATTGTGGCCAAGTCTTTCGACTACCATTCGAATCACTCCTTTCAATGGAGTTCTCTATACCCATTATGCTTATGCGACCGCGAAAAAACGGTGCTACTTGTGCGCCGGTCCGATTCGGAGCCAATCTTACGTCGACTTGCGAACCACCATGTCATGGGGCAGGATCACCGAAAACTCATCCACCGGTTCGTCATGGATCAGTTTCGTCATAAACCGCATCGCAACAGCTCCGATATCGTAAATCGGCTGAGCGATCGTTGTCAGTTCCGGCCGCACCATGCTTGCCAGCCGTGTATTGTCAAAAGCAACCACTTTCACCTGTTCCGGAACCCTAAGGCCCGCATCCAAACACGCGTGAATCGCCGCCACACCAAGTTCGTCGCTGACCGCCACCACGCCGTCCGGAAGCGGATTGGTTTTCAGTTCGTCCTGCAGGAGCTTGAGTCCGTCTTCATATCGGAGACTGTGACATTCGAGAATGCGCGGTTCAAGGCCCGCTTGCTCCATCGCTTGCAGATAGCCTTTTTGCCGCGGCTTGCCGACGACAGGATGATCGGCAGGAGCACTGAGCAGCGTCACCCGTCGGCATCCCCGCCCAATCAAAAAACGGGTTGCGTCAAAAGAAGCCCGCCGTCCGTTGATATTAACCGACGGAATTCGTCCTTCCGGATCGACAGTGGCACAAAGAACAACCGGTAACTGCGCTTGTTCAAACGCTTTTAACAACTCCTGCGTCAGATGGTCTCCCATGAACAGGATTCCGTCGACTTGCTTTTCCCACATGGTACCGATCAGGTCGACTTCTCTCTCCGGTTGTGCGTCCGAATTGCTGAGGATGACCTGATAGGCGTACATGGTCGCTATATCTTCCATGCCGCGTACCATTTCGGCGACAAAAGGAGCCGAAACGTCGGGAACAATGATTCCGATCGTTTTAGTCCGCTTGCTTGCAAGACCGCGGGCCACGGCATTCGGGCGATACCCAAGCGCCTGAATCGCATCGAGCACTTTTCTCTTGGTCTCTTCTTTTACAACGGCCGTGCCGTTAAGCACCCGGGAAACGGTTGCCATCGACACGCCCGCTTGTCTCGCGACATCATAAATCGTTACGCTCACAGTAACCCCACCTAGTTTTAGGATCGGCTTCGTGATGCATGCTAACTACCTACCACGGTTTACTTTTATCATAACATAAGACAACGCAAAAAACACAGGAACTTTAAAATCCCTGTGTACCGGAAATTTACGCGGTGCCATGGCCCCAAAAGCGACTTATTCTCCCCAGATAGTCATTCCTGAAATGGTGGTGCGGATGGAGGGACTTGAACCCCCACGGTTGCCCGCTGGAACCTAAATCCAGTGCGTCTGCCAATTCCGCCACATCCGCATCAGACAAACTTCTTCCCGTTTCATCGTTCCCATTTGCACAAGTCCCTGTCCTCATCTTCCCCCTGTCGCATCGCATTGCAATCCGTATGTTGGCGACGTAAAAGATATTATCACGGGCGGACATTATTTTGCAAGCCTGACTTATCGGTAAACAGATCCATTTTTCCAGGTGGCAACAAGAATCCCCTCCGTCGGCCGTCACCGGCTGATGAGGGGATTACATCCGTTATTGGCTGGGGAGGTAGGGATCGAACCTACGCATGACGGAGTCAAAGTCCGTTGCCTTACCGCTTGGCGACTCCCCAAAACAAGAATACGCCTAGCAACGACCTACTCTCCCGGGGCTCCGTGCCCAAGTACCATCGGCGCTGGAGAGCTTAACTTCCGTGTTCGGGATGGGAACGGGTGTATCCTCTCCGCTATTGTCACTAGACGAAAATGGGGTGAGTGATGGGAATCGAACCCACGAATGCCGGAGCCACAATCCGGTGCGTTAGCCACTTCGCCACACCCACCATGGATCAAATATTTGTTAAAAAATGGCAGGGGCAGCAGGATTCGAACCCACGACATGCGGTTTTGGAGACCGCCGTTCTACCAACTGAACTATGCCCCTATAGCATACCCCAAAAAGTGATGGTAAAAAACTATCTGGTGGAGGGAGAAGGATTCGAACCTTCGAAGGCGATGCCAACGGATTTACAGTCCGCCCCATTTGACCACTTTGGTATCCCTCCAAGAAACTGGAGCCAGCGACAGGAATCGAACCCGCGACCTACTGATTACAAGTCAGTTGCTCTACCTGCTGAGCTACGCTGGCAAATGCGGCTTTTCCCCGGATTCCCACCAAAGTGCCGGGAATACGCTTCCGCGCTTGCCCTCACTTTGGTGGGTTGTGTAATGGCTCCTCGAGTAGGGCTCGAACCTACGACCCTCCGGTTAACAGCCGGATGCTCTACCGCTGAGCTATCGAGGAACAATCAGGACACCGTGTAGAATACCACAGGGATCGGCTTATCGTCAAGCGAACGCGTCCGTTTCGGTTGTTTGACTGTTTCACCCCCGCTCCGGAAGCAACCTCCATAGGGACGGAATTTATGGTACCATGGACAACGAATCATCTCAACACGATTTTCGACTTCGAATCAAACAAAATTCCGCAAAGCGCCTTTTTATTCGACCCTATCTCGCGGTTACGCCGATTTCAGCCAGAAATGGACTTTGCTCGGCTTTTTCGCCCTGATATTTCTGCGGCGCGGACAAATACAGCCGCTCCTTCGCCCGGGTGATCCCGACATAAAACAACCGGCGTTCCTCTTCCAACGCTTCGTTGCGGTTCTTGTCCTTAAGCGATTTGCCGTGGGGAACCATGCCGTTGACCAGGCCGATCAAGAAGACGGTTCCAAATTCCAGCCCTTTTGCTTTGTGCAAAGTCATCAACTGGAGCCCAAACCCGGACTTGGCAGATTGCCGCAGGACTTCTTTCACCTTGTCGACATGCCGCAAAAAATCGCTCAACGTTTCAAACGAACACACTGCCTGTTCCAAAACCTCGACCGGCTCGAACACATACTCCTTATTCTGCCCCGTACGGCGTGCATAATCCTCCAGAAATTCATTGTAACCTACCTGTTTTCGGATAAACCGCAAAGCCTCGCGCGGTGTCATGGACGCAATTTTTTTCAAATCCCAAGCCAGTTCTTCCAGTTTCCTGCGTTTCCAACTCTCCAACCCGGGCAGTTCCGCCAAGAGTTGCAGGCATGAACCGCCAAAACCGCGCATTCCGGCGGCCAGCCGCGGCATCCAGGCATCCGGATATATATAGCGTTTAGGCCGGTTTATAATTTGCGCCAACGCATCGAGATCGTCGGGATGCAAAGCGAGCTGAAAATAACTTAAAATGTCGCGGATCTGCCACTGTTGATAAAAACCGCCTTCCGAATCCCTCATGCAAAAGGGAATCTCCCGCCGGACCATTTCGTCCACCAAAACGTGCGCCTGAATGTTGGTGCGGTACAAGACCGCGATGTCGTCAATGCTTTCGCCGTTCTGCAGACTTTCTTGGATGCGTTCCAAGACGAAGGCAGCCTCTGAACGCTCGTCAGCCGGCCGTTGGACTACAGGCGGTTCCCCTTGCCTGCCGGTACCGTATAAATTTTTCCATTCCCGTTTCCGGTTGCGGTTGATCACTGCCAGAGCCGTTTCGATAATGGCGTCGGTGGAGCGGTAGTTTGTCGCCAGAATCACTTTCTTCGCTGCCGGAAACTGCTCCTGAAATCCCAACAGAAAATCAACGCGCGAACCCCTGAACCGGTAGATCGACTGGTCGTCGTCGCCAACAATGCACAACTCTTTGTCGTCCGCCAGAATTTTCAGCACTTCATATTGCACAAAATTGGTGTCCTGGAATTCATCGACCAAAATGTGCCGGTACCTGCCGGCATATTCCTGCCGGACGTCCGGTCGGGTCGTCAATAACCGGTGGCATTCCACCAGGATGTCGTCATAGTCCCAGCGGCCGTTCGTTTTTTTCCAAGCCTCATATCGTTCGTATCGTCTTTTAAAATCCCGGTATTCTTGCTTTTGGGCCTTGATTCTCTCCGGGAGGATCAGGTTGTTCTTGCAAAGACCGATTTTTGTCAAAAGGTCCCCGGCTTCTTCCTCATCTCCGTTTTGTCCTTCCGCGCGCAAAAGTTCCCGGACGACTTGCCGCTGTTCCCTTTCCTCAAGCAGTTTTGGCACATTGCCGTATGCGCGGAGCAAAATGCGGAGAAACACTGAATGAAATGTCCCCGTATCGCAAGAATGCGCCCGCAATTTTCCGATCCCGGGGAGACCCGCAAGCCGATTGCGCATCTCTGCCGCCGCCGCTTTCGTAAACGTCACGATCAGAATGTCCTGCGGCTGCACCTTCGCAACTTGCATCAAATAAGACGCCCTGCAAGTCAGCACGGTCGTTTTTCCGCTGCCCGGACCGGCAAAGACGACAAGCGGCCCGCCAACATGGGTGACCGCTTCTTTTTGGGCGGGGTTTAACACGATTCCCGCCTCTTTCAATTCACCGAAAAACTTGTCTTGTTCGTTCATCTTCGAACTTGGTTACCCCCAAAATCGTTTCAAAACCGGAATCTTCCCATTTCCGAACAAAGCCGTTCAGCAAACGAACGCGTTCCAGCAGGAGCCTTCTTTCTTCCAACAACTCGCCGATTCCCGCCAGGTCCTCCCGCTCGAAAAGTTCCACCGCCAGATCCGGCAGCTCCGCAAGCCGCCGTTCCCAATTCTGAACGATCCTGCGCAGGCGGTGAAACCTTTCGTGCAGACGGTCCCCCACAATTTGCGAGACGGCTACACGCTGACGGGTTCTTTCTGTTGACTCCATTTGGCCACCAGTTCCTGAAGGTCGTTCATCAAACCGGCAATCCGCTTTTTCTCTTCCATCAACCGTTCAATCGATTTCAAGTCTTCCGAATTGAATTTTTCCACCACTTCTTGCGGAATTTCCCGACTTCTCTGCTGCAGTTGCGACATATATCCTTCCAGTTCCGCCGCGATTTGCGCCACCAAGTCCGTCTGATCGCTCATGACAGGCTCCTCCTTTACCATCTGTACAGATTCGTTTATCGTATCCAAATCCCATTCGGTCAACACCCATTCGCCGTCTTCCAGCCTTGCGAATCTCCAGTCCCTTTCCAAATCGACTCTTGACATCAATTCCCCTTTGCTCCTGTGCGTCCTTTGCTGCAGCAAGCGGAGAATTTCCCCCTGCTTTAACGGACAACGGCGAATTAAAAAAAGGTTGTATACTTCATCATGCAACACATCATGTTCCGTTTTCCGCAGTGTCCAATTCGTCCCTTCCGAAACGAAAGCGCCATGCGGCGCCCGCAGAGCCTTTTGGACGCGCGTTCTGAGGTTTTCCCTTGAACGCGGATCGCGGAATGCGTACTCTTGCGTCAAAGCGGTTTCCAGTTCCTCCTCCGACAACGGACGCGCGTTTATATGCAAAATTCGCTTGAGAGCCCCTTCCAAACTGTAGCCCAGCGACCACATCACCTGTTGCAGCACGATAGCCCCCCTCGCAAAAAGTTTCGTATCCCTCTTCGACAAAAAACCGGGAGAATCCTTCTACGGCGGGCTGTTTTGGGAGATCAATCTGAGGCGTCCCCGGCATGCTCCGCAGCAATATCTTCGTGTATCGATTTTTCGCTTCCGCCGATATTGCATTTCGCACGCGACACATTTGTAAACATACCGGAACGTTGCATTCCGGCGCGCCCCCGTGTCTTTGCAGTACCGGCTCCCGCCCACCTGTTGCAACAAATTCTTAAAATCCGCGTCTTTGTGTCTGAACCCTTTACCCTCAAGATGCAGGTGATAATGGCAAAGTTCGTGCTTGATGATCCCGATCAGTTCGCCAATGCCGTGGATTTGCAACTGTCGGGGGTTGATTTCGATCTCGTGGGATCCCAAAAGATAGCGCCCTCCCGTGGTTTGCAGGCGGGAATTGAACCGGGCCGAATGGCGGAACGGTTTGCCGAAACTGGTCAACGACACAGTTTCCACCAAATGTTGCAGCTCTTGATCCGTCATACCGCATCCTCTTACTTTTTTCAAAATAAAAAATCATGTACAATCGGAAATGAAAGGGTGTGTACAGTTGCGTATCTTTGCTTTGGGCGACCCCCATTTGTCATTTTCCGTGGACAAACCGATGAGCGTTTTTGGCAGCCGGTGGGACAACCATCCCGCGAAAATCCGGGAAAAATGGAGCAAAACGGTCACTCCTGACGACTGGGTGCTGATTCCCGGGGACATTTCATGGGCGATGCGCCTTGACGAAGTCAAACAGGATTTGGAATTTCTCGGACAACTGCCGGGAAGAAAAGTCATCATTCGCGGCAATCACGATTACTGGTGGTCCACCATCTCAAAAGTCCGCAAGATTCTGCCGCCAACGATGCATGCCCTGCAAAATGATTCCATCCGCATCGGTGACATTGCGGTCTGTGGAACGCGGGGCTGGAATTGCCCGGGCGGCCACGATTTTGATGACCACGATCGGCTCGTTTATGAACGGGAAGTGGCCCGCCTTGAACTTTCGTTGAAAAGCGCCGACCCCCATGCGAAAGAACGGTGGGTCATGCTGCATTATCCACCGACCAACGAAAAACATCAAGCCTCCGGATTCATCGACGTAATGCGACAGTACGAAGTGTCTGTCTGCATTTACGGCCATCTGCACGGCAATGGGCACCGTAACGCATTGCTCGGCGAACGCTTCGGGATTCGCTTCCATCTCGCGGCATGCGATTTTCTGGATTTCAAACCGCTCCAAATCCGCTAAAGGTCTTACTGGCATTGGCGGATCAGCGACAACACTTCTTCCCGGGCGTCCTTGTCCCGCTGGTAAATCCCCCTTACGGCGGTTGTGATCGTCCGACTGCCGGGCTTGTTGACGCCCCGCATCGACATGCACAAATGTTCCGCCTCGATCATCACGACAACGCCGTGAGCCTCCAGCTTGTTCATCAGAGTATCCGCAACGGTGGTGGTGATCCGTTCCTGCAATTGCGGCCGTCTCGCGACGGTTTCCACCAGGCGTGCCAGTTTGCTGAGTCCTGTGACACGGCCGTTTCTTGGCAAATATGCGACATGCGCTTTCCCAAAAAATGGGACGAGATGATGTTCACACATCGAATAAAACTGAATGTCCCGCACCAATACGACTTCCTCGTGCAATTCGTCAAAAATCGCGCTTAATTCGTCTGCCGGATCTTTATGTAAACCAGAGAACACTTCTTCATACATCCGGGCCACCCGTTTCGGGGTGTCCAACAATCCTTCGCGGTCCGGATCTTCCCCTATCGCTTCAAGGATCATGCGCACGGCTTGTTCCAGCTTGGCCTGATCAAATGACATGTTCATACCTCCAACCAGATGCGACATCGTTCAACAATTTGTCCAGATCACTATATCATAATTATTCTAAACTGTCTAAGAAGGAAAGACCCCCGACTCGCATCGGGGATCCTTGCTACCTGCCGGTTGGGTTGCCGGTTCCGGGAACGACCAGCGTGCCGCCGGAGTTTCCGCCGGTCTGGCCCGCGGGCGGGCCGCCGTTGCCGCCAGAAGTTCCTCCTCCGCCCGAACCGCCCGGTGTTCCCCCGGTTCCTCCCGGAGTACCGCCGGATGTCACCCCTGTACCACCGGAAGTTCCTCCCGAGGCATTTCCGCCCGGTGTTCCCCCGGGTCCGCTGCCCGTCCCGGTTCCCGGTGTTCCGGGTTTGACAGGATCGAGGGGTTTTTCCTTATCGTTTTGGTCCTGTTTTTTCTCGGTCTTGACCGCGATTTTGTTGGACTCCGCCAGCTGTTTCGACTTGTTGTTCGGGTCTACGGCACTGATTGCGTAGTAATAGGTTTTCCCTGGCTGCACGTCCGTATCGACAAAAACTGTAGCGTCCTTCGTTTCAAAAAGCGGCAATCCCGCTTCCGGATGTTCGATATTTTCCACCCGGAACACATAATACACAGCGTCTTCTTTTAACTTGTTCCAGCTCAACATGACGCTTTTCCCGTTCCATTCGCCGGTGAGCTGAATCGTTTGCGGTTCTTCCTTCTTCTCTTCGGCCGGCAGCGCTGAAAACGAACCGGCAGGATATTTCTTGAGCGCCTGCGACATCACGCGGCTGAAAAGCTGGGCCGGGTAACTGCTGGCGGTCATTTGCCTGCTATCCTTCAAAACATGCTGATTGTCCGGCTTGTCAAACCCCATCCAGACGGCCGCCACCATTTCCGGAGTGTAGCCGACAAACCAAGCGTCCCGGTTCGCCCCCAACATATTTCCGTACTCCGTGGTGCCCGTTTTTCCCGCTACCTGGCGACCGGCTATGACAGCCTTCGTACCGGTCCCTTCTCTGACGACAACCTGCAGGAGAGATGTAATCGTATGGGCGGTCGATTCGTTCATCACCTGAACCGGTGCCATCGTTTCCTGCGCCAACACATTGCCGGATGCCGTTATAATTTTCTGGATCGCATGCGCTTCGATACGCTGCCCTTTATTGTCAAAAGCTTGGTAAGCGTCTGCCATGTTGAGCGGCGATACCCCTTCTTCGAACCCGCCGATGGCGATGCCCAATCCCACATCGTTTTTATGGAACGGGATGCCGGCTTTTTCGGCAAATTTTTTCCCTTTATCAATTCCAATATCGTGCAGGACCTGAACAGCCGGAATATTGAATGACCATTTGATCGCCTCCCGCATCGTCACCTGATCGCCACGGGGAATTTGCTTGTGATCGTCCCAGTCCTGCGGTGCATAGGGCGGATTGCCGAAGGATGTTCCCTTTTTGTCGTTCAACAGCGTAGACGGGTTATAGGTTTTGGGATCCAAGTCGATCGCCGGCCCGTAAGCGATCAAAGGCTTGATTGCGGAACCGGGCTGCCGTTTGATCTGGAAGGCGCGGTTCAGGTTCATGAAAGAATTCGGATCCCTGCCCCCCACGAGAGCCCGGATTCCCCCTTTTTTCGGGTCGACAAGCACCATCGCGCTCTCCACACGCACATTGTCAGGAGCATTGGGAGGAAAATTTGCCGCGTTTTGAAATTGCGCCTCGACGGCCTGCTGGGCATCGACATCGAGATGGGTATAAATCTGCAAGCCGCCCCGTATGACCTGCTCCCTCGGGATTTGGTACCGTTGTTCCGCTTCGTGCAAAACATATTCCACGTAATGCGGGTATTTAAGGCTGCTCGGGTCTCTTTTCTTGTAGTCTTCCGTGACTTTTTCCTGCTTGGCTCTTTCCGCTTCCTCCTGGGTGATGTACCCTTCCTTCACCATGTTGTCGAGTACGATCGCACGCCGTTTCAAGGCCTCGTCCAGATTATTGTAATAATAGGACGGCGCTTGCGGCAATCCCGCGAGAAAAGCGGCCTCACCCAACGTAAGCTGAGTGGCGGAATGATTGAAATATATCTTGGCTGCCGCTTCGATTCCCAAAGCTGACGGGTGAAAATTCACTTTGTTCATGTACATTTCCAAAATGTCGTCTTTGGTGTACTGCCGTTCGATTTGGGCCGCCAGCGCAATTTCCTTGATCTTGCGAGTGAAGGTCTTGTCTTGGTCGAGAAACGCATTCCTTGCCAGCTGCTGCGTAATTGTGCTGGCGCCCTCCGCTTTGCTGCCGGAAAGAAGATCCCTGTAAACGGCCCGTAAAATCGAGCGGTAACTGATTCCGTTATGTTCATAAAATTGACGGTCTTCAGTGGCGATAATCGCCTGTTTGACATATGGTTTCAAATTGTCGTAGTCCACCGGACGCCCTTTGTCCAACTGCAGTTCGGTGGCGAGTTTTCCGTCTTTATCGAAAATTTTGGTAACCGTATCAGGCATTTCCAACTTGGCAGGGTCAAGTGCGGGCAGCGCAATCGCACAACCGACGCCCAGCACGATTGTTCCCGCGAAAATCAAAGCGAGGACAATGCTGCGAACAACTTTTTTCCCCATTCCCGTCTCACCTCTCCCAGCCATTCTACTGCATTCCGGCCCATCCTTCGAATCCCCGGACCGCCCAATATTTCTTCAATCTCGCGATATTTCGCCGTATTCTCTCATTTAAGCACGTTCTTGCTTTGTTGACAACCGGCAACCGGCAACGCGGAAAAAACGTCCCGCATCATAACGACTCGTTTCGGCTACACTCTCCCCGTTTTTCTTAAATCGTTTCCATCCGGAAATCAAAACCCCGAATCGCAACGATTCGGGGCTGTCATTTTCACTTACCCACCCATACAAGGAAAGTAAGCGATCGTTTTCGGTTTACAGTTTTACCACGTTCGCAGCCTGCGGTCCACGGTTCCCTTCAACGATGTCAAAAGAAACGAGTTGACCCTCCTCGAGAGTCTTGAAACCTTCAGCCTGAATTGCCGAATAATGGACAAACACGTCGCCGCCGTCTTCACGCTCGATGAAACCGTAGCCTTTTTCAGCATTGAACCATTTTACTTTTCCTTGCATGGGAAACCTCCTAAAGGTACATTAAAAATAAGATGCTACACCAAATATTCTACCAACTGCAAGAATCGAAGTCAAATTCGGATTACGGGGGAAGATTGCTTTATGGATCATCGGTTAACCTATTTTTACGATTACAATTGCCCTTATTGTTACCTTAGCCACGTGATGGTTGATCAATTGTTGCAAGAATTTCAAATCGAAGTGGAATTGGTCGCCTGGAAGCTGCCGGACAGCGCCGAAGTCCCCCCAAAACCCGCAGGCTACAGGGAAACGGGCATGCGGATGGCAACGGAAATGGCAGCAAAACTCGGAGCGCCAATCCGTTTTGATTCCCCCGCTACGGGAACCCGCGCCGCCCATGAGGCGACCAAGATCGCATCTTTTATGGGGTGCGGGTTCGCATACAGCCGGGAAGTGTTTCATCGCAAATGGGGACAAGGCGAAGACATATCAAACCGCGAACTGTTAATCGAAATTGCGGGTCAGACGGGGCTCGACCGGGAGCAATTCGGAGCGGCGCTGGCAACACGGGAAGGACGGCAGGCGGTTGCAGCAGATTTTGCGCGAAGCGCCCTGGAAAAAATCTGGACGATCCCGTCTTTCAAGGCTCATGGCGTGGAAATTCAAATCCACCACTTTAAAGACATGCCTACATTGGAACAATTTCGGAATTTTGTCAAGCTAGGGAAATCTTTTCTGGTTTGAGCTTTATTTCTGTTTGCGGTAAAATCTGCCGGCTCCACGGGCGAAAGCTGTGGGCATCAGCGCTTTAAACTTCAGAAGCGGCGCGATGCTTCCGGGAACCATCACCTGTGGGATTTCCTGCTCAACGGCCCGCACGATCGCTTGTGCCACCTGTTCCGGTTTTAGCATAAAACGCTGGGCGATTTTCGGAATTTTGTTCAGATCCGCCCGGTCGAAAAACGGGGTATCCACCGGTCCCGGATTGACGGTTGACACTTTGACCCCATAGTCGCGCACTTCTTCTCGCAACGCCTCTGACAATCCGATCACGGCAAATTTTGTGGCGGCGTACCCACCGTGCGTCGGCGCCGCCACAAAACCGGCCATGGAGCCGACGTTGACCACACAGCCCGATTTTTGCCGTACCATGTGCGGAACGACTGCCTGGATACAACGGACCGTCCCGAAATAATTGACGTTCATCATCGCTTCGATGTCCCGCATGTCAGCTTCCAAAACCGGTGCAAAAATGCCGAAACCGGCGTTGTTTACCAGTACGTCGATCCGCCCGTAACAATCCAACACCTTTTCCGTCATGGCCGTAACGGAATCCGGATCGGCAACGTCAACGGGTACGGTCAAACATTTTCCGCCGCTGTTTTGAATCGTTTCCGCCACCTCCCGGAGTTTATCGTCCGAACGGGCAGCTACTGCCAGCAAGGATCCTTTCGCCGCGAACGCAAGCGCCGCCTCCCGCCCGATGCCGCTGGAACTTCCGGTAATCAAGACAACCCTGTCCCTGACATTCATATTGATTCACCTTTGTCATAACCGACTTCAACCGCCGCGTTCACGACGTACACCTGGTCGGTGCGGTCCCCTTTGTCGGGCAGAATGACTCCGCTTGCACACAACAGCCCGCCCGGAACCACTTCAACCGACACATGGCCGTAGGGGAAAACGGCCTTGACCCGCTCGATGTCCACCTTGTCGGCATCAGCCGGCACGCCCAGTTTGACGCGCACTTTCATGTTGTTGATGTCCTGGCCGGGTAGCAGTTCCCTGAGACCTGGCATTGAATTGTGCTGGATCGCGTTTCGTGCGGCCCGCACACAAGCGACTGTAATGTCTTGCCCGTGCAAATCCACACCCATGCCGATTTCAACAAACATGACTTTCATACCTGTACAGCCTCCCGAATCGAACAAATGTCTCGCAAATGTCTCGGTTTCAGCAAAAAACATCGCCCTATCCGCGTCACGCCTGGTTCCGCCTGTCAGCCCTTCGCTTTTTCCTCTTGTCCTGCCGCTTGTAGTATGCGCAGATTTCTTGCATCGGACAAATCTGGCATTGCGGATTGCGGGACGCGCATACCCTTCGTCCGTGCCAAATCAGCGCATGGTGGACGAATGTCCATTTTTCCTTGGGCAGCTTTTTCATCAGGTCCTTTTCGGTAGCAAGGACATTCGCCGCTTTTGTCAGCCCCAGCCTGTGCGCGAGACGGTTGACGTGGGTATCGACTGCGATGGCAGGTACCCCAAACGCCGTACTCATTACGACATTCGCCGTTTTTCTCCCGACTCCGGGCAGCGCCACCAGAGCGTCGTAGTCGCTTGGCACCTCTCCTCCGTATTTTTCAGTTAAAATCCTGCACGTTTCAAGGATATGCCTGGCTTTCGAACGAAACAAGCCGATTTTGCGGATTTCTTTCGCCAGTTCCTCCTGTGTCAATGAAAGGAAACTTTCCGGTGTCGGATACTTTGCAAACAAATCCGGCGTGATCTCATTGACAAGCTTATCGGTCGATTGCGCTGACAAAATGACCGCGATCAACAGCTCGAAGGGATTGCGGTGAACGAGCTCGCAGCTTGCGTCAGGATACAGATTTTCCAGGTGTTGCAACAGGATAGGGATCTCAGTCTTTTTCATACTGTAAGTTTGACCCAAAGGAAGATTTTTTGTCAATCACCCGGTTACAATTTTGTTCGGTACGGTACATATGCGGATGTTTGATGGCGGCTGTCCGCAAACGATTTTGACGTGCCAAAGAAAAAAGACGGCATTATACCGTCTTTTCCTGAATTATTCGGTCGCGATGTCTTGGTCGGTTTGATCGACACCCGGCTTGATCATCATAAAATGATGTTCTGGTTGTTCCAGCAAAGCTTCCACCTGATCGGCTTCCTCATCCTGCCCGCTTTTTCTCAGTTCTTTGACATAGGTGCCAAGCAATTCCACAATATCCCGTTTGCCCTGTACATCCAGTTTGAGAAGCGACACCTTGGCGCCTTTTGCAATTCTTCTGCGCAGCGCCCCTTCATCCAGCCCCATCTCGGGCTGTACACGCAAGTATACGACACCGCCCGTCATCCCGGAGCAAATCCACGGACCCGGGTCACCCAGCACGACAGCGCGGCCGTTTGTCATATACTCAAACGCGAATCCTTTAATATTCGCTCTCGCTCCAATCGTTCCAAGGGAGTCATCAATTGGTTCTTTCAATTGACCGCCAATTACAATATCCGCGCCGGACAAACGGATGCCCGCTCTGGAATCGGCGTTGCCCTGAACAAGGAACAATCCGCGCTGAGCACCGTATGCAAGCCCTTTTCCGACGGAACCATCGACGAATTTGCCATACTTGTTCTTGCCTTTCAAAACGATGATCTTGCCGCCGTAAGAGGTTTTTCCGACGCCATCCTGAGCGCCGCCTTGAATCCGGATATGCACTCCGGTCGCGTTATATGCGGCAAAACCGTTTCCACCGACAGATCCGTTGTCAAAATTGACTTTTGCCTTCTTGAATGACGTGATTTCACCCCGATTTTTACCGCGGGTGACCGACCCGGACAGATAGCTGCCGACGACCCGATCATGCGCCGAGGTTGTACCGGCGTGACGAATCACGGAATCCGAACCGGCCGCAACTTCCATCACCGTTTCCATCGCCAATCGCTCGGTCAGAGAATTGATGCCGACCGACGACAGCCGCAGTTCGGGAACCCCTTTGAGAGCCGGTGTCTGCATTTGCACAGGCGCCAACAGGTCAGACAGGTCTACGCGATCCAATTCGCGAGTCTGTTCAAGCAAATCCGATCTTCCCACCAGATCCTGCAAGCGTTTCGCACCAAGCGCTGCGGTAAGCTGCCGCAAATGTTCGCCGACGCCGTTGAAGTAACCGACCAAGCTGGATACAGCCAGATCGAATTCGCGCGGTTTGAACATTTTCAGGCCTTTCTCTTTCGCTTCTTCGACCGATTCCATCTGAGTGGCGATTCCGACCGGACACGTATCCTTGTGGCAAGAACGGCAGCTGATACAGCCGATTGCCACCATCGCCATCGTTCCAAAACCGACGCGATTGGCTCCCAGCAGGACCATCTTCAGCACATCCGCCCCGGTCTTGATGCCGCCGTCCGCCCAGATCTCGACTTTATCCCTGAGGCCGGACTCCACCAGCTCTTTATGGGCCAGTTTCACGCCAATCTCCACCGGCAGGCCGACATATTTCAGCGCGTGGGCACGAGCGGCTCCAGTTCCGCCGTCGTATCCGCTCAATGTAATGATATCCGCCCCTGCCTTGGCAATCCCTACGGCAATCGTCCCGATACCCGGCACCACAGGCACTTTTACCGACACCCGCGCTTGCGGGTTGGCCGTCTTCAACTCGTCGATCATTTGCGCCAAATCTTCAATCGAATAAATGTCGTGGTTGTTCGACGGCGAAATCAGGTCCGTTCCCGGTTGTGCATTACGGGCTGCAGCGATCTTGTGGGTGACCTTCGAGCTCGGCAAGTGACCACCTTCGCCGGGCTTTGCGCCTTGACCGATCTTAATCTCCAATAAATTGGAGGAATTTGTAAGCTCGATGTTTACGCCAAAACGCCCCGATGCAATCTGCATACCCCGATGTTTCGGGTATTTTCCAATCAGATCTTTGATTTCTCCGCCTTCACCGTTCATGGAAATCATGTTGAGCCGGTAAGCCGCTTCCGCATACGCACGGTAGGCCGTCTCGTTCTGGGATCCGAACGACATCGAAGCAATCAGGAACGGCAGGCTGTGTTCGCCGATTGTAATATCGACTTCGGAAGGATCGACCTGCGTGTCATCGTCAATTTTGAGATCCAGCAGATGGCGCAGCGAAATCGGGTTGGAAGCTTCCAACTCGGCCATTTTGTCGGCAAAGGCGGAGAAGGGCTTCAAACCTTGCGCAACGTCGCCCGCCAATTTCCAAATCCGCGGGAAATAGTGGAACGTTTTCGCCACTTTGGCGGCAGCTTCACCGTTGGCGATTTGCAAGCGTTCCTCCGAATCGGATTGCAGTTCGTTCCAACCAAGTCCGGCCCGTTCGGAACCGAAGAAGTTTTTCGTACCCAATACATCCGCAATCTCCGGCCGGATGCCGATGGAGGAGAACAGCCGGTCGTAACCGCGAAGCTCGTGAATGCCCAGTGTGGAAATCACTTTTTCCAGACCTTTGTGCAACGCCTGGTACAGATTTTTGATTCCCGCATGCGATTCGACTAAGCTTGCCATTTCCCACATCATATAAGGATTGACCGCGTCCGCTCCCAATCCGATGGCAACGACAATGTCGTGCAAATTGCGCACGGCGCCGGAACGCAAAACGATCGACGTGCGGCGGCGGAGATTCTCCGCACCCGCAGCTACCGGATATTCTTTCAAAGCGTTATGAATTGCCGACACCAACAGAGACGGATCGATATATCCGTTGCCGTGACGGAAGACAAACCGGTCGTCGATCACCAGCAGGTGCGCCCCTGCGACAACCGCTTCCACCGCTTCCGACCTGAGCCTTGCAACGGCGGTTTTGACGGTTTCCCCTTCCCGGTACGCCGCATCCATCACAAAAATCGAGTACGGCCCCGCGTTAAACTGGTGCAGCAAGTCTTCGAACAGGTAAGTTCCGAGTTCGTGCGCCATCGGCCGGTATACGTCAAGCGCCAAAGGAGACGCGTTGCGGTGTCCGCCCAGCAGCAAAGGAGTGTGAAGCTCAAGGCGGCGGATTACGTGTTGGTCGTGACCGCGCAGGGAAGGACGCGGACCCAGCACGACGCGGGTCGAGAAATGTTCGATTTCCCGCTCGCGGTCGATTGCCGGGTTGGTTACCACCGCCACCGTTTCCTTGAAGTAATCGGCGACGTTTTGCCGCTCTCTGGAAAGAGCAGCCAACGGACCGTCAAATCCCAGGGAGCGGATCGGTTCCGCACCGGTGCTGGCTTCTTGTTCAATCAACTCGAGATCTGACGCATCCCAACCGAAAGCGGCCAGCAGGCGGTCTCTGGTTTCGGCATCGTCCGCTCCCGCTCCGGTCTTTATCGGCAACAAAAATTCGCCTTCTCCCCACTCCAAGGCGGGAGTGCCAAAACCGATCGCCTTTCCGAAATCCTTGAACTGGTAGCGCTGTTTGGCCGATGCAAGGACGATTTGCTGCAGCTCGTGATAAGGAATCACAGTAACCGTGCGGCCCGCCCGGTCAATCCGCACTCCCACTTTTTCCCCCGGCGCGATCGATTTCGGATCGTCGACCATATCGGTGACCGAAACGACTCCCTGCTCGGAAGAGAAGTAAAGTGATGTTTCCGTTTCCACCATCCACAGCGGACGAAGCCCCAGCGCGTCAACCGAATAGAGACATTCATCCCCGTAACGGGAGACGATCCCGGCAGGTCCTTGCGCGAAGGGCCCCCATGCCGAACGGAAAAACATATACAAATCCTGCAGATCTTTTGAAAATTTTTTGATTTCGTTGAGGATCGGCGGAAAAATCATCTCCAGCGCCTCGAAGAAACCGATCCCGTATTTGTGGATCATCCCTTCGATCGTGCGGTTCATATCCTGGGAATCACTGCCGCCGTCAACCAGTTGAATGCCAAGCATTTCCGCTTCTTCGCGCAGTTTTTGAATCGTGTTGATTTCCCCGTTATGCCCCAGTATCGAGAACGGCTGAACGCGTTCAAACACCGTCGTCGTATTGGTCGAATACCGGTTATGGCCGATGCTGATCGCCGAACGGCAGTCCTTGTTTTGCAGATCCGGGTAATATTCCGGCAAGATGTTGGCCGAACCCCGCACTTTATAAATTGTGATATGGGAACTCAGCGAAACGACATGGAACGGCAATTCCGCCTCCACTTTGCACTGCAGTTCAAACAACAGGCTCTCCAGTTCCCGGCCGGATTTTTCTTTATGGTACAGCGCAAACTGGACAAACAAAGGCTCATCCGCCCGTCCCTGCGGGCCAAGGACATCCGAATTGACGTTTCCTTCCGTCCAAAGAAGAACGGCAAGTCCCGCCTCCTCGCAAAATTCACGCAATTTTTGCACCCAAAGCTCACTGTTGTGCTTTTCTTCCTTCAAAAGAAAGAAATGCCCGACAACAAATCCCGGCTGTTCCGCCAGGTTCGCCGGCAAGTCCTGACGAACCAGATTTTTCGCCCACAGCTTGCGGGGGATGTCCATCTGAATGCCGCAACCATCTCCTTCACCTTCGACAAAGCCGGCACGGTGAGACATTTGAATCAGCGCATCAAACGTTTTTTGGATGTTTTCATGGGTTGGCGTTCCGTTTTTCTCGATAACGGATACTATGCCGCAAGCATCGTGTTCTTCTCTGATTCTCCGATTTCTCCACACAGGTTCCACCCCCACTGTCTGTCTAAACAAAAAAGACCCCGCGCCAAAAACGCAGGGAACCTCTCCGCCGGGTCTTTTATCCCCACGGTGTAGCCAGAATGGCTCTGGCTTGCCCCGCTCGGTCCTGTCCCGTAAGGGTCGGATCCCTAGGTGCACTTCCACTGTTTAAATAAACTATACAACATAATGAATGATAATACAATACAATAATTTTGATGGAATTGTGATTTTTTGATCCATATATTTTAGCGCGTTTTAGATCAACCTGATGAAAGCGCTATCAATGGACTATTTAAGCCAAAAATGGATCAGTCCATTTAATCCATTTTTCAAATCCATTGGCGGTTTACCCCTCTGTTTGACCCTCCGCTTTGGACTCGTTGTGAAAAACGTGAGCGAAGACAACGGTATGCACATTGAAACAGAACACGTTGCCACAGAGGATGCGGGAGGTATATGCTCCCGCAAATGCGCATATGATGGATTATGAGTCTTTTTCGGGGGCTCATTGGGTTGCCGGCGGGAACTGACAAACAGATAATATAGAAGAGGTGTTGAAAAATGATGTCAGGTTCCGAAAGCGAAAAAGAAGTGGCCAAAGCGTTCCTGCAGTTGGACTTTTACCTGAAAGCTCTGCGATTGCCATTCACCGTCAAGGATTTGTACCGCCGGGCCTACAAAAAGCGTCTCGGCGATTATTATTACGACCGATGGATCGATCTGCTCGCCGAGGATCCGGAATTCGAAACGGCTCTGGAAGAACCTTTCACCGCTTATACGATCATTCAAACCCTGAAAGAACACGGTCACGAACCGGTCATTTACGCCCTCTACCGGTTGACGCGCCGCATGGAAATCGGATATTCGCACGCATATGTTATAGGGATCACACAGGAATAAAAAGGCCCGTCGTACAGGGGCCTTCTTTTGTGTTTGCTTTCAGCTTGCGGCGCATGAAAGAAATGGTGTTCACCGCTGCGGTTTGCGGGAAATCCGCCGGTATCCGTGCCGCACACCGGGTTGTCCGAGACTGCGGGTGCGCCGTGTATAGCGTTCTTCCAATTCGAGAACACTCGTGTTGTTTTTTTTCGGCACGTTTTTCCACTCGGAGAAAAAACGCGGAAACAAATGGTGAAAATCGAGTATCACATAGGCGAACAATGCGGCCACCAGTGCAGGAATATACATTCCCGCCGCCAACATCAGGCCGATCGCGCTTGCCGTCCACATGCCGGCCGCCGTCGTCAGCCCTTTTACCTGCGAACCGTTTTTAATGATGGCCCCGGCACCCAGAAAGCCTACACCCGCAACAACTTGGGCCGCAATGCGGCCTGTATCCTGAAACGCCGATCCCAGCGCGGGAAATCCGTAAATGGAGGCCAAGCCGAAAAGACAGGAACCGAAACACGTCAGCGTGTAGGTCCGAAAACCTGCCCCTTTTTGATGGTTCAAGTCTTTGAAACGGCGTTCCCGTTCCAGTCCCATAACCGCTCCGGCAAGGAACGCCAAAAACAGCCGGAGCAAAATGTCTGTCAACGTTTCGGGAAACCATTGAGTGAACATCACATGACCCGCCTTTTTCTTTTTATCGTACTATTCGTCCGGCACCAACGGATTCCTGTTCCCTTTGCCTGTGCGAAACAGCCGGCCGCTGGACTCTATGGCAGCCCATTGCGTTGCATCGCTTCCCATTGTTCCTTCGTCAAGATGACCTCCCGCGGTTTGGATCCCTCAAAATGCCCCACAATTCCCCGTTCCTCCATCTGATCGATCAGCCGGGCGGCCCGGGAGTACCCGACTTTCAGCCGCCGTTGAATCATGGAGACGGACGCCTGTTCCGACTCGACAACGAGTTTGACCGCTTCCCAGAAAAGCGGGTCCAGGTCCGCATCATCCGCGGCTGTTTCGTCTTTCGGCGCCGTCAGGTCAAGATGGTAGGCGGCAGACTGTTGATTTTTGGCGTATGCGACCAGCCGTTCCACCTCGGTTTCCGACAAAAAGGCACCTTGCAGCCGGATGGGCTTGGATTCTCCCACCGGCAAATACAGCATGTCGCCGCGGCCCAGCAATTTTTCCGCCCCTCCCATATCGAGAATCGTTCGCGAATCCATCTGGGAAGAGACGGCGAACGCGATACGGGACGGGATGTTCGCCTTGATGACGCCGGTGATGACGTCGACCGAGGGACGCTGCGTCGCAAGGATCAGGTGTATGCCGGCAGCCCGCGCCATTTGGGCCAATCGGCAAATCGCATCTTCCACGTCAGCGGGAGCGACCATCATCAAATCGGCCAGTTCGTCGATAATGACAACGATGTAAGGCAAAGGCTGTTGCGTCCGTTCCCGCATGATCGAGTTGTACCCTTCGATGTTGCGGGTGCCTGCTTCCGCGAACAGCTCATAGCGATGCTCCATTTCCTGCACCACTTTTTTCAGGGCGTAAGCGGCTCGCCGCGGGTCGGTGACCACCGGCGCCAGCAAATGGGGAATGCCGTTGTAAACGTTCAGTTCCACCATTTTCGGGTCAATCATGATAAATTTCACTTCGCTCGGCTTGGCCTTGTACAAAATCGATGTGATGATGCCGTTGATGCAAACCGATTTACCGGACCCGGTTGCCCCCGCCACCAAAAGATGCGGCATTTTCGCGAGGTTGCCAACGATCGGAACACCGGAAATATCCCTCCCCAACGCGATCGACAATTTTGACGGGGCGGACTGGAATTCGGTGGATTCGATCACTTCCCGCAGCGTGACGATCGCCACTTCCCGGTTGGGCACTTCGATTCCGACCGCCGATTTTCCAGGAATCGGCGCTTCAATCCGAATATCCCTGGCGGCAAGCGCCAACGCCAGATCATCGGCCAGATTGACGATTCGCGCCACTTTGACGCCAATCGCCGGTTGGATTTCGTACCGGGTTACCGTTGGGCCGCGGTGGGCTTCCGTGACTTTCACCTGCACTCCAAAACTTGCAAGGGTTTCCTGCAGCTTCAGCGCATTGGCCTCCAAATCCCTGCGATCTCCGCCCACTCTCGGCCCGTAAGGAGCTTCCAGCAGCGTCAACGGCGGAATTTCGTAACTGCCGTCTTGCGTTTGCATTTCAAGCACCAGCGGATCCGTGGTCTCGTAATCGGGAACCGGTTCTTTTTGCAGTTTCGGGAGCTGCCGTTCTTTGTACCTGACGGTGATCTGCGCCGGAATCGAATCGCTTGCCGCCGGCCGCTTTTGTTGATTTTGCGTGTTTTCCTCCATCCATTGGTCGGCGAAATCTTTGATTTTCAAAACCGTTTGCGCATCCGGCTCCGCCTCCGCCGTTGCGGCAACTGTCCGTTCAACGGCGGTAACCGTTTTCCTGGCGTTGGCTTTCCGGTTCGTCTCCGTTTCGGATGCGTCCCGTTTCAAAAGTTTCCAGGCTTCTTTCATTTCTGACCCGATTTTGCCGAGCCGGAAGGCCATCGCCCGAGGGATTTTGCCCAACACCGCCACCATCGATTTGCCGGTGATCAAAATCAGGGAAATCGCTCCGGCGATCGTCAGAACAAACAAAGTTCCGGCCGAATCGAACAATTTGCGCATGATCGTGAAAACCAGGTACCCGACCAATCCGCCGCCCGCACTCCTCGGGGCTGGAGCGGTCGATCCGGTAACCGTGCCCGCAAAAGCGTCATGCAGGGTTCGGATTCGTTCGGTCGTTATTTTAAATATATCCGGTTCGGACGCGGAATAGGACTTCAAAGACGTGTAGAGGTTCAAATGGCTCCAAGTAAGCAGCACCACCAGCAACAGAAAAAATCCCGTCAGCCGGAAAGATCCGCGCGGCAGTTGCCGTTTGACCATCATGTACAAAGCGGCGCCGGTTAAGTACACACCGATCATCCAGTGCCAATCGCCGGCTGTCCACATGAACAGGTATGCGATCCCTTTTCCGACCCGTCCCATTCCGGCCAGCGCCAGACCGGCGACAGCCAACAGGAACAGTCCGGCAATTTCGTGTTTGATCGTTTCTTTCACGCGAGCTGTCCGGCTTTTTTGCTTCCCCATGTTTCTCTCTCCCAATCAAGAAACTCCGCCTTTGCCAGGCGAACGAAAGGTCAATACCTTGCAAAGAAAGAGCACCCGGAGGGTGCTTTGTACGATCCATCTTAAGTAATTCTTTCTTCGCAAAACTTTATTTTCCTGCAGAGCGAAAACATTTCAACGGGATTCGGATTATTTTGGCCGCCCAAACAACGGAACCAGCGAACCTGGAGCCAGTTCGGCTTTCAGGTAATCGTAAGGGTCTGGAGACAACAGTCGCACCACTTTGCCATATCCCTGTCCGGCAGGCTCGACGACCATTTTCACCCCCCGGTATTCACTCTCGATCCAATTGAACTGCATCGAATCATATCCTGCAAGAACCGTTTCCAGCGGAATCGCCGTCCACAGCACTGACATTATTGGACAACCCCCGTTGTTTTGTTCTGCCGGTGCTTCTCAATCAGCTGATTGAGCTTGTTGATCGCTTGTCCAAGCCCGCCGATCTCGTCGATCAGACCGTATTCAACCGCATCCTTGCCGACAACCGTCGTACCGATGTCGCGGGCCAGTTCGCCCGTTTTCAGCATCAGTTCCCTAAACTTGCTTTCGCTGATCCGGGAATGTTTGGTAACGAACCGGATCACGCGCTCCTGCATTTTTTCAAGATACTCAAAGGATTGAGACACCCCGATCACCAAGCCCGTCAACCGGATCGGATGAATGGTCATCGTCGCCGTTTCGCTGATAAACGAATAGTTGGAGGCCACCGCGATCGGAACGCCGATCGAATGGCCGCCGCCCAGGACAAGGGATACCGTCGGTTTCGACAAGGAAGCGATCATCTCCGCAATCGCCAAGCCCGCCTCGACGTCTCCCCCCACCGTGTTGAGTATAATCAGCACCCCTTCGATTTTTTCGCTTTGTTCCGCTGCCACCAGCTGCGGAATGATGTGCTCGTATTTCGTTGTTTTGTTCTGCGGCGGCAAAACGATATGACCCTCCACCTGTCCGATTACGGTAATGCAAAAAATATTCGTCTCGTCGCTGGTTACCACGCGGGTTTGGCCCAGATTTTCGATATTTTCGAGGGTGGGATCCGCTTTTCCCTCTTTCGGTTGCGTGGGCTGTATGGGTTGCGAGGGCGCTGCAGGCTGCATCGGAGCCAGCGGCGGTTCCGGTGCGGGCGGCGTATCCATCCGCGGAAACATCGGGTTCTGATTGCGCATGCGACTGTCACTCCTTCGACACGTTTCGGGTCTAGTATGATTCACACGCCTCAAACGCATGCAAAAAAGCCTGATAGTTCCCCTATCAGGCTTGTCTGATTCGAGTCTAGACTTCCATGATAATCGGCAGGATCATCGGCCGACGGCGGGTCTGTTCATACAGATAGCGCCCTAATGCGTCTCTCACGCCATTTTTTAAGGAAGACCACTCGTTGACGTTTTCCGCCACCAATTTGCTGAGCGTCTGCATGACGATTTTGTTCGCTTCATCCAGCAGTTCCTCCGATTCCCGCACGTAAACAAAGCCGCGGGAAATAATATCGGGACCGGACAAAATCGTGCCGTCCTGTTTCGAGAGGGTGACAACCACCACAAGGATGCCGTCTTGCGAAAGCAGTTTCCGGTCTCGCAAAACGATATTGCCGACATCCCCGACCCCCAAGCCGTCGATCAAAACGGTTCCGGCGGTGTATTTCGGACCCAAACGCCCTTTTCCGCCTTGAAACTCAACCGAATCCCCAATATCGAGGATAAAAATGTTGTCAGGGTTGACACCGGTCGCGACAGCCAGCTCGGCATGCCGCTTTAACATGCGGTATTCGCCGTGAACCGGAATGAAATATTTGGGGCGGATCAGGTTCAGCATCAGCTTGAGCTCTTCCTGGCTGCCGTGACCTGACACATGGATGCCGGAGACAGACTGGTAAATGACGTTGGCGCCAATCCGGAACAATTGATCAATTGTACGGGAAATGAATTTTTCGTTGCCTGGAATCGGGGAAGATGCAATGATGACAGTATCCCCCGGCATGACTTCCACTTTGCGGTGCGTTGCACGCGCCATCCGGGTCAGGGCGGACATCGGTTCCCCTTGGCTGCCGGTGGAAAGAATCGCGATCCGGTCTGCAGGCAGCTTGTTCACTTCGTCCAGATCGACAAGCGTTCCCGGTTTGATTCGCAAGTATCCAAGATCGTGGGCAATCGTGATGTTGTTGACCATGCTGCGGCCGACAACGGCAAGCTTTCTGCCGAATTTCTCGGCAGCGTCGACAATTTGCTGAATCCGATGCAGATTGGAAGCGAAAGTCGCAATGATGATGCGCCGTTCAGCCGTGGCAAAACAATCGTGAATCGTCTGCCCCACCACGCGTTCCGACATCGTGTATCCGGGACGCTCGGCGTTGGTGCTGTCGGACAACAACGCAAGCACCCCTTTTTCCCCGAGTTCCGCAAGTTTGAAAAAATCGGCGGGGCGTCCGTCTACCGGCGTATGATCGAACTTGAAATCGCCCGTATGAACGATCACGCCTTCCGGCGTATCGACCGCAAAACCGACCGTGTCCGGAATGCTGTGATTATTGTTAAAAACGCTGACTGAAAACTCTCCCAATCGGATCACGCTTCGGTTGGTAATCACGTTGAGTTTGGTCGTTTCCAGCAAACCGTGCTCCCGCAGCTTCCCTTCCACCAGTCCCAGCGTAAGCTTTGTTCCATAAACCGGAACATTGATGTTTTTTAAAAAATAAGGGAGTCCTCCAATATGGTCTTCGTGGCCATGCGTCAGGAAAACTCCCCGGACCTTTCCCTTATTCTCAATCAAGTACGTGATATCAGGAATGACAATGTCGATGCCGAGCATTTCCTCTTCCGGAAACTTGAGTCCCGCATCAATCACGATGATGTCGTTGCCATACACATAAGCAGTCATATTCTTGCCGATCTCTCCGACTCCGCCCAACGGGATGATCGACAATTTGTTATGTGCCTTGCTCAAAACCACACCTCCATGTTCAGTTGTAAATTTGTTTCGTACATTTCCTCGATCTTTGCCCCAGTTCGTGTTCACCAAACCCGCACCAGTCACTTGCCATCATTATACATGAATCCCTGTTGCTGACACAAGGTTCTTTCGACACTAGTATGCACAGTTGCAACGGCCGTGACGAAAGCAAAAAAAGAGCCTGTGCGCAGGCTCAAACTCATTCCGCCAACTTCCGCCAAACGGGTAAATATCGGAATGTTTCAGCGTCACTCTGCCGGAATCCGATCAAGCAGTTCGCGCAGAATCCCGATCATTTTTTCGTCCGCTTCCACCAGCGGCAAACGGACTCCGCCGGCAGGAATGCCTTTTAATGCCAAGGCCGCTTTGACGGGAGCGGGGCTCGGCAGCAAAAACAACGCTTCGAAAATCGGCAGCAACCGGTTATGCCACTCCACGGCTTTTCCCGTATTCCCCGCGACAAACGATTCGATCAACTGTTTGATCTGCAACCCCACCACATGGGAAGCGACCGACACCACTCCGTAACCGCCCAGCGCCAAAAACGGAAGCAGCGTTTTGTCATCGCCTGTATATACCGTAAACCCTTCCGGTTTGTTGGCGAGCAGTTTCAAGACTTGATTGAAATCCCCCGTCGCTTCTTTCATCGCGACGATGTTTGGAATCTCGGCCAGCCGCAATTGCGTTTCCACTTCGATGTTGACGGAACTCCGCCCCGGAATGTTGTAAAGCATATTCGGGAGCGGTGTCGCTTCGGCGATTGCCTGGAAGTGTCGGTACAAACCTTCCTGCGAAGGCCGGTTGTAGTAGGGAGCGACCACAAGCAGCCCGTCAACCCCGCACTGTTCCGCCTCTTTGGAGAGACGAACGGATGCCGCCGTATCGTTGGTTCCGGTACCGGCGATCACCTTGCCCCTGCCGTTCACCAGTTCCACCACTTTTTTGAACAGCCGCAATTTTTCTTCGTGTGAGAGCGTCGGAGATTCACCCGTCGTACCGGCCACCACGATGGAGGTGGTCCCCGTGTCCAACAGGTGGTTCACCATTTTCTCCAGCCGGCCGTAATCAATTTGCAAGTCATCGTTGAAAGGTGTGACCATGGCGGTCACGATTCTGCCAAAATCCAATACGTCCACCACCTAAACAAATACTGTAGCAGCAACTATGCGTGCAGGTTGAATTTTTTATGGAGGGCACGCACAGCTTTCGCCATGTCTTCTTCCCGCACCAGACACCAAATGGTGGTATGCGAGTCTGCCGATTGGAGGATTTCGATGCCTTCGGCTGTCAACGCATCCAAAATCATGGCCATCACGCCCGGCACTCCCGCAATGCCGGCCCCCACCGCGGACACTTTGGCACAATCGGATAGCAGTTCCGGCTGAAAGCCGAGTTCCCTGAGAATCCGGGCCGCCTTTTCACTGTCCCCGTTCGCAACCGTAAAGGCCACACCGGCAGGCGTCACGGAAATGAAATCGACGGAAATGCCGTTATCCGCCATCGCTTTGAATACTTTCAACTGATTGCCTCCGGTCGGCGGACAGGCGACTTTGATCTGCGTTAAGTTCGCGGTTTGCGTGATCCCCGTCAAAATCTGGTCCCGCATTGCCCGGGATTCCAGCCGGTCCGCTTCGGCCTGGCTGACGATCAACGTGCCTTCATCTTTTGACAGGGTGGATCGTACACGCACGGGAATATTTTTCTGCATGGCGATTTCCACCGACCGCGGATGGATGACTTTCGCGCCTTGATGAGCCAGGTTGCAAATTTCCGTATAGGTCACGGTGCGCAGTTTTTTGGCGTCGCTTACGATGCGGGGATCGGCCGTCATAATGCCGTCAACATCGGTAAAAATGTCGACGATTTCCGCGTTTAAAGCAACTCCCAGCGCCGTCGCGGTGGTGTCGCTGCCGCCGCGGCCCAAAGTGGTGATGTCGCCGTTTTCCGTTGCGCCTTGGAAGCCAGCGACAATCACAACCTTGCCTCGTTCCAATTCCTGTACGATGCGTGCCGGGTTGACCGTGATAATTTGCGCATTTGAAAATTCGTCATTGGTCAGAATGCCCGCTTGCGCTCCCGTTAAAACGCAATTATCGTATCCGCGGCCGCTCAGCATCGAGGAAAAGACAACGGCGGAAATCAGTTCGCCGCAGGACATCAGCAAATCGCGTTCGCGTGCCGCGCATTTTTCCTGCGGATCCAACAAACTCAGCAGCGTGTCGGTCGCGTAAGGTTCGCCTTTCCTGCCCATCGCCGAAACGACCACAACCACCGAATAGCCGGCTTTTAACGAGTCTTCTACATGCTCCATCGCAAGCGTTCGATTCTCTCGGGTTGCCACAGAGGTCCCGCCGAATTTTTGAACAATGATGCGCATGGAAACCCTTCTTTACTTTGATTTTACCATATGTTCAGCGATCTGCACCGCGTTTAAGGCGGCGCCTTTCAAGACGTTGTCGGAAACGATCCACATGTTCAGGCCGCGCGGATGGAACAAATCGCGGCGAATCCGTCCGACATACGTGTCGTACTCCCCTTCGGCATCGATTGCCATCGGATACTCCTGTTCTTTCAAATTGTCGACCACTTTGACGCCCGGAGCGGATTCCAGCAGCAAACGCACCTCCGAAAGGTCGAAGGGCTTGCGCGTTTCCACGTACACCGCCTCGGAATGGCCAAAAAACACGGGAATCCGGACGCAAGTCGGAGTGATCTGAATCGAATCGTCGCCGAAAATTTTGCGGGTTTCGTTGACCATCTTCATCTCTTCGCGGGAAAAACCGTTTTCCTCAAACACGTCGATCTGAGGGATTGCGTTAAATGCGATTTGATGATATTTCGGCAGAGATTTCACCGGCAACACCTTCGGGTTCGCCGGTTCGCCGGCGAGAACCGCCCGCGTTTGCTCCCGCAATTCGTCGATTGCCGCCTGGCCGGAACCGGAAACCGCCTGGTAGGTGGAAACAACGATTCGCTCGATCCCGTATGCGTCATAAATCGGTTTTAAAGCGACCACCATCTGGATGGTGGAACAGTTCGGGTTGGCGATGATGCCTCTGTGCTGCGAAATGGTATGGGCGTTGACTTCAGGTACCACGAGAGGAACTTCCGGGATCATCCGGAAGGCGCTGGTGTTGTCGATCACCACCGCTCCCCGTTCCACCGCCGCGGGTGCCAGTTTTTCGGAAATCGAACCGCCGGCGGAAAAGAGGGCAAAGTCAATCCCGGTAAAAGCTTCCGGAGTCGCTTCTTGAACGGTGTATGTTTTGTCTTTGAAGGTCACCTGTCGCCCCGCAGATCTGGCCGATGCCAGAGGTCGCAGTTCTCCGACCGGAAAATTGCGTTTTTCCAGCGTCTCCAGCATCTTTTGTCCAACCGCGCCTGTAGCCCCAACCACTGCCACATTGTAAAGCTTTTTCCTCTCCATCGTAAGCAGCTCCTTACCCAATTCATTTGCTTATTGTTTATATCTTTCGATCAAAACCGGCTGAAGTTGCTTCTTCTCCAACGCAGCTTCCAGTGTGGCGTACACGAGATCCATTTTCGCCACAAGCGAATTGATTTTATTGAACGGATCGTCCTGTCCAAATGGTACCATAAAAATATTCTTTGCGGACATTAATTTTGCGATGTTCGACAGGTTGAGACCCAGACCGTCGTTTGTGGAGATGGCGAGCACCACAGGGCGGTCGTTTCGCATCGTGGCTTTGGCGGCCATCAGGACGGGAGAGTCTGTGATCGCGTTTGCCAGGCGGGCAATCGTGTTGCCGGTGCACGGCGCAATCAGAACCGCGTCCAATTTCTTGCTGGGACCAAGCGGCTCCGCCTCGACGATCGTGGTGATCGGCTTTTGACCCGTAATCCGTTCAATTTCGGCGACCCAGGCGTCCGCTTCGGCAAACCGGGTACTGGTCGTTTGTACGGTATAGGAAAGAATCGGAACTACGGTTACACCCATTTCGACGAGATTTTTTAACACCGGACGGATTTCGCCATAGGTACAGTGCGAACCGGTAATCCCGAAACCGACTGTTTTGCCTCTCAATTCCATGTTGTTACCTCCAGGATTATGCGTGATCCAAAACGAGACGGCAGATTGTTCTCGCGATAATCTGTCCCGCTGTTTTAGGCGCAACGATTCCTGGCAAACTTGGAGCAAGCAACGCTTTGATTCCCCTTTTTTCGGCAAACCGAAAATCCGTGCCACCGGGACTTGAGGCGATGTCGATGATGACGCACGATTTTCGCATGCGTGACAAAACTTCCGAAGTCAGGATCAAGGCCGGGATGGTATTGAAAACGATATCGGCGCTTTGCAGTTCGGAAGCGATGTTCGACAAAGGAAAGGCTTCAAATCCCATTTCAAAAATTCTCGCCAGATCGGCTTCTTTGCGGGCGCCGACTTTGACCCGGGCGCCGATGCCTCTCGCCATCCGGGCGATCGTCATGCCGCAGCGGCCGAATCCGAGAACCGTCACATCGGAACCGTGGATGGTAAAGTCGGTATTTTCCATTGCCATCTGAATGGCTCCTTCGGCAGACGGAATCGAATTCAAAATCGCCACTTCGTCAAGCTCCATCAGCTTGATCAAACGCAAGCCGTGGCGGCGGCACGCTTCCGTCAGAGCGGTCCGCGAAATCCCGGTAAAAATCTTGCATTTTTTGGGAAGATTTGAAAAATGATCGTCGGTTAAAGCAACCGGCCGTGCGGAATATTTGGAAGCGATTGTCCAGTCGTCGCCCATGCCGGTGACCGGCAGGATCAACGCGTCCAAATCCCGCAAAATTTCCGGCGACAAGTCGGCTTTGACCGCATCGGCCACTTTAAATTCCAGGTCGTCAAATCCGATCAGGTACACGGTGGCGTCCAAGTCCAGGGCATGCTGAATCACTTGAATCATTCGCGCATCCCCGCCGGCAAGCGCCATCTTTATACCTGTTAGCATGGGTGCTTTACCCCTTTCAAATCATTGTACGCAAAACCTGTGAAATTTCAAGGTAAATCCGTTTTAACCAAAAGAAAAACGGGCTTGCTCCTTGCCAGATCGATGCACGTGCTACATCCTATGCAGAAGCCCGGATGTCTGTTACCGCACGGGGTGTCAGAAGATTTCCGGATCCCTTGCGCGATCGAAGTCGATCAGAATCACAACAAAAAAGACCGCCCTGTTGGGCAGCTTTTTGTTATCGATCCCTCCGATATTTCCTTCCAAAGTCATTTTCCCGTCGAGCCGAATCCGCCGGGGCCCCGGTCGGTCGGCTGCAGTTCGCCTACGACTTTCAGTTCCGCTTGAAAAACCGGTACAATCACCAGTTGAGCGATCCGGTCGCCGGGATTCACAACGTAGTCGGACGCTTCCTCGTTCAACAAAACGCATTGGATTTCACCCGTATAATCGCTGTCAATAACCCCCACGGAGTTTGCCAAATTGATCCCGTGTTTGGTTGCCAGCCCACTCCGCGGGAATACCAGCCCGACATACAGCGGGGAAGGCAGTTGAATAGCAATGCCGGTCGGGATGCGGGCTTTTCCCCTGGCCGGAATCAACAGCGATTCTTCAATGCAAGCGCACAAATCCATCCCCGCCGCACCGGGAGTCGCATAGTAAGGCAAAGGAAAGCGATTCCCGATCAGCGGTGACATTTTTTTGACTAAAACCACAAGTTTGTTTTCCACCAGCGACACCTCACATTTCCCGCAACGGGAAAAAGCTTCGAAACTTCCGGATACTTTACGGAAAATTTTTCAATCACTCCGGAAGCTTCAGGTCATCAAAGGGGCCGATCGCGGACATCGCCAGCGGGCCGCCGCACACCCGTTTGGCGATCTCACGGATCGAATCCGGCGTCACCTCATTGATCCGGCGAATCGTTTCATCAAGGGGAATTTGCTTGCCGAGTAGTAACTCGTTTTTCCCCAAACGGCTCATGCGTGAACTGGTGCTTTCCAGCGACAGCATGAGCGAACCTTTGACCTGTTCTTTTGCCTTGCGGAGTTCCTCCACAGTAACCCCTTTCGCGGCAAGATCAGACAGAATCTTGCCGATCAGGTTGACGACTTCCTGCGCCTGATCGGGAGAAGTGCCGGCATACACGCCGAAAGTTCCGCTGTCGCGGTAAGAAGAATAGAAACTGTACACCGAATACGCCATGCCCCGTTCTTCCCGGATTTCTTGGAACAATCTCGAACTGGAGCTGCCGCCCACAATGTTGTTTAGCAAAATAAGGGGGTACACCGACGGATCATCGAAGGCGAATCCTTCGGAAGCCAGACAGATGTGAGCTTGTTCGGTCTCTTTTTGCCGGATCCGTTTATTGGCCCGGAAAACGGGCGGAAACTGTGGAACTGCGGCCCGCTGCCCGCCCAAACCGGCAAAAAATCGCTCGGCCGCTTTGTGAACCGCATCCGCTTGCACGTGGCCCGCGACGGCAAGCACCATATTGTCAGGCGTGTAATGGTCGCCAAGGTAGGTGACCAGATCGTCTCTGGAGAACGCCAGAAGATTTCTCTCCTGCCCTAAGATCGCAAATCCCAGGGTATGATCCGGATACATGGCGGATGCCAGCAAATCATGCACCTGATCGTCCGGTGTATCCTCGTACATCTTGATCTCTTCAATGATGACTTTCCGTTCTTTCGCCAACTCCTCCTGGGCGAACTTTGAATTCAGCAGCATATCGGCCAATGTGGCCAAAGCCAGTTCAAAATGTTCGTCCAAAACTTTGGCGTAATAGCACGTGTATTCCTTCGATGTGAACGCATTGACCTGACCGCCGATTCCGTCGAACAGTTCGGCGATCTGGCGGGCCGTCAGCTTTTCCGTTCCTTTGAACATCATATGTTCGATGAAGTGCGACATGCCGTTGGTCGATTCGCTTTCGTAACGTGAGCCCGTGCCGATCCACACTCCCAAAGAAACGGATCGCACGGAAGGAATTTCTTCCACGACGAGCCGCATGCCATTTGACAATCTTCCGGTATAGAACAAAACAATCCTCCTCTTAACACTGCCTCCCATCAACTATAGCAAAGGAAGGCACTTCCCACAATGCAATTTATTCCACTTGCAATTTATTCCACTTTACGGACAGGTGACAGGAGTTCGCTGACCGTAACGAGTTGAAACCCCCTTTTTTTCAACTCTGGTACCAGAGTACGCAAAGCGCCAAGGGTCGGTTCAGTCGGATGCATGAGCACCAACGCGCCGTTTTTGGCTTTCAGCAAAATGCGGTTGACGATTTGTTCGCGTGGAGGCCGCCGCCAATCGACGGTGTCAAGCGTCCAAAGAACCGTCCCCATCCCTTGTTCCCGGGCGATTTTAACAGTTGTGTCGTTGTATGAGCCGGATGGCGGGGCAAACCATTTGCTTCTCACACCCAGCGTTTTTTCGATCTCTCTTTCGGTTTTCACGATCTGCTCCCGCTGGCGTTCGGCCGACAGCGCCGCCATATCCGGATGCGTGTAGGCGTGATTGCCGATTTCATGTCCTTGTGCGGCGATTTTTTTGGCGGTATCCGGATGTTTCGCCAGCCAGGAACCGTCCAGAAAAAAGGTGGCTTTCGCTTGATTTTCCTGCAACACCTGCAGAATGCCGTCTATGTATTCGGTCCCCCACGCCACGTTAACCATCAAAGCGATTTCGTTCTTTCCGGGATTGCCTTGGTACACGGGCAGATTGGGAAAATCACTCATTTTGACTTTCGGCGGTATCTGTTTGTACACGTAGGAAACCGCCGTTTGACCGCCGTTTTTTTGCAGGTTGGCCCAAGTGGCGTCCACATCCACTTCCACACCATTCAGTTCGGGGATGACATTCGGTTTTCCCGCCCTGCTGATTACCGCGTCAATCGGAGGTTTGTAAAGTTTGACCGCCTCACGCCGCAGTTCCTCGCGGGTCGGCGCGTGATTCGCAATCCCGACCGGGCTCCGACCATCGCCCAAAGTTTGAATCCCGACAATTCCCAATAATGCCACCCCAAGGCCGACAGCCATCAATCTCATAGCAAACTTCCCCCTCTTTCATCCGAATTACGGATTTATTGTGCGCAAAAAATGAAAAAAGAGCCAGTACGCTGACTCTTTTCCGGTTATTTTCCGTGTTCCGAACGGCGGGGTTTGCTGTCCCGGTCGCGATCGCCGCGGTGACGGCCATCCCGTTCCTTTTTCGGCCCGGCGAAAGGCGAATCTTCCGGCGGCTCGCCCCGCAATTCGCGGAGTGCGGCTTTCCGCGAGAGATTGACGCGCCCCTGCGGGTCGATTTCCGTTACCTTTACCATAATTTCGTCCCCGACTTTCACTACGTCTTCAGTTTTGTCCACCCGGTCTTCCGCCAGGTGCGAAATGTGGACCAGCCCTTCCTTGCCGGGCAAGACCTCAACGAAAGCGCCGTATTTTTCAACGCGGGTCACGCGGCCGTTGTAGATCGCTCCCACTTCCACCTCGCGGACGATTCCCTCGATGATTGCGCGGGCTTTCTCGCCGGCTTCCATGTCGGTTGTCGCGATATAAATGCGCCCGTCTTGCTCGATATCGATTTTGACCCCGGTCTCTTCAATGATTTTGTTGATGACGCGGCCGCCCGGGCCGATCACTTCCCTGATCTTGTCGGGATGAATCTTCATCGTGATGATCCGCGGCGCGTACTTGGACAATTCCGAACGCGGCTTGTCGATGGTTTCCAGCATTTTTCCGAGGATGTGCATCCGTCCCCGATGGGCTTGTTCCAGCGCTTGCTTCAGGATTTCGCGGTTCAAACCCTTGATTTTGATATCCATCTGCAACGCGGTAACCCCGTTGGCGGTGCCCGCGACTTTGAAGTCCATGTCGCCCAAGTGGTCTTCCATGCCTTGGATATCGGTCAGAATCGCAAACCGGTCACCTTCGGCAACCAGTCCCATCGCAACGCCGGCAACAGGAGCTTTAATCGGCACCCCCGCATCCATCAAAGCCAGGCAGGACGCGCAAATGCTCGCCTGCGAAGTCGAACCGTTGGATTCGAGAACCTCCGACACCAAGCGGATTGTATAAGGAAACGCATCTTCGGACGGAATAATCGGTTCCAGCGCACGCTCGCCAAGGGCTCCGTGGCCGATTTCCCGGCGGCCGGGGGCACGCAGCGGACGCGCTTCGCCGACGGAAAACGGCGGGAAGTTATAATGGTGCATAAATCGTTTGGATTCTTCCAGATCGAGACCGTCAAGGATCTGAACATCGCCCAAAGCGCCGAGGGTACAGACGGACAACGCTTGGGTTTGCCCGCGGGTAAACAACCCGGAACCGTGGGTGCGGGGCAGAACCCCCACTTCGCTTGTGATCGGACGAACTTCATCAAGCGCCCGTCCGTCGGGACGAATACCTTCAAAGATAATCGCCCGGCGAACTTCTTCCTTCACAATGTTATACAAGACCTCATTGATATCGGCGATTTGCTCTTCCGTCAGTTCCGGATTCCGCTCCTGAAAATGCGCCACCATCTCCTCTTTGACGGCGTTGATCGCATCTTCGCGGGCCTGTTTTTCCGGCGTGCGGATGGCGGCTTTCAGCTTGTCCGTCGCATATTCCCGGACTTGTTGATCGATCGTTTCGTCGACGCTGTGCAACGCGACTTCCATTTTCGGTTTGCCGACCGCCTTCTGGATTTCCTCCTGGAACGCGATCAATTTTTTGATCTCTTCGTGACCGAACATGATCGCTTCCAGCATGACGTCCTCCGGGACCTCGTTGGCGCCGGCCTCCACCATCACGATCGCGTCTTTGCTGCCGGCGACAGTCAAATGCATGTCGCTTTTCGCCTCTTGTTCGACGGTAGGGTTAATCACAAACTGTCCGTCGATGCGTCCGACGATCACGCCGGCGATCGGCCCGTCAAACGGGACATCCGAAATCGTCAGCGCAACAGAGGTTCCGATCAGCGCGGCAATTTCCGGCGCACAATCCTGATCGACCGACATCACGATATCGACAATTTGCACGTCGTTGCGAAACCCTTCGGGAAACAGCGGCCGGATCGGGCGGTCAATCAGGCGGCTTGCCAAAATCGCTTTTTCGCTCGGACGGCCTTCCCGTTTGATAAAGCCCCCCGGAATTTTCCCGACCGCGTACAACCGTTCTTCATAATTGACCGTCAGCGGGAAAAAATCGAGATCCTTCGGCTCCTTCGAAGCGGTTACGGTTGCCAGCACCGCGGTGTCTCCATAGCGCACCATCACGGCAGCGTTTGCTTGTTTTGCGTATTTTCCCGTTTCAATCGTTAACTTTCTGCCTGCCAGTTCCGTTTCAAACACTTGCTGTACCTCGCTTTGTTGCATGTCAGGCAATACGCCTCCCTTCTTCACCACTCATGAACCATCGGGGAAAAATATGTACACGAACATATCAATTTCGGCATATCGACAGTATTTCCTTCTTTTTTATGCAAAAAACAAGAAGCGGGCAACGTTCCCGCTTCTTGGCTATTTCCGCAGGCCCAATTTGTCGACGATCGCGCGATAGCGGTTGACATCCTTCTTGCGAAGATAGTTCAACAAATTCCGGCGATGCCCGACCATTTTCAAAAGACCACGACGGGAATGGTGATCCTTCTTGTGGACGCGCAGATGGTCGTTGAGGTAGTTGATTTTGTTCGTCAAGATCGCGATTTGCACTTCCGGCGATCCGGTATCGTTTTCGTGAACTTTGAACTGGTCGATCAGTGCTTGCTTTTGTTCTGCAGACAACGACATGTGCGTCACCTCCTTTTTCCCAGTTTATCCCCCCGGCCCCGAAACCGTCGAGGTACTCGATATCCGAGCAGAGGTTCATTTTCCGATGACGGTAATGACGAGTCTTCCCTGAGCGATGTCTTTCGCCACAATGTCGAATGTGCGCCCGGAAACTGACAGGAACCCGCGAAAACGGGTCGCCACCGGTATGCTGCCGGGGATCTGATTAGCAGCCCGGACGATGTCCTCCACCCGAATCCCCCGCTGCCGCTCCTCCTGCAGCCTTTTCCTGGCATGAACCGTGACGAGGACTTTCATGTCAGACCTTCATGTCAATTGAACAGTTCCGTGGAACCTTCAAACTGACGGTCCGCCTCGACAAAGAGGGAAAACAGAGTATCCTGAAACGCAACCAGATACGGGTCCCGAATTCCGCTCTTGCGGTACAATTTGACCATTTCCCGGTTTAAACGCTGAAACTCTTCGCTGATGCAGATCCGGGCCACTTCCCTGCACAAATGGAAAAGACGAGCATCACGAGCGTCAACGGACGGGTATTTCACGGCACGTACCCCCTTACAGCCAAGATGTGCTGTCAAGAAAGGTGCTCCGCCAATACCGGATTGTAGTATAGCATAGATTGCAAAGGGAGTAAACAGACAGCACTCGATTGCTTCAAGTCTATGCCCTTTTTCCGTTGTCCTATGCTATGGGACAGTGGATAATCTCCGTTTCGCCTCCGCCGCATCCGCGTGAATTTGATCGATCAATTCCCGGGCGGAATTGAATTTTTTTTCGGAACGGAGAAAGTCGAGAAATTCGATTTTGAGCCGCCGTTGATACAGATCGCCGGAAAAATTGAAAAAATGGGCTTCCAGCGTCACTTGCCGCTCCGCATCGTGAAAAGTCGGCTTGTATCCGATATTCATCAGGCCGTACAGCACCTCGCCGGTTTCCGTCACCCGCCCGCGGATTAAATAAACGCCTGTGCGGGGGAGCACAAAATTGCAGGAAAGCTCGAGATTGGCTGTAGGAAACCCGAGCAGCCTTCCCCTGCCCTCGCCGTGCACCACTTTACCGAGGATTTCATAAGGTTTTCCCAGCAGTTCGGACGCGAGTTTCACTTCCCCCAGCAGCAGTTTCTCGCGGATAAAGGAGGAAGACACTTTTTCCCCATAGAGATTGACCGCCGGTACAACGTGAACGGACTTCCCCGCTTTTTCCGCCAACTCCCGCAACGCAGCCGCATCCGCCCGGCCGCCGGCGCCGAACCTGTAATCAAACCCGACCACGATTACCGCCGCGTTCATCCGGAAAAGAAAACCTTCGGCAAATCGGCTGGGCGATATGGCGGCAAATTGCCGGTCAAAATGGACCACATAACAGATTTCGACGCCCAGTTCTTCAAACGTACGCAATTTCACCGGCAACGGAGTCAGCAGTTGGTCGAAATTTGCCCCCGCTCCTAGCACTTGCCGTGGATGCGGGTCAAATGTCATAACCGCAAGTTGCACGCCTTTTTCCCGAGCGATTTTTTTCGCGTCCCCGATAATTTGCCGATGTCCCTTGTGTACCCCGTCAAAATTGCCCAGCGCCATCACGCTCGGTTCGAATGATTGGTTATCCGGAACACCCGCAATTCGAACTGTCTTCACCGTTGCGCCTCCTACTCTTTGAACACTTTCTCCGGCTTTGTCCAGACGGTTTGCCCGTCAACCCCGACAACGCGGTAGATGGCCAGCAACTGGCCAGAAGGGGTTTCGATCCGAACTCGCTCCCCCGTTTCCGGCACCCGGCTCCCGACCGGAAATGCCATTTCCATCCCGTTTTGGACCCGTCTCACCTGTTTGTCGCCGACAGCATACACGGGAAAGTTCCGAACCGCAACCGACGCGGAAAGCAGTAAGCGTTCAATGCCGCCTTCCGATTGCGCCCGCTCGATTTCTTCCAGCGTATGGGACATTTCCAGGGTAAAAGGCCCTGATCGGATGCGGGTAAGCGCCGACATGTGGGCCGGTATGCCGAGTGTTTGCCCGATATCGTGGCACAGCGTGCGGACATACGTCCCTTTTGAACATTCAACCCGGAAACGCACCCGCGGGTGATTTTGCTGCAATTCCATGGCGAAAATTTCCAGCGAATGGATGGTCACCCGCCGGGGTTTCAGAACGACCGTTCCCCCCCGTCTCGCCAGATGGTAGGCACGCTTTCCGTCAACCTTGACCGCGGAATACGCAGGCGGAATCTGCTCGATTTCGCCGTGAAACTGTGAAAACGCGCGGCGAACCTGTTCTTCGTTCAACGACACGGTTTCCACACGCTCCAGAACCGTGCCGGA
Organism: Effusibacillus sp. SKA8; assembly: GCF_058273125.1. Taxonomy (NCBI): domain Bacteria; kingdom Bacillati; phylum Bacillota; class Bacilli; order Caryophanales; family Alicyclobacillaceae; genus Effusibacillus; species Effusibacillus sp. SKA8. The sequence goes on along the minus strand of NZ_JBZCSF010000001.1, from coordinate 227,644 downwards.
TGCGTCCTGCGTATCGGTCGAGAAACCGAAGGTCACTTCCCCGATGTAGGCTTTGCTTTGGTCAAGCATATATTCGGCGATTCGGGTAGCACTCCCGACGCAAAGCGGAAGGACGCCGTCAACGTCCGGGTCCAGGGTCCCCGTATGGCCGATTTTTTTCATGCCGAGAATCCGCCTGACTCTGCCGACGACTTGGTGTGAACTCATTCCTTTCGGCTTGTTGACAACCAAAATTCCGTTCATGATCGCAACGATTCGCTCACTTTCGCAAGCACATCGGACACAACCTTGTGGACCGGTCCTTCCAGCGTACACCCGGCAGCGCGGGCGTGCCCGCCCCCACCGAAAGAAAGGGCGATTTCTCCGACATCGACCGCATATTTGGAGCGAAAACTCACTTTAACCGATCCGTCTTTTTTTTCCCGGAACAAAATCCCGACTTCCGCCCCCTGAATATTACGGGCGTAACTGACAAGCCCTTCCGTGTCCTCATCGGCGGCGCCAAGCCGGTCAAGCAGATCCCGCCCGACCACCATCCACGCCACCCGGCCGGAATCGTCCCGCCGCAAAGAGCCCAATGCCTCGCGGATCAATTGCACCTGTCCCCAGGTCAGCGCTTCCAACACGCGTTCCGCGATGTCATAGGGAGAAACCCCTTGTCCGAGCAGGTCAGCAGCGATGGTATGCACTTCCGCCGTCGTGTTGCTGAAGCGGAATCCGCCCGTATCCGTAAGGATTCCGGTATAAAGGCAAGTCGCCATCCGCCTGTCGATCCCGATATCCATGAAACGGGCAAGATTGTACACGATTTGGGACGTCGCAGCCGCATCCAGATCCACCAGATTGGCCTGCCCGAAAAAATCGTTGGTCTTATGGTGATCGATATTCAAAATCGCGGTAGCCGGTTCGACCAAATCGGCGCATCGCCCGAACCGTTTCATATCGCCGCAGTCAAGGGCGACCACATTGGAAAACCGCCGTCCTATCCCGGACGCCAGGCGAACTTCCCCGGCCATCGGCAAAAAGGAAAACTTCTCGGGAATCGGTTCCTCAACCGCGATCACAAACCGCTTCCCGATCGTTTTCAAAAGATGGGCAAAGCCAAGTGTGGAACCCAGTGCGTCCCCGTCGGGCTGCACGTGCGTCAACAGCAAAAAATCGTCGCGTTCGCAGATAAACCTGTCCGCGTCCCGCATCATTCGCTCCCTGTCCAATGCTAGTCCCTCCCTTCGGAACTGATATCCCGCAGAACCTCCTGAATCCGGGTGCTGTACTCGAGGGAAGTGTCCAATTCAAAAATCAGTTCGGGCGTCAGACGCAACCGGATACGGCGCCCCACTTCGCTGCGGATAAAGCCGGTCGCGTTGCGCAAGGCTTTTAACGACTCGGTTTTCTGTTCCTCCGAACCGAGAACGGAAACATAAACCTTGGCGATTTGCAGATCGCCCGTCACTTCCACATCGGTCACCGTGACAAACCCGATGCGGGGATCTTTCAGCTCGTTTTGGATAATGTCCGAGATTTCTTTTTTCAGTTGCTCACCCACGCGGCCCACTCGGATTTTCCCCATAAAACACACCTCCTGGCAAACACTGAAAGAGTCGTTTGCAACGAACACACTTTTACGGATGACGAAGCGGAGGAACCCGGCACCATCTTGGCGGCTCAACCGGGCAAAAACCGGCTTGCCGCGTTATTGAACTTTGATCGCTTCCATCACAAACGCTTCAATGATGTCGCCTTCCTTGATGTCATTGAAATTCTCCAACGTCATTCCGCATTCGTAACCGGCGGCGACTTCGCGGGCATCGTCTTTAAACCGTTTCAAGGATTCGAGCTTTCCTTCGTACACCACGATCCCGTCGCGGATCACACGCACTTCCGCATTGCGGGTGATCTTGCCCTCCGTCACGTAGCAGCCTGCAATCGTGCCGATCTTGGAAACTTTGAACGTCTGACGCACTTCCGCACGGCCAACGATCACTTCCTTATATTCCGGATCGAGCATCCCTTTCATGGCGGATTCCAGTTCCTCGATGACATTGTAAATGACCCGGTACAAGCGAATGTCGACGTTTTCCGACTCCGCCATTTTTCCGGCGTTCGGTTCCGGCCGGACGTTAAACCCGATCACAATCGCATTCGATGCCGTTGCCAGCAAAATGTCCGATTCGGTAATCGCGCCGACTCCCTTATGGATGACGCGAACCCTCACCCCGGACACGTCGATTTTCTCGAGCGACCCGGTCAAAGCTTCAACGGATCCCTGCACATCCGCCTTGATAATGACGTTTAATTCCTTGACTTCCCCTTCTTGAATTTGTTTGTACAGATCTTCAAGCGTGACCCGGCTTTGTGCGCCAAGCTGCTCCTGACGCTGCTTGGCAATCCGTTTCTCGACCAGCGCTCTCGCTTTGCGCTCATCGTCGTACACGACAAACAGATCCCCGGCACTCGGAACGTCGTTCAGACCCAGAATCTCGACAGGTCCGGACGGCCCCACCTCTTTCACGCGGCGCCCCTTGTCGTTCACCATGGCACGCACCTTTCCGAACGTCCTGCCGGCTACGACGATGTCTCCGACTTTCAGCGTGCCGTTTTGCACCAAGACGGTTGCGACGGGTCCGCGCCCTTTGTCCAGTTCCGCCTCAATCACGGTACCGCGCGGCCTTGCGGTCGGATCGGCTTTTAACTCGGCGATTTCCGCGACCAACAAAATCATCTCCAGAAGATTTTCAAGACCTTCCTTTTTCTTCGCGGAAATCGGAACAAAAATCGTATCGCCGCCCCATTCTTCGGCAACCAAGCCGTATTCGGCCAACTCCTGGCGCACCCGGTCAGGGTTGGCGTCAGGTTTATCCATTTTGTTGATCGCCACGATAATCGGAACGTTGGCCGCCTTCGCGTGGTTAATCGCTTCCACCGTTTGCGGCATGACCCCGTCGTCGGCCGCCACCACAAGCACGGTGATATCGGTTACCTGCGCACCGCGGGCACGCATTGTCGTAAAGGCGGCATGGCCCGGCGTGTCCAAAAAGGTGATTTTCTTTCCGTTGATTTCCACTTGGTAAGCCCCGATGTGCTGGGTAATGCCGCCGGCTTCCTGGGCGGTGACGTTCGTTTGCCGAATGGCGTCAAGCAAAGTTGTCTTCCCGTGGTCCACGTGGCCCATGATCGTTACGATCGGCGGACGTTCCACCAGCTTTGCCGGATCCGCTTCCTCAATCAGCATGTCAAGCGCTTCTTCGTCAACCGGTTCCTTGACCACCACCTCGATGCCGAAATCTCCGGCGACCAATTCGATTGCATCGGTGTCGATCTCCTGGTTGATCGTCGCCATGATTCCCAGAAACAACAGTTTTTTAATCACTTCCGACGGCTCGCGTTTGATCAGTTTCGCCAACTCGCCGACCGTCATCGGGCCTTCCACTTCGATTTTTTTCGGCCCTTCAGGCTGTTTCGGAGCTTGCACCTGCGCCGGCTGGCGGTTTTGATTGCCCTTGCCTTGGCGTTGCCCACGGTTGCTTGGAAGTCCGAAGGCTTTACGGTTCTCTTTGTTGCCCTGCACGTTTTGTTTCGGCTTTTTGTGAATGCGTTCCTCCCGGACAAAGGAACGCGTATCGTCCAACACTTCCTCGACGATCGCGCTCGCCTTTTGGGCATGCGCCACCGCTTGGCGGAGGCGGTCGGCTTGCTCCTGCTTGTGGCCTTGCGGGCGATTGTCCGGGCCCTGGCCTTGGCCTTTGCGGGACCCGTGCGGCTGTTTGGTCTGCTTCCGGGACTGCGCCTGATGTTCTTTGCCACTGCCCTTGTCATGACTCTGCGGCGGCTTGGCGTGAGCTTTGTCCGAACCTTGCCGGCCTTTCGCCTGCACCTGCCCCTGTATGCGTTGCTCCTGTTTTTGTTCCGCTGCCCGTTTCTCCTTGCCCGGCTCCTGAACCGCTTTCTCTCGTGAACGGTTCCGCAGATCCGCCATAAAACCTTCGACGGCGGAAATCATTTCCGGGTCCATCACGCTCATGTGATTGTTCACTTTTATGTTCAACCGGCTCAAAATCGTAATCAGTTCTTTGCTCGACATATTCATCTGTTTGGCGTACTCGTATACGCGCAATTTACTCACATGTTTCACCCCCGATTTGTTCCCTTGACAACTGCAAAATCCGTTCTGCAAATCCTTTGTTGACAACCACCGCGACAGCCCGTTCGATTTTGCCTAGCGCCCTGCCGAGTTCCGCTTTCGAACCGACTTCCACGACCGGAACCCGATAGGTGCGGCATTTGTCCAGGTACTTCTTCTTCGTGTTCACGCCCGCATCCCCGGCAATTACGGCCAACTGCGCTTGCCCTGAACGCACCCGGGCCAAACACGCCTCGTCTCCCGTTACAACCGCTCCGGCACGCATCGCCAGACCCAACAAGTTCAACAGCCGGTCATTCATCCGACTTCACCGCGCCCAAATCCTTTTCAAGTTGTTGGTACACTTCGTCCGACACATTCGTTTTCAAAGAGCGGTCGAGTGCCTTTTTCTTTCTCGCGATTTTGAAGCACTCGACATTTTTGCACAAATAAGCGCCTCTTCCCGCTTTCTTTCCGGTCGGATCGAGAAACACCCGATCATCCGGACTGTGAACGACGCGGATCAATTCGCGCTTCGGTTTCATTTCCTGACAGCCGACACACTTGCGAAGAGGGACTTTTTTCTGTGCCATGCTAACCCCTGCCTTTACTCTTCAACCTCGTGCCCGACCTTGAGCTCGGATTCCTCGGATGCCCTACCGACTTGGGATTCGCTTTTGATATCGATCTTGCAGCCGGTCAACTTCGCGGCGAGCCGGGCATTTTGCCCTTCTTTTCCGATTGCGAGGGACAATTGGTAATCGGGAACGATCACACGGGCAATTTTTTCGGTTTCGTCGACATTCACTTTGATCACTTTGGCGGGAGACAGGGAGTTGGCGACAAATTCGGCCAGATCGTTGCTCCACCGGACGATGTCGATTTTCTCGCCCCTCAATTCGTTGACGATCGCTTGCACCCGTGTGCCGCGCGGACCGACGCAAGCCCCTACCGGATCGACATCGGGGTTTTTCGTGTAGACCGCGATTTTGGAGCGCTGGCCCGCTTCCCGCGAGACGGATTTGATCTCGACCACGCCTTCGTAAATCTCCGGCACTTCCAATTCAAAAAGCCGTTTCAAAAGTCCCGGGTGGGTGCGGGAGACCAGCACCTGCGGCCCTTTTGTGGTCTTTTCAACCTTGGTGATGTAGGTCTTGACGCGGTCGTTTTGTTTGAACTTTTCGCCCGGCATCACTTCCGTAAACGGCAGCACCGCTTCGACTTTGCCGAGATCCACGTAATAATTCCTTGCGTCCTGGCGCTGTACGATGCCTGTGACGATATCGTCTTCCCGGTCGACAAATTCGGAATAGATCAAACCTCTCTCCGCTTCCCGGATACGCTGGGTGACAACCTGTTTCGCGGTCTGCGCGGCGATTCGCCCGAAGTCCCGGGGCGTGACTTCAATCTCGACGATATCCCCGAGCTGCAGACCTGGGTTGATTTGTTCCGCCGCGTCAAGGGAAATTTCTAGCCGGGGATCTTCTGGTTGCTCCACCACCTGCTTACGTGCGAACACTCTGACGTCCCCCGTCTGTCGGTTAATGTCGACCCGAACGTTGGCCGCCGAGTTAAAATTCCTTTTATAGCCGGAGATCAACGCGGCTTCGATGGCGTCGATCAGCACGTCTTTTTTGATTCCTTTTTCTCTCTCAAGCTGTTCCAGTGCCTCGATAAAATCCAAGTTCATAGAACCGTTTCTCCTCCTTTGGTTCAGAATGATAACTGCATTCTTAAAAAATGACGGACAACCGGGCACTCGCGATCTTGTTGACCGGAATCCCGTATTGTTTGCGAACCGTTTTTTGCAACTCGGCAAGCACCAGCAGCTGACCGTCATACGAAATTAGCTCGCCGTCAAACTCTTTTTTCCCTTCGACCGGCTCGTAAGTCGTGATATGTATCCGTTTGCCGACCGCTCTTTCAAAATCGGCCGGTTTCTTCAGCGGCCGTTCGGCACCGGGCGAGGAAACCTCCAGAAAGTAGCTGGTCGGGATCGGGTCAACTTCGTCCAGTTTCACCGACAACGCCTCGCTGACCCTGCCGCAATCCTCAATATCCACTCCGCCGGGTTTGTCGATGAACACGCGGAGGTACCAGTTCGCTCCTTCCTTTGCGTACTCGATGTCAACCAGTTCCAGCCCTTCTCTGTCGACAATCGGCGTGACGAGTTGTTCCACGATGTCTACAACTTTCGGTTTGGACATGTAACCCCTCCTGAGACTTGATACCCCTTATAGAATATCGAAAGAGTGGGTTTCCCCACTCTCGAAGACCGATAATATCACCCAGTTTACTTAATATAATATAACACAGTCACGGATGGCGTGCAAGGTCTGCCCGGAATTGTGTTGCCTGAAATTGTCCCTCAGAACAAACTCAACTGATTGGTTTCCGGAAGCTCTTTCAGGCAGCCGAATTCCTGCAGCAACTCAATTACGGTTTTCGACGCCCGGGAACGCTGCTGCAGATCTTCCACCGACAAGAACGGCCCCTGCTCGCGGGCTGCCACGATCCCCCTGGCCGCCGACTCGCCGACGCCGGCCAGAGCCCCGAAGGGCGGCAGCAGACCGTCCTCCATCACGATAAATTTCGTCGCGTCCGACCTGTACAAGTCAAGAGGATAGAACTTGTATCCCCTTGCAGTCATCTCAAGCGCCATCTCCAATACGGTCAGCAGCGCTTTTTCTTTGGGAGCCGCGTTGATTCCTTTCGCTTCGATTTCCTCGATCTTCTTCCAAATCGCTTGATAGCCCTGGCACATCAACTGCAGATCAAAGTCGTCCGCACGAACGGAAAAATAGGTGGCATAGAATTCCAGCGGGCGGTACACCTTGAACCAGGCGATCCGCACAGCCATCAAAACGTAGGCGGATGCATGCGCTTTCGGGAACATGTACTTGATTTGCTTGCACGACCAAATGTACCAGTCGGGCACGCCGAACGACTTCATGTATTCCTCGTCTTCCGGCGACACCCCTTTTCCTTTCCGCACCGATTCCATGATTTTGAACGCTCGTCCGGGTTCCAGTCCTTTATAGATCAAATACACCATGATGTCGTCGCGGCACCCGATCACATCCGACAGTTTGCAAACCCCTTTGCGGATCAACTCCTGCGCGTTGTTCAGCCAGACGTCGGTGCCATGGGACAGCCCGGAAATCTGGACGAGTTCGGCAAAGGTGCTCGGCTTGGTGTCTTCCAGCATCTGTCGCACAAACTTGGTGCCAAATTCGGGAATTCCGTAGGTACCCGTCTTGGAACGGATCTGTTCCGGCGTGACACCGAGCGCTTCCGTGCCGCTGAACAACGACATGACTTTCGGATCGTCGACAGGAATCGTCTTCGGATCGATCCCCGTCAGATCCTGCAACATCCGGATGACGGTCGGATCGTCGTGGCCGAGAATATCAAGCTTCAGCAAGTTGTCGTGAATCGAATGAAAGTCAAAATGGGTCGTCCGCCATTCGGAACTGCTGTCATCCGCCGGATACTGGATCGGACAGCAATCGTAAATCTCCATGTAGTCGGGGACGACAATAATGCCGCCGGGGTGCTGGCCGGTGGTCCGTTTGATGCCGGTACAGCCGTTTACCAACCGGGTCACTTCCGCGCTTCGCAGGTTCAGCCCTTTCTCTTCCGCATATTTCTTGACGTAGCCAAATGCGGTCTTCTCCGCCACGGTGGCGATCGTGCCCGCCCGGTAGACATGGTCGGCGCCGAACAATTCCTGCGTGTACTTGTGGGCGCGCGGCTGGTATTCGCCGGAGAAGTTCAAGTCAATATCCGGCACTTTGTCCCCCTTGAAGCCGAGGAAGGTTTCAAACGGGATGTCCTGGCCGTCTTTTTTCAGTTTGACGCCGCACTTCGGACAGTCTTTATCGGGCAGATCGTACCCCGACCCAACCGATCCGTCCGCGATAAACTCACTGTATTTGCAGGACGGACAAAGGTAGTGGGGCGGCAGAGGGTTGACCTCCGTAATCTCCGAAAAAGTGGCGACCAGCGAAGAGCCGACCGATCCCCGCGATCCCACCAGATAGCCGTCCGCCAGGGATTTTTTCACCAATCGCGAGGAAATCAGGTAAATCACGGCAAACCCGTGGGTGATGATCGAATTCAGTTCTTTTTCCAGACGCTTTTCCACAATTTCCGGCAGCGGATCGCCGTATAACCGCCGCGCCGTTTCATAACACATGTTGCGCAGCTCGTCATCGGCGCCTTCAATCACCGGCGTGTACAGTTTGTCCGGTATCGGACTGACGTCCTCGATGCGGTCGGCAATCCGACGCGGGTTGTCCACCACCACCCGTTTGGCGGTTTCCTCCCCGAGATAGGAAAAAGCGTCCATCATCTCATCGGTGGTCATAAAGTACAACGGCGGCTGGTCGCCTGCCTGCGCGTCGCCGACAGACTGTAGGAACACGTCGCGGTAGATTGCGTCTTCCGGATTGAGAAAATGCACGTCTCCCGTCGCCACCACCGGTCTGTCCAACTGGTTCCCGATTTCGATGATTTGGCGGTGATAGTCTTTGATCGACTCCAGGGAAGAAACCGACTCGTTTTTCAACAAAGGCTTGTAGTGCTCCGGCGGTTGAATCTCGAGGTAATCGTAGAACTCTGCGATCTCCGCCAATTCTTGCCGGTTTTTGCCCCGCAGGATCGCCTGGAACAGTTCCCCCTGCTGGCAGGCGGTCCCGATCAGCAGCCCTTCCCGGTATCTCACCAGCAAGCTGCGCGGCACCCGGGGCACGCGATAGAAATGGTTCACATGGGATTCGGAAACAATTTTGTACAGGTTCTTCAAACCCGTTTTGTTTTGCACCAGAATGGTGGCATGGAACGGACGCATCCTCGAATAGTCGACATCCCCGTCGTTTTCGTTCAACTGGGACAACCGCTCGATCCCCTGTTCCTTCAGGTCTTTCAGCATGTGCTGAAACACCTTCGCGGTTGCCACCGTATCATCCAGAGCGCGGTGGTGGTTGACGAGTTCGACGTTGAATTTTTGCGTCAACGTTTTCAACCGGTAGTTTTTCTCCGCCGGATAGAGTTTGCGGGCAAGCGGCAGCGTGTCCAGCACCGGGTTGGTCCATTCCGGCATGCCGATGCGGGCCGCGCAGACCGAAAGAAAGCCGAGGTCAAACTCCGCGTTGTGAGCGACCAGTACCGCGTCGCCGACAAACTCCCGGAACTCGCGAAGCGCCTCCGCCAGCTTCGGCTTGCCTTTTACCATTTCGTTGGTGATACCGGTCAACTCCGTAATCTTGGGGGTGATTTCGATTTCCGGGTCGATCAGGGTCGTCCACTCGCCGATCATTTCCGGCCCTTTCATCTTCACCGCGGCAATTTCGATCAACGTGTTTTCCGCCGCGTTCAGACCCGTCGTTTCCGTGTCAAACACGACATACGGCGTCTTGTCGTTCATGGGATAATCATTGCTTTCGGTCAGTTTATAGATGATCGGCACGCCGTCGTCCACCACGTACGCTTCCAGCCCCAAAATGCACTTGATGCCCGCTTTTTTGGCGGCGTTGTACGCTTCCGGGAACGACTGCACGACGCCGTGATCCGTAACGGCGATCGCCGGATGTCCCCATTTGGCGGCTTGTTTTACCAGGTCGCCGACGGCCGTCACACCGTCCAGTGCGCTCATCTGCGTATGCAGATGCAGTTCCACCCTTTTTTCTTCCGCCGTATCCTTGCGCGAGGGCGGCTCGCTCTCAAACAGGTCCTGGACGATGAGCACAAGCTCTTTGGCAAAGGTGTCAAATTGAACGGACCCCCGCACCTGGACCCATTTTCCGTCCGCAAGAAGCTTCAGGCTATCCAACATCTTTCCCTCTTTGGCAAAGAGCTTGCACATGATCGAATCGGTGAAGTCGGTGACATTAAACTGGAAAAGGGTCCGTCCGCTGGCAAGTTCCCGCATTTCCACCCCGAACACTTTGCCCTTGACCGCAACTTTTCGCATTTCATCGCCGATCAGCCGGATTTCGGTAAGCGGGTCGTCGATCTTTCTGCCGATCGCCAGCTTTTCCGGCGGCAAAGCGTCCGGTTCCGCCTGCGAAACTTTCTCTTTTTCCTCATCCAGAGCCTTTGCCTGCCGTGCCTGTTCGACCAGAAGCTGTTCTTCCTCGATGTTTCTCTGGCGAATCAGTTCGACTTTTGCCTGCGCTTGCTCGTCCAGGCGGAACCGAAATTGAACCTGTAGCCCCACTTCATCGCGGAACCACTTCTCAAGCGCCGAGGAAATCCCCTTTTTCTGCATGTGTTCGACGGAAAGATGATTGATGAGCGCAAGCGTAATCTGATTGCTGCTCACTTCCCGTTCCGCTTGCCGCAGCGCACTGGCGCAAACCGGGTCGGTTGCGCACACCCCATCGACCGCCAGATTCCAGTACGCGTCAATCCATTCTTCCAGCTTCTCAACCTCGGCCGGATACCGGAACCGGGTGACGATTCTGGCTTTCAACGGCAGCCGGTTTTGCAGTCCTTCCACAAATTGCCGGTAAACCACTGGCGGCAACCGGTCCGGACAAGCGAGGCAGACAGCCACTTGTTGTTTGGAGCGCGACACGACGACTTTTTCAATCAAGATTTGTTGCGCGTGTTGACCGACTTCCGGTTCTACCCACCCTAACATTTCAGCAAACTCGGAAAGACGTTTTCCGTTTGTTTCCAACAAACTCAATGGCCAGACCTCCTCCTGAAAAACCGCCTATGCAACAATGCCGAAGGATTCGTGTGTCCATGTGCGAACCGCCGGCAGACAGCCGTCCATGACCGCAACGCCTGCATTGGCGCATCCGTAGGCATTACTTTGGCGGTGCCCCAGCCCCGGGCAACAGTGCGCAAGTTCACTATTTGCCGAGCACTCGCAAGATCTCCCAGTACATTTTGAGACGAGCGGCAACCCCCCGGGCCAGCCCCAGCTTTTCTTCCTTCATCCGCTGCGTCACATCCTGCAGGATGACTTCCGCAACGGGCAGTTGCAAGCGTTTTGCGTGACTCGTTAACGCCAAATCGACTCCATAGCGGGTTTTGTCCAACCCAGGCAGGCTCTCCAGCAGTTCCCGGCGCAAAACGCGCTGGCCGGTGATGGAAGGAGCGATTTTTTGCGCCCAGTCGGTACGGAAACGGCCGGAAGCGAATATCCCTATCGACATCGCCGCTTCCCCGTTCAACACCGGTTTGCCGAGGGCCCGCACATGATGTTTTTGCAATCCGACCAAGTCGGCGTCCAACAAGGTGAGAAAAGGGGTCTCGCTGGCCTTGAGACCGGCAGCGATGGCCCCTCCTTTTCCCTGATTGCGTTCCAAGCGGATGACCCGTACCCCGAAGGCGGCCGCCACTTCCGCCGTGCGGTCGCCGGAACCGTCATCCACCACGATGATTTCCTGAAAATCGGGCATATCCGCCACGACATGCAACACGCGAGCGATATTGGCAGCTTCGTTGTATGCGGGAATGATCAACGTGTTCACGTTGCAGCCTCCTGTCGGAAACGATTAGTAATTGTTTCCCCCATACAACGGTGTTTTAATCCTTGTACCATCCAATTTTTACCTGCTGTTGTTCACCAGTTCGGCGATCCGGGCAAACGCTTCTTCCACCGCAAGTTCCTGCTGTGCGGGGTTCGCTCGTTCTTTATATTCGACGCGCCCTTCGGCAGCTCCTTTTCCGACCGTCACGCGAACCGGAATTCCCGTTAAATCGGAATCTTTGAATTTCACGCCGGGACGTTCGTCCCTGTCGTCCAGCAGGACTTCAATGCCGGAAGCCTGCAGCCGGGCGTACAATTCTTCCGCCACTTTCATCTGCACTTCGTCTTTCACGGAAACGGGGATCAGATGCACATGGAAAGGCGCAACCGACATCGGCCAGACAATGCCGTTTTCGTCGTGGCTTTGTTCGACGATCGCAGACAAGATCCGGGAGATGCCGATTCCGTAACAGCCCATAACCATCACCTGTTCCTTGCCGTTGGCGTCAAGGTATTTGGCACCCAAGATCTCGCTGTACTTGGTTCCCAGTTTGAACACATGGCCAACTTCGATTCCTCTGTAAAATTTGAGGGTTCCGTCACAGCGCGGACAAGCGTCGCCCTCGGTCACATTGCGGAAATCGCCAGTCCGTTCCAGCGGAAAATCAACACCCGGGCGGACATTCTTCAGATGGAAGTCTTTCTCGTTCGCGCCTGTGATGCCGCTTGGCATGGCGGCAACTTCGCGGTCAACCAAGACCGGAACGGACAAACCGACAGGACCGGCGAATCCCACCGGCGCACCCGTCACTTTTTGCGTGGTCTCCGCATCGGCCAACTCCACATGGATGGCGCCAAGGTAATTTTTCACCTTTACCTCGTTGACTTCATGATCGCCGCGCACCAATACGGCAACCGGCTGGCCATCCGCCAAGTAGATCAGCGTTTTGACCAACTGCCGGGGGTCAATCCCGAGCGACCCGGTCAATTGCTCGATGGTGGAAAGGCCTGGCGTATGGAACTTTTCGCGCTCGCTGACCGCCGCTTCGCTGTATTCCCGCTTTCCGGCGCCCGCCTCCGCCTTCTCCAGATTGGCCGCATATTCGCACTTTGTACAAACCGCAATCGTGTCCTCGCCGATATCAGCCAGCGCCATAAACTCGTGGGTGCCTCCTTCGCCCCCGATCGCGCCTGCATCCGCTTCAACCGCGCGGAAATTCAAACCGCATCTGGTAAAAATCCGGTTGTAAGCTTCGTACATCGACCAATAGGACTTGTCCAATCCTTCCCAATCCAGATCGAAGGAATAGGCATCTTTCATCAGAAATTCCCGGCCCCGCAACAATCCGAAACGCGGCCGGCGCTCATCCCGGAATTTCGTTTGAATTTGGTAAAGGTTCATCGGCAGCTTGCGGTAGGAACGAACCTCGTTGCGGACCAGTGTGGTCACCACTTCCTCGTGGGTGGGCCCCAGGGCAAACTCACGGTCGTGGCGGTCGCGAAGCCGGATCAATTCAGGGCCGTAGACCTGGTAACGACCGGACTCCTGCCACAACTCGGCGGGTTGCATCGCCGGCATCAAAATCTCCTGCGCCCCTGCGCGGTCCATCTCTTCCCGCACGATCGCTTCGACTTTTCTTAATACGCGCCATCCCAAAGGCAAGTATGTATAAATCCCCGCCGCCAACTGCCGAATAAATCCGCCTCTGAGCATCAGCCTGTGGCTGATCGCTTCCGCTTCCGCCGGGGCTTCCCGGAGAGTCGGCAATAAAAAGGTGCTTTGTCGCATGTTCGAACCTCCCTTAAAACATGGATGTTTTACTCCGCTGTTGCGGCGGCCACCGATGGCCTGGTGTCGGATACGCCGCACGGATGCGGCGGTTGTATTGTCTTTCTTTTACGTCAGGGCCAACTCGCGCGCGGTTCGGCGAGCCCAGTCGTCGTAATGCAAAATGTCCTCCAGCGTCGGATCGGATACCGGAGCGTGCCGTTCGATCACGGCCTGCAAAGTTCTCTCAATGTCGAGGAAGCCGATTTTCCCCTGCAAAAAAAGATCCACAGCCGCTTCGTTGGCCGCGTTCAGCACCGCAGGCAAACTGCCGCCCGTTTTCCCGACTTCATAAGCCAGACCCAGAATCGGAAAACGGACCAAATCCGGTTCGAGAAACGTCAATGTTCCGACCGCCAGCAGATCCAGCGACGGCCAGTCGGCTTTCAACCGGCGGGGATAGGATAACGCATACTGGATCGGCACCCGCATGTCCGGCGTTCCCAACTGGGCCAAGACGGAGCGATCCTGGAATTCGACCAGGGAATGGACAATGCTTTGTGGATGGATCAGAACTTCAATCCGCTCGTAAGGCAAACCGAACAGCCAGTGGGCTTCGATCACTTCCAGCCCTTTGTTCATCAAGGTGGCCGAATCGACTGTGATCTTGGCGCCCATCGACCAGTTGGGGTGAGCCAAAGCGTCCGCCGGGGTTGCGGCAGCCATTTCTTCTCTCGTCTTGTCGCGGAACGCGCCGCCGGAAGCGGTCAGCAGAATCCGTTTCACTTCCTTTGCCGTTTCACCGTGTATGCATTGAAAAATGGCCGAGTGCTCGCTGTCAACCGGAAAGATTCGCGAGCCGGTTCGCGCCGCCAAACCGGTTACCAGATGTCCCGCCGCCACCAGAGTCTCTTTGTTTGCCAGGGCAATGTCCTTGCCGGCCGCAATGGCGGCCAGAGTCGGCCGGAGCCCCAGCGTTCCGACAACCGCCGTTACGACGATATCCGCATCGTCGCAGCCGGCTACCGCGTCCAGCCCCGCTGGTCCCACCTCGACTTTCACCCGGTTGCCGAATCTGTTTTTCACTTCGGCTGCCAAATCGGGAGTAGCGACCGACACCAGGGCAGGATGAAATTGTTCAATCTGCCGGAACAACTCCGCAAGATTCGATCCGGCGGCCAAGGCTGCCACCTCAAATTCCTCCGGGTGGGCGGCCACCACCGCCAAAGTCTGCGTGCCAATCGAACCGGTAGACCCTAATATCGCCAGCTTTTTTGTCATGTGACACCTCAAACCTGCACTTTCAGAACAAGTACAAGAAGATGATACGCGATAGGCGCCGCAAATAGCAAGCTGTCAAACCGGTCGAGCACTCCTCCGTGCCCGGGCAAAAGCGAACCGGAATCTTTCACGTCCATGGATCTTTTGATCCCCGATTCGACAAAGTCCCCGATTTGACCCGCAACCGAAACCGCCAGCGCAACGGCAATCCACTGTCCGACCGGCGCCGCTCCTTTCGAAGCAAAAAAGAAAACGGTTCCGATCAAAGCGGCTGCCGCAAGTCCGCCAACCGTGCCGGAAACAGTTTTATTCGGAGAGATCGCCGGCCAGATTTTCGGACCTTTCAATGCGCGTCCGACAAAATAGGCGCCGCTGTCGGTGGCCCAAATCGTGAACAGGACAAACAGGAACAACAAAAGCCCGTCCGGCAGGTCTCGCAATCTCACGGCATAGTGCAGGGACAATCCGATGTAAAGGGTGCCGACAAGGATATGGGACATATCCCGGAAGGTATAGCGGTTTTTCATGACAACGCTCATAAACAAAAACCCGTAGACGATCCACAGCAGCATGGCGGGCTGGGATTGCAGCCACTCCATCCCGTGCAAAAGCCACGTTTCCGTCAGAACAAACCCGGCCAGCGAAGGGATTTCAAAATAACCGTATCCCTTCATGCGGAGCAGTTCGGCAAATCCGATCAATCCCAGCAGGGAGATCAAACCGGCAAACCAACTCCCCCCCAAAACGACAACCGTCAAAAAAGCGGCACCGCCAATGATGCCAGTCAGAACTCTCTGCAACAACATCCCCGGCTCACTCCTATTTCAGTCCGCCAAATCGTCGGCCGCGTTTTTGGTAGGCGCGAATCGCTTCAAAAAAGTGTTCCCGTGTAAAATCGGGCCAAAAAATATCGGTGAACCAGAGTTCCGTATAAGCGCACTGCCAAAGCAAAAAATTGCTCAGCCGCAATTCGCCGCTCGTCCGGATCAGCAGATCCGGATCGGGGATCCCTTTGGTCAACAGGCGGGAATTGACGGTTTCTTCGTGAATCTCCTCAACGAAAAGAGTGCCTTTGCGCACATCTTCCGCAATCGCTTTGATCGCTTCGATGATTTCGGCGCGGCTTCCGTAATTCAATGCGATATTCAACAACATCCCGGTATTGGCCGCCGTTTTTTCCACCGCTTCGTTGACCGATTCCTGCGTATGGGCGGGCAGGGCCAAGACATCGCCGAGAATTTGAATCCGGACATTATTCTGGATCAGACTTTGCAATTCCGATAAAAGAAATTCCTGCGGAAGCCGCATCAGGAAATCGACTTCCTGTTCAGGCCGCTTCCAATTCTCCGTCGAGAACGCGTAAAGCGTTAAAATTTGCACCCCGATCTCATTGGCTGCCTGCGTGATCTCTTTGACGCTTTTCATGCCGGCCCGGTGACCCGCCACCCGCGGCAGGCCCCGTTTTCTGGCCCACCGCCCGTTGCCGTCCATGATTACCGCGACGTGGTAGGGAATCCCTTCCGCGGAGAGTTCCTGCAGCCCGCTTGTTTTTTTGCGCTGAATCAAATCTTTGAGGTTCATCGTCGTCAGTCCCCCGGAATAGAACTAACCCCCCTTGGGGAAGGGGGTTGATCGAGATTACACTTCCATAATCTCCTGTTCCTTGGTTGACAGGGCTTTGTCGATTTCTCCGATATATCGGTCTGTCACGTTTTGAACTTTTTCCTGTGCCCGGCGGCTTTCGTCCTCCGAGATTTCGCCCGCTTTCTCAAGCTTTTTGATCTCCTCGTTGATGTCCCGGCGGATGTTGCGAACCGCCACCCGCGCTTCCTCCGCCATCTTCCGCGCCACTTTCGCCAATTCTTGCCTTCTTTCTTCCGTGAGAGCCGGAATGGCGATTCGGATTACAGACCCGTCATTTGTCGGTGTCAATCCCAAATCCGCTTTCAGAATCGCTTTTTCGATCTCCGCCAACGCCCCCTTATCCCAAGGAGTGATGACAAGCAGCCGCGGATCGGGAGCACTGATGCTTCCCAACTGGTTGATGGGCATGGCGGAACCGTAATATTCCACCTGCACTTTGTCGAGGATGGCCGGGTTCGCCCGTCCGGCGCGAATTGTGGCAAACTCCTTCTTCAGATTGCCGATCGCTTTGTCCATGCGTTCCTCCGTCTTTTTCAGCAAATCGTTTGTCATTTTTGTCCCCCCCGTACGACAGTTCCAATTTGTTCCCCCAGAATGGCCCGTTTGATGTTGCCTTCTTCCGAGATATTAAACACGATGATCGTCATATGATTGTCCATGCATAGCGAAATGGCGGTGGAATCCATTACGCCAAGCCCCTTGTTCAACACCTCTAAGTAAGACAGTTCCTGATACTTGACCGCATCGGGATTCGTTCGCGGATCTGCATCATACACCCCGTCCACCTTGTTTTTCGCCATCAGGATCACTTCGGCCTCGATCTCGGCGGCGCGGAGAGCGGCGGTGGTGTCAGTCGAAAAATACGGATTTCCGGTACCGGCGGCAAAAATCACCACACGCTTTTTTTCCAGATGGCGAATCGCGCGTCTGCGGATATACGGTTCGGCTACTTGGCGCATTTCGATCGACGTTTGGACGCGGGTCTGAACGCCAACCTTTTCCAGCGCGTCCTGCAAAGCCAGAGCGTTGATCACCGTTGCCAGCATCCCCATATAATCGGCCGTTGCCCGGTCCATGCCCTGCGCGCTGCCGGCTACACCGCGCCAAATGTTGCCGCCTCCGACGATAATCGCAACTTCGGTTCCGAACTCGACGATTTCTTTGATCTGGGAAGCGGTGGAATTGATCACCGCGGCGTCAATCCCGTATCCGGCCGAACCTGCCAGCGCTTCACCGCTTAACTTCAGCACCACTCGTTTGTATTTCGGTTGAGGCATCTTCCATCCTCCACTTCATTAAAGTTCTACAAAAAACAAGCCACTCCTGCACCAAGCTGGAAAAAAGGGAACACTTTTGTGTTCCCAAGAGGCGATGTCAGATTTTTGCTTGCGCCATAACTTCTTCCACAAAGTTGTCCTGCTTCTTTTCAAGCCCTTCTCCCATCTCAAACCGAACGAAGCGGCGGATCGAAATGTTTTCGCCGATTTTGGCGATTTTTTCATTCACGAGTTCCTGGATGGTCTGATCCGGATTTTTCACAAACTCTTGCTCCAGCAGGCAAACGTCCTTGAAGAATTTGCCGATTCGGCCCTCCACAATCTTGTCGACGATGTTGGCCGGTTTTCCTTCGTTGAGGGTCTGGGCCCGCAGGATCTCTTTTTCCTTTTCGACAACGTCGGTCGGAACCTCTTCACGCCGGACGTATAAAGGTTTCGCAGCCGCAATGTGCATCGCGACGTCTTTTACGAAGGAACGGAATTCATCCGTTTTCGCCACAAAGTCGGTTTCGCAGTTCACTTCCACCAATACGCCGATCTTACCGCCCATATGTATATAGGATTCAACGATACCTTCCGCAGCGATCCGGCCGGCTTTTTTCGCCGCTGCGGCAAGACCTCTCTCGCGCAGCAACTCAATGGCTTTCTCCATGTCGCCGTTGGCATCGGCAAGAGCTTTTTTGCAATCCATCATACCCGCACCGGTTCTTTCGCGAAGCGCTTTTACATCACTAGCAGAAATACTCATCGTTCAGAGCCCTCCTTCATGTACAGTCATTTCCATTTATCGGCGGCGCCATTAAAAAATCCGCAGTTCCGGGATCTTGGCGCCAATGAATGCGCGAAACGTGAAAAAAGGGTGCGAGGGTCGTCCAACCCTACCGCACCCCTCATGAACCTTTTTTACGCAGTTTGTTCGTCGTTGCCTTGAGTACCTTCGATGATCGCATCCGCAATTTTCGCGGTCAACAGCTTCACCGCGCGAATCGCATCGTCGTTGCCCGGAATCACATAATCGATTTCATCCGGATCACAGTTAGTGTCGACGATTCCGACGATCGGGATTCCCAATTTGCGGGCTTCCGCAACGGCGATACGCTCTTTGCGCGGATCGATGATAAAGAGTGCGCCAGGCAAACTCGTCATGCCTTTAATGCCGCCGAGGAACTTTTCAAGGCGTTCCATTTCTTTCTTGAGCTGAATCACTTCTTTTTTGGGAAGAACGTCAAACGTGCCGTCTTCCTGCATGCGTTCCAGCTCATGCAGACGCTCAATCCGCTTGCGAATGGTGCCAAAGTTGGTCAGCGTGCCGCCCAACCAGCGCTGGTTGACATAGAACATGCCGGAACGTTCCGCTTCCTCTTTGACGGAATCCTGAGCTTGTTTCTTGGTTCCGACAAACAGCACGGTCTTGCCTTCAGCGGCAAGGTCGCGAACGAAATTGTACGCTTCCTCGACTTTCTTAACCGTTTTCTGCAGGTCAATGATGTAGATTCCGTTGCGTTCGGTGAAGATGTAGCGAGCCATCTTGGGGTTCCAACGGCGTGTCTGGTGACCGAAGTGAACACCCGCCTCCAACAGCTGTTTCATGGAGATGATCGCCATATCCTCTACCTCCTTTCGATGGTTGATTTCCTCCGCTGCCTTCATCCCGCGGAAAACAACGCACAGAGTCGGCGTTGCACCTTTCTCGCAGTCCCTGCAACGTGTGTATTAACACCAAGTGATACTATACCACAGCGGACAAACGCCGCGCAAGAAAAACCGCAGAAAAAATCAAGCCGCAGCAAGCTGGCCGCAACTGAAACACAACCGATCGTCACTGCGGCTTTCCGGAGGTAATGATCCGCAAAATCTGCTCATACTCCCCTTTTGCCGGCAACTCGTAAGTTCCGCTTCGGATTTGATTGACTTTCCCTTGGGCTGCGTTCAAAAACGCGTCGGCATCCGTGATCACGCCGTTTTTCACCAGCATTTCCGCAATCTGGGAAGCAACCATGCCTTCTTTGATTTCAACTGTCACTTTGCCCAGTGAGGTGCCGGCGTCATTGTTTTGTGGTTGGGCCGAAGACAGTTGCTGATTGCTTTGGGGCGAAGGCGCCAAATTCGTTGGAGATTCAGGTGAAGGCATCCGATTGGTGGGAGCGGGCGCGGCAACTTGCGGAGCGGGAGGCATGGCCTGTGATGTCGGTTCCGGTTTGGGATTTGTCAAATCGGAAATTCCGAATAAACAGGAGGCCACCAACAACCCTGTGCCAAATCCGTACAGAAAGTTGCGATTTTGGATCATGCGGTGTTCCCCTGTTTCGCCAGATTGAGAACCATTTGAATCTCTCCCATGCCGATACCGGTAGCTTTCGAGATTTGTTCCGGTGAGCGCCCCTCTTTCGCCATCGTGACGACACGGCTGTAGTGCTCGTTGAACACAATCGCCGGGGTTGCTTCCGATTCCTGGCACTCCCGGTTTTCGCTCTTTTGCAGCAACTGCCCGACTTTTTCTTCCAATTCGCCGATCCGTTCCCTGTTTGCGGCGATTTCTTGCCGCAACTGGTTTTTCAACTGTTCAATCGTCTGCAGAAGGTATTGATTTTCCTTCTCTAATTCGTCCATAAATTCTTCCAAGCTTGCCTCCAGTTCTTTGTCGGGAAGGGCAGTTGCCGGTTCCGGTTTTCCTTTTAGAGCCGCGTAAAGCACAACCCCGATTCCAAACAGGGACACGAACCAAAACATCTTGATGTCCAAACCAAATCTCTCCTTTTGATCAGAGCCGTGATGATATGTTCATCCCCGTATGTCAACATGCTTGCCTTTGAATGGATGGGGCGATTGCGATTGCGCATGCTGCTCCTTGGCCCCCTGTTTCCGCTGCCGGTTTTTTCGCGGCGAACGGGAATGTTCTTTTCGCTCGGAAACAGCCTTGCTTTCATCAGGGCTGTTCGGCCTTCTTAAATCCCTCTCCGCTTGCTTTTGCGCTGCCAGTCCGAAGCTCATTTGCTGGTTCAAATGATGTTGCTGCAGTTGCTGCTGGATCTTAGCCGCTTCCGTGACTTTTGGCAAAGCGATTTGAAGCTCGATATTGCGGCTTGTCATCCCGCTCACCCCGTCAGCAAAATGTTGGACATCACCAAACTGAAGCCTACAAAGGGATCGTCCGCACCTCGGCATCATTGATCACGAATGAAACCCGCGAAATGGCATCCCGTACATAGTACACATAGTTGCTGATTGTCACCTTTACGCCGGGATGAACCGTTTCAAACACGTTCACGCGGGCGCTCTTGATGTCTTGCAGCGCGACTTCAATCTCCGATCGGCGCATCAGCAGATCTTCCTCTTCCACCCGGTAATGTTCAAGGGTCAACCGCAATTTTTGCAAAAGCGCCTTCTTGTCATCCGGAAGATTGCCGCCGATGCCCCCCATATTCTCAAGCAACGCGATCGCTTTTTGCGTTTTGTCAATCTGCTTGGATAGTTCTTTCAAAGATTCATGGATGGACGCCAGTTCCGCCCGCAGGTGCGGGTGAACGCCGACTTCCACTTCGGTCGGGGTCGCCATCGGTGAGCCCAGCACGCGGGTGACCACTTCTTCCCCGGCTCTTACGATGCCGCCTACGATCACCGCTTTGCGCCCGTCCATGATCACTTTGGCACCGGCGCTCACCTGGCTGTGCATGATGCTTTCTCCCACCATGCAATTACCGCCGACATCGACAATCGCGCTTTGGATAAACAGCGTTTTCAGATTTCCGCCAGCCCGGATCCGGCCCTTGTTCCGCCCCTGGACACCGCCGCGTATCGTCACGTTGCCACCGGCTTCGATCAGCGCGGCATCCATATACCCGTGAATCTCGACATCCCCCTCGGCTTTGATTTTGAACCCGGGCTGAACGTTGCCCATAATGCGGACGGAACCGCTGAATTCGATATTGCCAACCGAGAAATCCACATCTTTTTGCACAACGTATTCGTCAAACACATGAATTTTGTTATCCCGCGGCGAATAGGTGACATGTCCGTCCGTTTCTGCAATAAGGCTGCAACCGTCTGCGGCGACGGACGTGTTGCGGCCTTGCGGCAGACGATGGTCGCGCCCCCGTTTGGCAGGGATTGTGTGCCCGTTGACTCCGAGGCCGTCCTGACCGTCGGTCGGGGGGACACGCGTAGCCAATACCTGGCCTTTCTTGACCAAATTCACCGATCCCATGTCAAAATAATCGACGCGCCCGTTTTCCAAGACTTTCGGTTTGCGAACCCCATCTTGTTCAACGTATATCTCGATCCGCGCATCCTCGCCCGCAACGGGTTCCCTACCTCTCGCGACTCGCACCCGTTCTTTCAGATAGGAGGCAGGACTCATAACGATCTGCTGGCAGAGAACCGTATCAATTCCAAACTGGATGCCGGTGCTGCGGAGATAATCCAACAGTCCGTCCAGCGTAAGGGTAACTTCTTCAGGCGGAGCAGATTCCAGCAGAAGGCTTCCGTAAAGGCCTCCTTCCTCCAGGATGACTTTGGCGTTTTGACTCCACCAGTTCTTTTCCGAAACCGTTTCCATGGCGGTCCTCCCCCATCCCTTTTACATAAAATCCTGTTTCCTCCGACTGAGCGCGCCACGCAGCCTGTAAATCGCCTTGGTGTGCAACTGGGAAACCCGCGATGGGGTAACTTCCATAATTTCGGCAATTTCTTTTATGGATAACTCTTCATAATAATACAACGCCACGACCAATTTTTCCTTCTCGGGCAACCGGTTGATCGTCTGTTCCAGGAGCGACTTCAACTCTTCGCGGGTAACGCGAGAACTCGGGTCTTCCGCCGTCGGATCCGGAACGATCTCGTAAACGGTCTGGTCCTCACCGGCCGCATGAAACGTTTCCTCCAAAGAAATGACAGCACCCATCGAAATTTGCGCGATCCTTTTGCGAAATTCTTCCGGACTGATCCCCATATAAGCCGCCACTTCTTCGTCCGAGGCAGAATCCGACTTTTGCGATTCCACCGCCGCGTAGGAGCGCTCGATTTCTTTCGCCCACTGCCGCACTTGTCGCGGCATCCAGTCCATTTCACGGAGTCCATCGAGAACCGCCCCACGGATTCGCCAAGTGGCAAACGTCTCAAACTTGACCCCTTTTTCCGGTTCAAACCGCTCGATGGCGCCGATCAAGCCGATGGTGCCCATACTGATCAAATCTTCCCGGGAAAGGTGAGCAGGCAACCCTTTCGCAATGCGACCGACGACTTGGTGAACGAGAGGCAAGTACTTTTCGATCATCTCGTTCATCTGCGCCCACCTCCGTTACTCCTTCATGGCTCGCACTGCCTGCACCACTTTCTCGATCCGCTCTTCTCCAAGGTCATCCCGCTTCCCGATTACCCAGGGGCGAAAATCGTCGGGAGAAGGCGGCGCATCAAAGTGTTCCGCCGGCAGCGACACGTCAAAGCGGGTTCCCGCCACAGCATTCTGCTCCGGATCTTCCTGTGGCTGAATGGATGGAGCGAAAGTATCGCCAACGGGAAACAGAGACTGCGTGATCAAAGATAAGAGAAAAATGAGGATAAACCCTATGAGTCCGCGTTTGAAACTGGTAACAAGCAGGTTTCCGCCCGCCCAACTCGCAAGGAACGCAACCGCAAAGCCGCATGCTCCGGCCACCCACAAAAACCGGTTGAAAAAAAAGTGTCGTTCTTTCTTCATATGACTTTAACTCCTTGCGAAACCGTCCGAATCGTCAACGTTCCGTCCGCAGCGGAAAAATCGATTGTTCTTCCGGCATTACCGCCCGTATCTTCCGCCCGGATCGGAATCCGCAACAGCTGCAGCGCTTCTTTCACCGCATCGACATTGCGCGGGCCAACACGCATCAGGTCATTCTGGCTCAAATTCGCAAACATCTGGGCGCCACCGGCAATTTTTGCAATCATCCGGCTTACGCTTGCGCCTCTCTCCTGCATCTGTCTGACAAGCAGCGGAATCGCCGTGTCGGCGTATTTGGCAGGATTCTCTACACCCGGTTTTCCGGCAGCCGGGAGCATCACGTGCGCAAGTCCCGCAACTTTCACCGTCATGTCGATAATCGCGACGCCGACGCAGGAGCCAAGTCCGACCGTACGAAGAATATCCGGGTCACAGGCAACATTGAGATCGGCCATTCCGACTTTCACGATATTCAAGCGTAATCCACCCCCAACGCTCGAAATATCGTTTCCACTGAACCCGGATCGGGAAGAAAGAAAAAGTGGCTGTCCACATTCTTGTCTCCCTGCCAGAACTCGGTATCCACCACAAGCGCCATATCGCTGTACATGCCGACGTGCATGACGGCGATATTCAACATCGCACCCGCCATGTCGATGGCGATTGCGGGCACGGAAGCGTGGATGTTCGCCTTTGTAAAATCGGAGAACGCCGAGAGATAGGAACCGCCCAAGATGTTGCCGATTTCCATCAGCGCCGACAGGTCCATTTCGGAAAACCCGTCTTGCCCCGGATCATAACCGGTTAAAATGTTCAACAACATTTTGGCGCTCTCCACTGTCAGCATCAGGAACATGCTACCCGGGATGTCGCCTTCCACCCGGAGAAACACGCCCACGACAAGCTGTTCGGCCCCTCCGATTACCTCGTCGATTTTCTGCAACGGCACGACATGGACGCGGGGGACGTTCATGTCGATCTCTTTCCCCATCATCACCGAAAGGGCCGTGGCTGCGTGACCCGCACCGATATTGCCGACCTCCCGCAGCGCACTGAGTTGAAAATCATTCAATCTTAACAACGGATCGTTCATTTCCGGGTCTCCATCTCGTTGAGTTGCTGCAGTTCTTCCGCGTTGAGGACTTTGTCAAGGTTCAGCAGGATCAAAAGCCGGTCGTCCAGCTTCGCGACCCCCTCAAGATACGCCGCGCGGATGCCTCCCACAACTTCGGGTGGCGGTTCGATGGCATCCGTTCGAATGTCGATCACATCATTGGCCGAATCGACAATCAGGCCGACTTCCATGTCTCCCACCGCCACAATGATGATCCGGGTCGTATCGGTATAGTTTTCCTCTCCAAGGCCAAAGCGCTTTTTCAAATCAATGATTGGCGTGACAACACCGCGAAGATTGATAACCCCTTTGACAAACCCGGGCGTTCTCGGCACTCTGGTGATGCGCTGCATACGCTCGATCGACCGCACCTGGTTGACCTCGACGCCGTATTCTTCTTCCATAAGCCGAAATACGATATACTTGTTTTCCTGCACGCTTTTTTCCGTTTCTTGTTTGTCAAACATCGCAAGAAGCCTCCTTTTAAGGGATCAATGCATTGCAATCGAGAATCAGCGCAACCTGCCCGTCGCCAAGAATTGTGGAACCGGAGATTCCGAAGATGCCGCCGGAAAGATACTTGCCCAAAGACTTCAGCACCACTTCCTGTTGTCCGATAAAAGAGTCGACAACCAATGCGGCGAGTTTGTCCCCCTTGCGGACGATCACAACGTTTTCCTCGTCGCTCAGCTTCGGCTCCAGACGCGGGATGGAAAACATCTCTTCCAGATAGACGAGCGGAACAACACGCCCGCGGAAGTCCATCACCGACTGTCCGTGCACGCTCTTGATCTCCGAACGCTTCAAATTGGCCGTTTCAATGATGGAAGTAAGCGGGATCGCATATTTTTCCTCGCAGATTTGGACGAGCATCGCCTGGATGATGGACAGGGTCAGCGGCAGTTGAATGATAAACTTGGTGCCTTCGCCCAGTACGGAATTGACAATCACCCGGCCGCCGAGAGACTCGATTTTGCTTTTCACCACGTCAAGCCCGACGCCGCGGCCC
Source organism: Effusibacillus sp. SKA8 (assembly GCF_058273125.1). Taxonomy (NCBI): domain Bacteria; kingdom Bacillati; phylum Bacillota; class Bacilli; order Caryophanales; family Alicyclobacillaceae; genus Effusibacillus; species Effusibacillus sp. SKA8. The sequence continues at coordinate 202,250 of NZ_JBZCSF010000001.1, read as the reverse complement.
GATACGTCGGAGATTTGCTCCGCCGTGCTGAAGCCGGACCGGAACAGAAAATCAAACACTTGCTCATTGGTCAGGCTCTCGGCGCGCGCCGCGTCAACCAGCCCCCGCTCGATCGCCTTTTGCAAAATCTTCTGGCGGTTGATGCCGCGTCCGTCTTCCGAGATTTCGATGAATACGTGGTTGCCGGAATGATAGGCGATCAACTGCAGCTTTCCGACTTCACTTTTACCCGCTTGAATCCGTTCTTCCGGCGTTTCCAGGCCGTGGTCCAAAGCGTTGCGCAGCATGTGGACAAGCGGATCGCCGATTTCGTCGATCACCGTGCGATCGAGTTCGGTCTCGGCTCCCAGAATTTCAAAATCGACCTTTTTGTTCAGCTCTTTCGCCAAATCGCGAACCATTCGCGGGAACCGGTTAAATACGGTTTCCACCGGCACCATCCGGATCGTCATCACAATGGATTGCAGATCGGTGCTGACCCTTGACATATGCTCGACCGTTTCGATCAGTTCGGGATTGTTGATTTCGCGCGCAATCTGTTCCAGGCGCGTCTTGTCGATGACGAGTTCGCTGAACAGGTTCATCAACACGTCAAGCCGTTCAATATCCACACGGACTGACTTGCCAGCGGAGAGCTTCTTGGCGTCCACTTGCCCCTTGTTGTTGGCCGCCGGCGCTTTCCCGTTGGATGCGACCGGCGCTTTCCCGTTCACCCCCGCGGCAGGCGGAGTTGCAGCCGTCGGCGGCGCTGTTGCGGTTGCGGCAGCCTCCGCAAGAGCCGCTTCTTGTTCCACCTGCTGAGCCACCAGCATGTCGGCAGTGATCTTCTTTACCTCAACCAGAGCGACTTCCGATATTTGAAGAGCTGCCTGCTTAACGGTTTCCTCATCGGCGTCGGTGACCAAAACCACCTCGAATTCATAATCGAACTTTTCCTCTTCGATGTCTTCCACGCTGGGAACCGACTTAATAATCTCCCCCAAGTTTTCATATGCATTGAATACCATGTAAGAACGTGCGGCGCGAAGGACACAGGATGGGTCGAGGACGACGCGAACGGAGTAAACAAATTTGCCGTTCGCCAGAGATTCCCTCAGTACCGTGTGTTCATACTGATTAAACGACATTGCGCTTGGAGCGGCGCTGCCGCCTTCGGTAACCGAAGCGGATGCGGCGGCCGGTTTCCCTTCGATCACGGCCGTGAGATTCTTGATGATTTCTTCGATCTCAACCGATGTATCCGTTCCGCTTTCGATAATGGCCGCCAGTTGGGATTCCAAAATGTCGACACAGCGGAACAAAACATCCATCACTTCGTCGGTGACCGGGAGTTTGTCGTTGCGCATCAAATCCAACCCGTTTTCCATCTCGTGGGTCAAATGGGCCATTCTTTCAAAGCCCATGGTTGCCGCCATCCCTTTCAGCGTATGGGCGGAACGGAAAATCAGATTGACGATCTCAAGATCTGTCGGGGATTGTTCAAGCGCAAGCAAGTTGTCATTGATCGCTTGCAGGTGTTCTTTCGATTCTTCAATGAACATTTCCATATACTGATTCATGTCCATTTGGAATCACCTCCTACTTCTTTGCAAAACTCAGGATTTGCCGGGCGACATCATAGAGCGGCACCACCGCGTCCACGCATCCGGTTTCCGCCGCCGCCTTCGGCATCCCGTATACCACACAGGTTTCTTTTGCTTCAGCGATCGTTTTCCCGCCGGCTTGCTTGATCAATTTCAATCCTTCCGCCCCGTCGTTGCCCATTCCGGTTAAAATCACCGCTTGCACCGCCACGCCTTGCAACGCCGCAACGGAACGGAACAAATTGTTGACCGCCGGACGATGCCCGCCGACCGGAGGGGTTTGATCAAGCTTCACCACATAACGGTTTCCTGACATCGCGACTTCCATATGATAGTTTCCCGGCGCAATGTAGACATGACCCGGTTCGAGTTCTTGGCCTTGTTCCGCCTCGTGTACGCGGAGCGCACACATCTGGTCCAGCCGGTTGGCCAGCGACTTGGTGAACCCCGGCGGCATATGTTGAACGATCACAACCGCCGCCTTCAAATCGGCCGGCAAACCGGTCAACACGGTTTGCAAAGCCCGGGGGCCGCCGGTGGAAGTGCCGATGGCAATGATTTCTTTTAACTTTCCGGTTCCGGAGATACGGGGGGATGGGTCCTGTCTCGGCGCTTGCGAAACGCTTGTCACCTTCGTCAAGGTGGGAATTTTCGGATTTGCAAGCAGTTCTTTTTTCCGTTTGCCGGCCGCTTTCACCTTTAAAACCAATTCATCGGTGACTTTGGCCAAATCCAGCGAAATGCTTCCGGACGGCTTCGGAATGAAATCAAAAGCGCCCAACTCCAGCGCCCGGATCGTATAATTGGCCCCGGATGTCGTCAAACTGCTGAGCATGATGACAGGCAGCCGGTAAAGTTCAAGGATTTTTGGCAGGGTCTCCAAGCCGTCCATCACCGGCATTTCAATATCCAAAGTCACCACATCCACTTGCTGTTGCGACAACACATCCAAAGCATCCTTGCCGTTGCGGGCCGTAGCAACCACTTTGATTCCCGGATCCGTCTGCAAAATGTCGCTGATGACACGCCGCATGAGCGCAGAATCGTCTACAATCAGCACCCGTATAGGTTCCATCGGTGTCCCCCCAAAATCCACTAGTTGCGAAAAATGTGCGTCAATTTGGACAGAAAAGCCGCAATCCCTCTCCCGCTGTTTTGAGGTCCGGTCGTGATCTTTAACTGGTTTCTGACAAGTTGTTCAATGCATCTAGCAGCCGTGGACTCCGGATAACGAATCAAAAACGGAACCTGCTCTTTGACCGCTTTTGACACCTTGGGGTCGTCAAGCACATAGCCGAGCGTCTGCAAGTCCAAATTCAGAAATTTTTTCGCGGCAAGGGCGATTTTTTCGGCCGCTTGTTTCCCTTCCGTCAAGGAGGACGCCCGGTTGATCACCAACTGGATGTTTGCCTTCTCGCCGCGTATTGTCACCACTTTGATCAAAGCGTAAGCGTCCGTAATGGCGGTAGGCTCGGGAGTGCTTACCACGATCACATCGTCGGACGAAAGGATAAACCGCAGGGTGCCTTCGTTCAGCCCGCCCCCCGTATCGATGATCAGATAATCGGCAATCCCTTGCAGTTCTTCCATTTGGTGGATCAAATAATTCAACTGTTCCGGCCGGAGATGCAAGAGGTCTTGCAGCCCCGATCCGCCGGCGATAAACTGAATCCCATACGGTCCATTCTCCAATATTTCCCATATGGTCGCCCTTTTCCGAACCAGATCCGCCAGCGTCAATCGGGGAGATTTTCCCATCAGCACGTCAATGTTGGCAAATCCGACGTCCGCATCAAGCACCACCACTTTTTTTCCCAACTGGCTGAGACCGAGGGCAAAGTTTAGAGAAAAATTCGACTTTCCCACCCCCCCTTTTCCGCTGGTGACGGTGATCACCCGCGTTTCCGATTGCCTTGCATTCCTGCCGGAAACCAACTGCCGAAGGCGCTCCGCCTGATCATGCATAGGGTTTCTCTCCCACTACCAGTCTGGCGATCTGATCGGGTGTGGCGATCTCGATGTCATCAGGAACATTCTGGCCCGTCGTAAGATACGCGAGCGGTTTTTTGAAACGATGCGTCAGGTTGTAAATGGCACCATAACTGTTGGTTTCATCCAATTTGGTGAAAATGAACTTGTCGATCGCGACACCTTCAAAATTCGCCACAATGTGTTCCAGATCTGACGCTTTTGTCGTAAGCGACAACACGAGACACGTCTCATCGGGCTGAGAAGCTTTTAGGAATTCGTTCAATTGGTCCACAAGCGCGGTGTCGCCGTAATTCCGGCCTGCAGTGTCAATCAAAATCAAATCCCGGTCCTGCAACTTCTCGATCGCCTGTCGAATCTCTTCCGTCGAAAACACCACTTCCACAGGCAGCTGCAAGATGTTGGCATACGTTTTGAGCTGCTCCACGGCCGCGATCCGATAGGTATCGGTCGTGATAAACCCCACTTTCCGCTTGTTTTTAAGCAACTCGTTGGCCGCAATCTTCGCGATGGTTGTTGTTTTGCCGACGCCAGTCGGTCCGACAAACGCGACAATCCTCGAATCGGGAGACAGTGGTGTCGGCAGAACGGTGTCATGAATTTCCTTACTTATTAAGTTTATTAACAGATGTCGAAATTCCTGCTCTTCCAGTAAATGAATTTCGTCGTTTTCATAAAGAATCTTCATGACTAAAGTTTCGGCCAATTCAGGAGCCACATCGTTCGCCACCAGTTCGGATCTGATTTTTTGAATGGAGCCGGGCAACACCTCAGGAGTTTGCCGGAGAACTTTTGTTAAAATCCCGCGCAGTTCCTGAACTTCTCTTAAAATTTCGGTTTCCGAACCGGAAGAGGACACGTCGTTCGATTCCTTTACCGGCGGCTGAATGTGGGAACGGACCGCCTTAACCGGACTTTGTGTGGTCGCCGTTTGTGCCGCCGGACGTTTTTCGGCCGCCTTTTTCCGGGGAGCGGATTCGTTGTCATTTACGGCAGCGACCACTTCCAGTTGGCTGACGCTGAACAAGCCAAGGAAACCGCGCTGTTTGATTTTCTTGGAACTGAGTATGACAGCGTCATGACCCAAATCCTGCCGGATCTTTGCCAGCGCTTCAGGCATGTCTTTGACCACATACCGTTTGACAATCATCAGATGTTCACCGTCCCTCCGCTTTTAACCTCTATGGATGGATCCAATTCGTTATATGACAGAATGGGCACATCGGGCAGCGCCCGCTCCAGCAGCCGTCTCACGTGCATGCGGATATTGGGTGACGTGAGAATGATCGGGGTATGGCCGGTTGCCATAACATGTTGAATCTGTTCGTTGACAGATTGATAGATTTTTTGGGAAACCGACGGATCCAACACCAGATAGGAGCCTTGTTCCGAATGCTGAATATGGTCGACAATTTCTTTTTCCACGGCGGGTGACAGGGTGATCACCGTCAGCGGCTGTCCGGGAGTCCGGTACTGCTGGGTAATCTGTCTCGCCAGGGCGGTTCTTACGTATTCGGTCAAGAGATCGGAATCTTTGGTATACTGAGCCGCATCCGCCATGGTCTCGAGGATCGTGACCAGATCCCGGATAGAGACTTTTTCCCGCAACAGATTGGCCAGGACTTTTTGGATATCGCCAACGGTAAAGACCGCCGGAACCACTTCTTCCACAAGCGCCGGATAGTGGTTGCGGAGGGAGTCGATAAGCTGTTTCGTTTCCTGCCGCCCCAACAGTTCGTACGCGTGGCGTTTCAGAATTTCCGTCAAATGGGTGGCCACGACAGACGGTGGATCGACCACGGTATACCCCGCCATTTCGGCCGTTTCTCGCATCTCCTCGGCAATCCACAATGCCGGCAGGCCAAAGGCGGGTTCCTTCGTTTCGATGCCAAACACATTCGGGTCGTCAATGCCCGGACTCATCGCCAGATAGTGGTCAAGCATCAGTTCACCCCTAGCCACTTCGTTGCCCTTGATTTTGATGACGTATTCGTTCGGACGAAGCTGGATGTTGTCGCGAATCCGGATGACAGGCACGACAATGCCCAGTTCCATGGCGAGCTGTCGGCGGATCATAATGACGCGGTCCAGCAGGTCTCCGCCTTGATTCGTATCCGCCAGCGGAATCAAAGCGTAGCCGAATTCAAACTCGATCGGATCGATATGCGTCAAATTCATGACACTTTCCGGACTGCGCACTTCCGCCTGTTCTTCTTCAGCTACCTGTTCCTGCAATTTGATTTCTTCAACCGCCTTCGTTTGCTGGATACGGAATCCGCCGAACGCCACAAGCGCAGCAATCGGAAGCGTCCGGAGCGGGCCGATCGGAGTGAAAAACCCGAGCAGCACGATCATCCCGGCAACGATGTAAAGCATGCGCGGATAAGCCAGAATTTGCTTCATCACGTCCTGGCTCAAATTGCTTTCCGATGCCGCCCGCGTCACAACGAGTCCGGTCGCTGTCGAAATCAACAGGGCGGGGATCTGGGAAACCAAGCCGTCCCCTACGGACAGCAGGGTGTATTGCTGCATGACCTGCGTAAAGCTTAATCCCTTGTTGTTCATCGTCATCCCAATGATGAAACCGCCGATGATATTGATGATCACAATGATGATGGATGCGATGGCGTCCCCTTTTACAAACTTGCTGGCTCCGTCCATCGCCCCGTAAAAGTCCGCTTCCCGCTCAATCGTCTTCCTGCGCTCACGCGCCTCTTTTTCCGTAATAAGCCCGGAGTTGAGATCCGCGTCGATACTGATCTGCTTCCCCGGCATCGCATCAAGGGTGAAACGGGCAGCCACCTCCGCCACCCGCTCGGCGCCTTTCGTAATGACAATAAATTGAATGATCACCAGAATCAAAAACACGATAAATCCGACGACCGCGTTGCCGCCAACGACAAAATCACCAAAGGTGTGAATGACGTTGCCCGCTTCGCCTTTACTGAGAATCAAACGGGTGGAGGAGACGTTCAGTCCCAGCCGGAACAAAGTGGTGATCAGTAGCAGCGCCGGAAAAACGGCAAACTGCAGCGGCTCCTTCGTATTCATCGCGACCAAAAGAATCGTCAAGGAGGTGGCAAGATTGATGATGAGCAACAGATCGAGCAGCCATGTCGGAAGCGGGATGACCATCATCACAACGATCCCGAGAATTCCGAAAATGACTGCCAAATCGGACATCTTCATGCGCTCTTCCCCCCTTGCCTACACTTTTCGTTTCAATCTGTACACATAAGCCAGCACTTCCGCGACAGCCTGGAACAATTCCGGCGGGATCGACTCCCCAATTTCGACTGTCCGGTATAACGTTTGCGCCAAGGATTTGTTTTCAACAAGGACTACGCCGTTTTCACGGGCGATTTGCTTGATTCTCTGCGCGACTTCGTCGATTCCCTTTGCCAGCACGATCGGAGCTTCCATCCGCTCCCCGTCATACTGGATCGCCACCGCAAAGTGCGTCGGGTTGGTGATTACGACGTCCGCCTTCGGCACTTCCTGCATCATGCGGCGCATCGCCATCGCTCTTTGCCGTTCCTTGATTTTCCCTTTGATTGTGGGGTTCCCTTCGGTCGTTTTGTATTCCTCTTTGACTTCTTCTTTGCTCATTCGCAAACTGCGTTCATGGTCATACCTCTGGTAGAAAAAGTCGAAAATCGCCAGCGCAAGCAGGAGAAGTGCAGCCTTCCACATCACGGTGAACGTGATGCCGCCGACAGCGCCGAGTATGTCTTGCGTTTCCATCCGGGTGAGATTGGACAGGTTGTTGATTTTCCCGATAATGGTGTCGTAGACGATATACCCGAGGAGCGTCACTTTCATCAGCGATTTGAGCAATTCGACAAAGGTTCGCTGCGAAAAGATCCTTTGAAATCCCGCAATCGGATTGATTTTTTCGAGTTTCGGAACAACCGGTTCCAGCGTGAAAATACCGCCGACTTGCAGGTACGACGCCAGGAATCCCACCGCAAACACAACGGCGACAATCGGCAGAGCCAATTTGGCTGTCTCAAGCAGCGCTTCCGTAAACAGCCGGCTTGCATTCCCTTCGGTCAACAGCAAAGAAAGATTGGTGGTAAAGCTGATTTTCAAATAGGTGAACAAATTGTCTATATAAAACCCGCTCAGCAGTTTGATGACCAGGACCGACCCCAACAGGATCAGCGCGGAAGACAGTTCGGGACTTCGCGGAATCTGCCCTTTTTTGCGGGCTTCCTGAAGTTTGCGGGGCGTCGGTTTTTCCGTTTTCTCTCCGGCGAACTGTTGCAGATTCCATCTGATCATGCCCGGCCTCCCAACAACTGCAGAAGCGAATCCACCTGTCTGAACAGAAGGTGAAACATATCCTGAAAAAAGTAGATCAACACCGGCACAACAAGAATCATCATAAAAAGTCCGAGCAGCAATTTGACCGGCAGGCCCACGACGAAAATGTTCATTTGGGGAACGGTTCTCGCCATGATCGCAAACCCGACATCGGTCAGAAACAAGGCCGCGACAACCGGCATGCTGATCTTTACGGCTATCAAAAACATCACGGAGAACGCTTTGAAAAAAAATTCCAGCAGCCCCTCCGTCATCACAAACGCGCCGGGCCGGACAAACCCGAAACTTTGAATGACGGCGGTAATCAAGCCGAAATGTCCGTCAAGGCCCAGAAACAACAGCAGGGCCAAAATATTTTTGAAACTTCCGAGAATCGGAATGTGAGTCCCGAACTGCGGATCAATCACGTTTACGACCGAAAACCCGATTTGCATGTCGATAAACTGGCCCGCCACCTGAGCGGCGGAAAACAGCAGCACACAGATATATCCGATCACAAGCCCGATCAGCACCTCTTTGACAACGGCTACTATGAGCAGGATCGGACTGGCAAACAGGTTCTCCCCTGTTTCCAGAGCGGGAACGGAGGGAAGCGCGATCAGGCTGACGAAGAACGCGAGCCCGATTTTAAAATGAGCCGGCACCCCGCGCATCCCAAACACCGGCGCCACGAGGAACATGCTGCCGACACGGGTCAAAATCAGCAAAAACGTCTCGACCTGTACGAGCAAAGCTGCAAAACTCACCGCTACCTCCGCTACCTGACGAATTGCATTAGGTTCCCCATGATTCCGTTTGTGAAATCGAGGAGAACCGAAAGCATCCAGGGGCCGAACACCGCAAGAGCGACGATGACAGCCAGGATTTTGGGGATAAACGACAAAGATTGCTCCTGCACCTGCGTGGTCGCCTGCAAAATGCTGACGATCAATCCAACGACCAAACCAAGGATTAAAATCGGCGCCGAAATTTTCAGGGTGGTTAACAGGGCCTGCTGCCCCAGTTGGATCACAAACTCGGTTCCCATGCCTCACATCTCCTACTGATAACCCTGAAGTAACGATTTCACTACCAAGTACCATCCGTCGACCATCACGAACAGCAGAATCTTAAAAGGAAGAGAGATCATAATCGGAGGCAGCATCATCATCCCCATCGACATCAGGGTGGTGGACACCACCAGGTCAATGATCAGAAACGGAATGAAAATCATAAAGCCGATCTGGAATGCGGTTTTCAGTTCGCTGATCGCATAGGCCGGCACCAGGGTTGACAACGGGATTTCCTCCACCGTCGCCGGGACAGGGCTCTTGCGGTATTCAAGGAACAGCCGCAGATCCTTTTCGCGTGTCTGTTTTGCCATAAAGTGTTTAAACGGGATGGCCGCCTGTTCAAAGGCCTGCGTCTGCGAGATCTGACCGGCCAAATAAGGCTGCAGCGCCTTTTGATTGACTTCCGACAAGGTAGGAGTCATCACAAACAAAGTCATAAAAAGCGCCAATCCGATCAACACCTGGTTCGGCGGCATTTGTTGGATCGACAGGGCGTTGCGGACAAATGACAGAACCACGATGATCCGCGTAAAACACGTCATCAAAATCAAAATGGCGGGCGCAAGCGACAGTACCGTCAAAAGCAGGATGATCTGCACGCTTGTCGCGACGCTTTGCGGATTATCCGAAGTTTTTACATCCACATTGATGCCCGGTATCCCGATCCCTTCGGCAAACCCCGTACCCGTATGCATCCATAGCGCAAACACTACCAAGAGGAGCAATGTCTTTTTTGTCATCGGTTATCAGAGTCCCATTCCCGAATCTTCTTCCGTTGATCTTTCAATTGTTGCAGTTTCGCCTGCAAAGCTTCAGAGAACGCGGGAGTCTCCACTTCTTCGCCAAGGTCCGTTTTTCTTTGGATCGGCAACCACTTTGGTAACCAGGCGGGAAGCTCCGGGCCGGCAGGAGCCGGAGTCCGGGCTTTGATCTTGTCGACCAATTCTTCGTCCGTGATCACGTCCAGCAATGTGACGTCCTCTCCCACGCCGAGCACATAGACGCGATCCTCAAACGACACCATGTGAATCGTTCGGTTTGTTGAGAGCGGGTGGACGGAGATCGTACGCATTAAGGGATGCACTCGGCCCGCGTTGGTCTTTTGCGCCAGAAAGCGAATCAACAAATAAATGACGGCGGCCACCAGGCCCAGCGCAACGATCAGCTCGACGATTCCAAGCAGCAACGGCCACCCGCCGCCAGCGCCCGCTCCGGGTGTGGCCGGTTGTGGACCGCCACCTTGACCGCCTCCGCGTTTTATCATGTCTTCGACGCTATCACCAAGTGCCAACAAGCGCACTGCCCTGTCCCCTTTCAACGCTGCCTAACCGATTACCTTTTTGATCGCTTCAAGGACGCGTTCCGCCTGAAACGGTTTCACGATAAAATCCTTCGCTCCCGCCTGGATGGCGTCGATTACCATCGCCTGTTGCCCCATTGCGGAACACATGATCACCTTGGCGTTCGGATCGAACTGGCGAATTTCTTTTAAAGCTCCAATCCCGTCCAGCTCGGGCATCGTAATGTCGAGGGTCACAAGATCAGGGTTCAATTCCTTATACTTGACAACCGCCTCTTTTCCGTCCTGCGCTTCCCCGATAACCTCATAGCCGTTTTTGGTCAGGATCTCCTTGATCATCATCCGCATGAATGCCGCATCGTCCACCACGAGAATTTTTTTGCCCATTTTTCCAGTCCCCCTGTCCAAATTATTGAAGTTTCGAAATTCGCTCCGCCGGAGTGAGAATATCGGTAACGCGAACCCCGAAGTTTTCATCGATGACCACAACTTCGCCTTTTGCGATCAATTTGTTGTTTACCAAAATGTCAACCGGTTCCCCGGCGAGTTTGTCCAATTCGATGATCGAGCCGGGGCCAAGTTCCAGGATTTCCTTGATCTGCTTGCGCGTTCTTCCCAACTCAACCGTAACTTGCAACGGAATATCCAGCAACAGATTCAAGTTTCCGCTGCTGATCACGGAAGTGTCAGCCGGAGACGCGTCAAAAGCCGCAAACTGAACCGGCTGAACATTGACCGCAGGTGCCGCCATATGGCCGGCAGGAGGCATGCCATATGCACCCGCAGGCGGATATCCGCCAGGCATTCCCATTCCATGCATACCCGGCGGCGAAACGGGCGGATAGTAGGCTGCCGCTGGCTGGTGATACCCCGCTTCAACCGGTTGTGGTGACGCTGCCGCAGCCGGTTGTTGCGGAGTTGCGGCTGCCGGTTGCTGATAAGTGGCAGCGGCCACTTGCGGTTCCGCAGCAGAGGGTGCCGGTTCCGAACTTGTCGCCGCCGATGTCTGAGCGGCTTCCTCCGGGGCGCTCTTGCCGGTCAGTTTTGCAAGCATCGTTTTCGCAAAGCTGATCGGAACGAGCTGCATAATATTGGAATCGATCAGATTTTCCACCAGCAAACGGAACGAAATCTTGACCAGCACTTCGTCGGTCGGAAAAAGCTCAGCGGTGCGCTGCTCGTCAAAGGACAATACCTCCACATGGGGTGGGGTGATATTCACCATCATGTTAAAAATCGTGGCCATTGAGGTGGCTGCCGACCCCATCATTTGGTTCATCGCTTCCGCCACGGCGCTCATATGCAATTCGTTCAGTTCGCCGGGTGTCACCTTGCCGTCGCCGCCCATCATCAGGTCGGCGATCACCTGCGCGTCTTCGATGCGGATGGCCAGTACGTTCGATCCGACGAAACCGTCCGTATAATCCACCTTGATGACCACATGCGGGATCGGCAAATCATGCTGCAACTGTTCTCTTTTCACAATCTGCACGTTGGGGGTGGTAATCTCGACCTTGTGTCTGAGCAACGTCGAGAGAGCGGTCGCTGCCGTACCAAAGGAAATGTTGCCGATTTCCCCCAGGGCGTCGCGTTCAAATTCATTCAAATAGTCATCTATGTTGGGTTCTTGTTCGTTTTCACTTGCGCTTTGCCGCAAAAGCGCATCGATTTCTTCTTGTGACAGGAAATCGTTACTTGTCACCTTCCATCACCCCTTCCTCAAGAACTTGAGTTATTTGCACCGCGATCTTGCCCCGGCTGATGCCGGGTTGTCCGAGAAATTTCCGGTTCTCCCCGACCCTGATCTCAATTTTCTGGTTGATGTCATTGTCGAGCTTGATTACGTCCCCTACCGCAAGTTGCAGAAATTCGCCAACGCTGATTTCGGAGGACCCCAGCACCGCCGTGATCGGCAGCAGCGCTTTGTTCAACGATTGCCGGAGCGCTTTCAGGTCTTCCGAATTGTCGCGCGGTTTTTTCATGTTCATCCAATAATGGGCGGACAATTTCGGCATGATCGGCTCCAAAACCACATGCGGCATGCATATGTTAATCATCCCGGTCGTTTCGCCGATCTTGGAAGACAGGGAAACAACCGCAACCGTTTCATTCGGCGAAACCAGTTGCATAAACTGGGGATTGACTTCCAACATTTCCAATTCGGGATCCAGATCGGCAATTCCTTTCCAAGCCTCGCGAAAATATTCGAGCGCTCTCCCAAACATTCGCGTCATGACCGTGGTTTCAATCTCTGTCAGGGTTCGCACTTCTTCCTGCCCGATTCCTTGTCCCCCCAACAACCGGTCCAGCATCGCATACGCAATATTCGGGTTAACTTCCATCACAAACTTTCCGTCCAAAGGATTGACGCCGAAGACGTTCAAAATCGTAACTCTCGGTATCGAACGGATAAACTCCTCATAGGGCAACTGTTCCACGGAAACCACCTGGATCTGGACATAGGAGCGTAACTGTGCAGAAAAGTATGTTGTCAATAAGCGAGAAAAATTTTCAAAAATCCGGGTCAAACTGCGGATTTGATCCTTGGAAAAACGCATGGCCCGCTTAAAATCGTAATTGCGGATCTTGCGCTCCGTCTCTTCCTTCCGGATCTCCTCCGCTGACAGTTCGCCGGATGACAGAGCGGCCAGCAGAGCGTCGATTTCACTTTGCGACAATACTTCTGCCATTCACAGTCACCTCCTCGCCTTGTTCCTGCAACGTATTCCCTCTATCATGCTATTACTGTACGACAATATCCGTGATGTAGACGTTCGTGACTTTTCCTTTTTGCAAATACTTGTTGATTTCGTCTTTGATCCGTGTACTGAGTTGTTGATACCCTTTGTCATTTTGGATATCGATGTGCGTCGTCGAGTGGAGAATCTGGTTGATCGTATCTTTCACCTGAACTTTGCGAAGCCCCAACTCTTCGACGGTCTTGGCCGAATCCGCCTGTAAAGTGATGCCGATCTGGATCAGGCTGGAACCGGAGAGATTGGTCGTGATCTTGTCCACCACATACTGTGCCGCAGCCAATTCCTGAGCGGAGGGAACCTTGGGTTTCGCTTCCGAAGACTTGAGATATTGAAAGCCTACAAGGGCCACAACTCCCAACATCGCAACGGATATGATGATGATCAGCGCAAAGTTGAACAGCTTATTCTGAAACAAAACGATCACCCCGCATTCTGACGGACTTGCAAGCCAATCAACCCGATGGTCTTGTAATATTCGGTGATCATGCGCACCACCTCGTCCACCGGTTCTTTGACAACGATTTTTTTGTTGTTGACCAAGGTAATCACCGTATCCGGCGTCGCCTCCACCACTTCAATCAACGTCGCGTTGAGCATTAGTTCCGCGCCGCTGAACCGCGTCAACCGTATCATCTTCTCTCACCTCGGGTATGCAAGGAAGCAGCCGGGCCGCTCCTCACTTCCTAGTAAACTTTTGAACCGCAATGGTTAAACCCTGGTACGATCCCCTTCGGAACACCGGCCCCGGAAAAACGTTCGTTGGTTTGACTCGCCTTGGAAAAGGGAGCCCCGCAAGTGACAAAAGTCCAAGTCGCAAGTGACTTTTGTCCCAAGTCACTTAACGGGGCTCTCTACTTTATCGCTTCAAGTTGACAAGCTCCTGCAAGACTTCGTCGGATGTCGTGATAATCCGCGTATTGGCCTGGAATCCGCGCTGCGCCACGATCATTTCGGTGAATTCGTTCGAAAGATCCACATTGGACATTTCAAGCGCTCCGACGATCAAGTTGCCGCGCCCTCCGGTTCCGGCGATGTTGCTAGCTGCTGCCGGAGCAGCGCCGGAGTTAGCAGTAGGTACATAAAGATTTTGTCCCCTTTTTTCTAAGCCCGCCGGGTTCGCAAACTTAACAACCTGAATTTGTCCTGCGGTTACAGGGGTGCCGCCGCCGGAGGGGATATAAGTAACTATACCTTTTTCATCGATCTGATATGACTGAGCGTCTTCAGGTATTGTAATTGGACTCCCGGATATACCTAAAACTTTCATTCCGTTGGGATTTACAAGCGCTCGTTGCGCAGGGGGGCCACCTGTGCCTGCGTCAAGAAGAAAGTTTCCAGCACGGGTATAATAAGGATTTGTACCATCGGTTACAGCAAAAAAACCTTCTCCGTTGATCATTAAATCAGTCGGTACATTCGTAGTCTGGGCGCTTCCTTGCGTATGAACCGTGTCAATTGAGGAGATAGCCGTCCCCAAACCGATTTGTTTCGGATTGATCCCACCAAGTGCTCCGGGCGCAGCCGCACCGCCCACCGTCTGGCTCAAGATGTCTTTAAAAGTTACACGTCCTGCTTTGAAGCCGAAGGTATTCACGTTCGCGATGTTATTGCCGATTACGTCAAGCTTGGTCTGAAAGTTGCGCAAACCGGAAATTCCGGAATACATGGCACGAAGCATTCTTCATTCGCCTCCTCGTCGTGTGGAACGCGTCAGTCGGTCGGCGTTCCCGTGGACCTCCACCAAGTGGGCCGGTCCTATAAAATCATGGCACTGTCAATGTTGGTAAACACGTTGTCCCGCATGGACCGCTGGTCCACCGCCGTAATGATGGTGCGGTTGGGAACATTGACGACAAAAGCGGTGCCTTTATACATGATCAGCGATTCCCGTCCGCCTTTGGCTGCCACCCGGTCGATCGCCTCGCCAATCCGGCCCAGGTCCGCGTCGTTCAGGCGGATGTCCCGTTTTTCCAGCCGCTGTTTCGCGTGATTGGAAACAATCACATTCGTCTTCTTGAGCTGTTTTTCAAGTTGTGCCCGAAACTCCCCAGGCTTCACCGCGGGCTGTCGTGTGGCCGCTTTCCCAGGTGTCCCCGCCACCGGCAGCGGACCGCGAATCCCCAACAACCACTCTCGGTTCATCCCGCCACCTCGCTTTTTACTTTGTGACTTTCACTATATCCTCGAGCGCGACCAGTGCGGAATCGACTTTTACCTGCATCACTCCATCTTTCATTTCGGACCCGACAACCGTGCCCTGAACTTCGTTTCCTTTTGCATCCCTATAGGTCACCGTAGCGCCTAACAGATCGGTTACCACGCCGAGCCTGTACACTTTTTGCAGTTTGTCCAGATTTGTCGCCACATTGGCCATCTGCTCCAAGGCGCTGAACTGGGCCATCTGCGCAATGAACTGCTGGTCTTGCATCGGAGCCAGCGGATCTTGATACTGCAACTGTTTCAACAGCAATTTGAGAAAATCGTCTTTTCCCAGTTGCTTCGGCCCTGTGCTCTGTACGGTCGCAGCGCCGCTGCCAATGCCGCTTGCCGCATTTACGCTCATCGCGATCACCTCCTACGCCACAACATCAATTTGACCGTTTCCGATCCCCGCGCCCCCGGTTTGATACGGAACAGGTTCATCCAGCTTGAATACCGCATCGGCATACCGGGCTTTACGCGAGGTTTGCGCTTGCCCGTCCCGCTGCGGCTGCTGTTTTTGACCGTCAAACATTCCCTGGCCGCCGCTTAAGGAATTGGGCGAAGCGGACGAAACCACTTCCACCCGGTTGACTTGCAGTCCTTGCGATTCAAGCTGCTGCTTCAACGCACCGAGTCCTGCGTCCAGCAGATGCCGGGCATATTGCGTGTCTGCAGCCAGTTGCAATGCAAGCCGGCCGTTTTCGCCTACGATCCGCACATGCACTTCACCGAGCCCTTCGGGCAGCAACGTGATTCGCATTTCATTCGTGCCGCCGCGTTCGATCAACGTGGCCTGCTTGACCACGATCGAGGGAAAATCGGCTTTAAACTGTTCCACCGAAACGCTCGCGTGCGCAGGGCGGGCGGGCAGGTCGAAATCAACCGAATGACCAGCCTGTGATGCGGATGCCGGGTTCAAAAGACCGATTTGAACAGATGGCATCTGCTCGTTTGCCGTCCGGGCGGATGCCAAGTTTTCGGCAACACTTGTCGGCAACGGTGCGGCAGCGGTCTTGAATTGCCATGCAGCCGTTTCCGCTGCCAACTCCTTCCCGGAGTTTGACTGACCCTGCTTGTCCGGTTGAGCGGCTGCAACCTGCAAATTTTGCAGTTCCGGACGAATCTGCGTCGCTTGCCGCGCCAGCAGATCCTCCACCCGTCGTTCCGTCTTCACAACGGAAGCAAGGAGTTGCCCCCCGGACCATGCGGGAAGCTGCGGCGCCTCCTTGGATGCGATCGAACGTTGAACCGATTGAATCAAATTCTCGAGCGCCTCTTTGAGGCTCAGTCCTTCTTTGCCCATCGAATCTTTGATGCTCTTCAAGGCGTCAGCCAACGAAACGTCCGCTCGCTTCAACAAAGAAACGAGAGCGGTTCCCGCTTGTTCCGCGCTTTCGGACACCTTGGCGCTTTTATTATTTTGGAGGACATAAGTCCCCACCGCCACCGGCAGTCCAGCCATCCCTGCTTGTCCTGTCGTCGCCCCTACGGTTTGAACGGCAGAATCCGGAACAAGCGCTGCGGAATCCGGGATGTCCAACGAATTCGCCTGGACGCCGGTTTGATTGGGTGAAAACCCCAGAAAAGCCAGCAATTCCGCCAACTGCTCCGCGTTCAAGCCGGAAAGCAGACGCAACAACTCGCTCCAATCGCCGTCCGCATTTTGCGTTTGCGTGAATTGCTTCGCCAACAAAGTCTGAAACGCTCCCGGCACAGCCGGCGCATTCGGGGACTGAGCGGAACTTGCAGTTTGTGTCTGGCCTCCCGTCACCTGCAAAAGCAAATTTCCCGTCATGTTCATCCTTCTCACCTCCTTTCCAAGTCAAAGCGTGGTATGTGCCTATGGTGCAAAGCCGCAAATTGGATCAATTAGCGCTCAAGCAATTTCGCCGCAGTCTGCGGATCCAGTTCTTTCATAATATCGATCCGGCTCCACGAATCCATCCTCTGAATAATCGCTCTTGCCTGCGCAAGCGGAAGTTCCTTGATGATCTTGGCCGCCTTATCCGCCTCCATGCTTGCGTAAAATGTTGCTTTGTCTCTCCAATAACTATCCGACATCCGACCGGTATAATCCTCCATCGTTTCGAAACGCGCCGCCAGTTTCGGGTCCATTTTCGCCAAAATCTGCGCTTTCTGGTCCAGGCTCATCGCGTCCAGATGGATTTTAGCCTCGCTAAACGGCAGCTCCGCGAGGATTGCGGCCGCTTTGTCCGGCGCCATTTGGCTGTACAACGTCTGCGGCTTTTGCGGCTGCTGCGGTTGACCCGGCTTCGACGCATCGGCGACCGCTTTCGTCTGATCTTTTACCTGATCGGATTCCAACTGCGCCGCAATTTTAGGGTCCATTTTTTCAAGGATCGAGGCCCGCGTTTCCGCGTTCATCCCCGCCAAGATCGCCCTTGCTTCCCCAACCGGAATCTGCGCCAGGATGGCGGCCGCTTTCGCGGGAGACATCGAACCGTACACCTTCGCTTTCTCGGTTGAAAACGGACTCGCCTCCCCGTTTGGCGTACCCCCGCCGGATTCCAGCGCAGCCACGATTTTCGGATCCATTTTCTCAAGGATGTTCGCCTTGATGTCCGACTTCATCGCGCCAAGAACTTCCCTCGCTTCTTGCGAAGGGAGTTTGGAAATGATGGCGGCCGCGTTTTTCGGCGACATTTCGCTGTAAATTTTCGCCTTGGTTTTCAGCAGTTCGACGGCTGCCTGGCGGTCTTCCGCCTGCTTTTTTTCGGCGTCCATTTTCTGCAGCAGTTTCATGAGTTCGCTGTCTTTGGCATCCAGATCCTGTTGCAGCGTTTCATTCTTTTCCCGGGTTGTTCCCAGGGCTTTCGTCACCTCGTCCAATTGCGCCTGCAGTCTGCTGATCTCCGAGCGTTCTTGCTTGGTTGCCTCGTCGGGCGGCACGATCGAACTGAGACCCGGGGTGTGGCGTGCGATGGACAGCAGTTTGCCGGATACGTCGTAACCCATGAATTGCAGGACAAGCCCCACAATCAAACTGGTGAACAGAAGTGGAAGGATAATGATATAAAACAACCACTCCATTCTGCCGTATGTTCTTTCTTCCATCTTCACCCGCTCCTTCCCGGAGTCGGGATCGGTAGGCAACCGCAGCTTCAGCTTTTGTGCCGCCTGTTCCGCAATCCCAACTCGTCCAGTTCCGCTTGTTCCCGTTTCGACATTTCCCGGTTGAGGATCTCCAACCGTTTCTGCTGCAGGCGTTTCCAGGTTTCCTCGTCCTGTTGGCGCTTCACCAATGCTTCTTGACAAGCCGTCACCGCTTTCGACAATTGGTGACAAGCGGTTAGTTGCTCTTGAATCCGCTGCCGTTGGTTTTCATGCCACTCCGTCCAACTGCGCAGCTCCGCCACGGACAAACCGGACGACTGCCTGTGCTGGAGATCCGCTAGCGACAGTTCAAACTCCCTTTGCATGTGGAGCAAAGTCGACTCGGCAGCCTGCCGTTTCTGCACCGCGTCGACAAACGACCATTCCGCCTGTTTCGCCAAGGTTTCCTTAATGGAACAAATCTTTTTTATCGAACGCAAGGGAAGGCTCATACCTCAATTCCTCCAAACACCTGTACCAATTCGGAAACGGTGGATTCATAATCCGATTTTTCGTGAACCGCCTGCATGACAAACCGGTTCATCAGATCGTGGTATTGGATCGCCAGATCGATCACACGGTTGGAGCCCGCCTGATAGGCTCCGATGTGGATCAGGTCCTCCGCTTCCCTGTATGCCGCCGTCAATTTCTTAAAAACGGCGGCCGCTTTCAAATGGTCAGGCGCTGCCAAGTCGTTCATCACCCGGCTGACGCTGGCCAATACGTCAATCGCGGGAAAATGGCCTTTGTTGGCCAATTGGCGGGACAACACGATATGTCCGTCCAGAATGCCGCGAACGGCATCCGCTATAGGATCGTTCAAATCGTCTCCGTCAACGAGTACCGTGTAAAAACCGGTAATCGTTCCCACAGGTCCCGTTCCGGCACGCTCCAGAAGTTTTGGCAGCACCGCAAACACGGACGGGGTGTATCCCTTTGTCGCCGGCGGTTCACCGACCGCCAAGCCCACTTCCCTTTGCGCCATCGCAAAACGGGTCACCGAATCCATCATCAAGTTGACATGCAACCCTTGGTCGCGAAAATATTCGGCGATCGTCGTGGCGACAAACGCCCCTTTGATGCGAACCAGAGCCGGCTGATCGGAAGTGGCGACCACGAGAACCGACCGCGCCAATCCCGCCTCTCCAAGATCCTTTTCGATAAATTCGCGGACTTCCCTGCCGCGCTCGCCGATCAAGGCGATAACGTTCACGTCCGCCGACGTGTTGCGGGCGATCATGCCGAGCAGGGTGCTTTTTCCGACTCCGCTTCCCGCAAAAACGCCGATCCGCTGTCCCCTGCCAACGCTGAGCAGGCTGTCGATGCATTTGACGCCGACGCTTAACGGCGAACGGATCGTGGGACGAACCAAGGGATTGGGCGGCTGGTTGTCGGTTGGCTTTTCTTCCATCGGCGGCAGGGGGCCCAAATCGTCCAGCGGTTGTCCCACGCCGTTGAGAATTCTGCCGAGCAGCGGTTTGCCGACAGAAACCTGCAGGGCTTTCCCGGTGCCGCGCACTTCACTGCCGGGCGCGATCGCCCCAACGTCGTCAAGGGGCATTAAAAGAACCCTGTCTTCGCGAAACCCGACCACTTCCGCCATGCAGGGCGATTTGCGGTTGACGGGATAAATCCAGCAGATATCCCCGACTTTTGCAGCCGGTCCATGGGATTCGAGGGTCAACCCGATGACCTGCGTCACCCGGCCGAGATGGACAAACCGGCCGGTCCGATGGACGACATCCAGATAGGTATCCAATGGAAAGGGTCTCATTGCAGCAGGGTTGCCGCCGTTTCCAACAACGCCTGTTTCACCTCGTTCAACTGCGTCTCGATCCGGGCGTCGACCGCTCCTTGCGGAGTCCGCAGGACACAGCCGCCTTTTTCGATGGTGGAGTCCGCCACAAATTGAAGTTCGAGTTTTACCGCATATTGGGCAGCCAATTCGTCTTTCAAATTCAGCAGTGCCGGAACGTCTTCTGGATTGGCATAGATTTCGACCCGCGATCGGTCCACCAATTCAGCCAGTGCGTTTTTGACGGTATTTGCAATCCAAGCGGAATCGACTGCCAGTTCCTGACCGATAATCCGCCGCGCAATCGCGCAGGAGAGTTCGAGCAGCTGCTGTTCGGACTGCAGGAGATAGGTTTTTCTCTCCACCTCGAGTTGGCGAATCGTCGCAAGAGCCTGATCAATCATTTGCCGGTACAGATCCCGACCTGCCGCTTCCCCCTCTTCAAAGCCGATTCGGTAACCGTGATGGCGGGCCTCTTCCGTCACTTGTGCAACCCGCCCTTCCGCCTCCGCAACCATCGCAGCCGCCTGCCTTGCCGCATCTTCCAGCAAAGCTTCCGCTTCCCGACGGGCTTCCGCCAACATCCGCTCCGCTTCTTCCCTGGCTCGTTCAAGGATTTCGCCGGGAGGGACTGCCGCGTTTTGCTGCTCGCCGTTTGCATCACCACCCGGATTGCCGGCACCTTGGAGCGGAGCCGCATACGTTACAACCGGCACCGTGTGTAAGGTTCGTCGCCCGGCAACCGTCGCAAAAGGGGACTTTATGATCTTAGACAACGATGTCGTCGCCTCCTCCACGTGCGATCACGATTTCTCCGCTTTCTTCCAACCTTCTGATCACGCCGACGATCCGCTGTTGCGCTTCCTCCACGTCACGCAGCCGGACGGGTCCCATATATTCCATATCCTGCTTGAAGGTCTCGGCCATTCGTTTCGACATGTTTCTGAAAATGAGCTCCTGCACTTCTTCGCTGGCCACCTTGAGCGCCAACTGCAAATCGGAAGTTTCCACGTCGCGGATGACTCTCTGAATCGAACGGTTGTCGAGCAGAACAATATCTTCGAACACAAACATCCGTTTCTTGATTTCGTCGGCCAACTCCGGATCCTGCAGTTCCAAGGCTTCCAGGATCGTCTTCTCGGTGGAGCGGTCGACGCCGTTCAACACCTGGACAATCGCGTCAATGCCGCCGCCCGCCGAGAAATCATGGACGGTCATCTGCGAAAGTTTCGACTCGAGGACCCGCTCCACTTCGCTGACAACTTCCGGCGACGTTCTGTCCATCAACGCGATGCGGCGGGCTATGTCAGCCCGTGACTCCTGGGGCAAGGAGGACAGAATCATCCCCGCCTGAGCCGGCTCCAGATAGGACAAAACAAGGGCAATGGTCTGCGGATGCTCGTTCTGAATAAAGTTGAGGATCTGGTTGGGGTCGGCCTTGCGTGCGAACTCAAACGGCCTTACCTGCAAAGAGGCGGTCAGCCGGTTGATAATATCGATCGCCTTTTGGCTTCCCAACGCCTTTTCCAACACTTCCTTGGCGTATTCGATACCGCCGGTGGAAATGTATTCCTGCGCCACACAGATCTGGTGAAATTCCTCCAGCACTTCTTCTCTTTGCGCATAATCGATTTTTCGGACGTTGGCGATCTCAAGCGTTAACTGTTCAATCTCGTCATCGCGCAGGTGTTTGAAAACCTTCGCCGAAATTTCCGGCCCCAACGCGATGAGCAAAACAGCCGCTTTCTGGCGACCGGACAACTTCTGATGCGTACGCGCCACGTCAGGTCACTCCTAATCTTCTGCAAGCCAGGTTCGCAGCAAATTTGCAAACTCTTCCGGTTTCTGGTTGATCATCTTCTCAAGCTGTTTTTTGATCTGGCTCTGGGATGTTTCTTCCGGAATCGGCGTCAGGGTGACAACCGGAACCGGTTTGATCTCTTCTTCCTGTTCTTCTTCGCCTTTGCGTCTGCGTGCGATTGCATACGCTCCGCCGCCGAGCAGCAGGAGCCCCGCCGCAATCCCTCCGATAACCCAGGGATTTTCATACCACGCGGCTTTTTCAAAGGGGTTGGGCGGCGTTTGGAATGTGCTTCCCATAACCGTTATATCAGCGTTGTTTTGTCCGTCATTTTTGTAACCGATCGCCGTTGCGACCAGATTTTGAATATCCTGTTTCTGTTGAGCGCTGACTTGCCCGTTGACCAGAACGGAAACCGATACTTTGTTGATTTTGAAAGCCTGCCCGACCGTCTGGATGATCGCTTTATTGAGTTCGTAATTGGTGGTCTGGGAACGTTTTTCGCCGTTGCTGGTCGTACCGGAGGCGGTTTTGGTCTGGGCGTTCACATTGTTTGTGCCATTTCCCGCCACACCACCGATTGACGCCGCGTTCTCGAACGTTTCGCTCGTCTTTTGTTCGGAACGGACCATTCCCTGGTCGCTGCCCTGAATCGGTGGCGAATACTGTTCATCCGTCCGCTGCACCTGATCAAAGGAAACCTCCGGGTTTACGATCACTTCCACATTGCCGTATCCGTACATTTTCTCGAGAGCGCCGCGGATCTTTTTCTCGTAGTCCTGCTGAATCAGCTTGCGGACCTCAAGTTCTTTCGCCGCTGCCGGCCCAAGCCCTTTGCTTCCGGCAACCTGGCCGTCATCCAAAAGCTGCATGCCGTTTTGGTCAACAATCGCAATGTTTTCCGGCTTCAAACCCTTGACCGAACCGGCGACCAGCCGTTGGATGCCAATTACCTGCTCTTGTTCCAGCTTGGCGCCCGGAGCCATTTTTACAAACACGGATGCCTTGGCGTCCTGCAGGTTATCCCGAACGAACAATCTCTGTTCCGGCATGACAATATGCACCCTTGCATCCTCTATTCCCTTAATTGAACGGATCGTGTTGGCGATGCTTCCCTGCAAGGCGGTCAGGTATTTGACATCGAATTCCTTTTCCGTCATGCCACCGATGCTTCTATCATTAAAGATCCCGAAATCAATGTTGCCCGACTTCGGGAGGTTGTTCATCGCCAGTTGCACACGAGCTCTGTCGGCGTATTCTTCCGGCACCAACACGGTTGTTCCCTGGATTTTGTTCGGTATCTTCATCTCGTCTAACTTAGCGACGATTTCACCCGCCGCGCCCGCTTCAAGATTCGAATAAACCGCTACATAGTTAGGGCGAAACGCGAACCAACTGAGAAGCGCAACGGTGACGATAAATACGCCGCCAGCAATCAAAAGATTCCGCCGCTGGTGAGGCTGCAACTGTTTCCAGAATCCAGATATGCGTTCCACAATTTCACGAATCCGTTGGTTCACACTGTCACCTCATAACCCGCTGTTTAGGCACGTCCGCTGCCACGATCACATTTGCATCCGCATAATTTCCTGGTATGCCTCAATCGCTTTGTTCCGCACCTGTACCGTTAACTGAATGGCAAGCGACGCTTTTTCGCCGGCAATCATCACCGTATGGAGATCCGCCCCGGCCCCCGCCGCCAATTGCTGGCCCATTTTTGCCGACTCAATTTCCATGTCGGCCACCTTGTTCAGCGCCTCTTCCAGCATCGCAGAAAAGGAGGGGCCGGCAGACGGCGCTTTCGGAGACACCGTTTCGGAAGCGGAAACGGGCGACAGATTCGATACGCGATCAATCATCGTTTATCCTCCTATTTTCCGATCTCAAGCGCCTTCAACGCGATTCCTTTCGCGGCGTTGACGGCTGTTACGTTGGCTTCGTACGCTCGCGATGCGGATATCATATCCACCATTTCCGTCGTAATGTCCACATTCGGCATTCTCACATAGCCGTACATCGGGTCCGCCGGATCCTT
This sequence comes from Effusibacillus sp. SKA8, assembly GCF_058273125.1. Classification (NCBI taxonomy): domain Bacteria; kingdom Bacillati; phylum Bacillota; class Bacilli; order Caryophanales; family Alicyclobacillaceae; genus Effusibacillus; species Effusibacillus sp. SKA8. The sequence continues at coordinate 178,294 of NZ_JBZCSF010000001.1, read as the reverse complement.
AATCGCATCAGGGTGTTTGGGATCGTAGACCAGTTTGAACGGCGTTTCCTCGTCTTTTTCAACTGCGGAAACCTGCACCCCTTCCCCGGGCGCCTCCAGTTGCTGCCGAAACACGGAAGCAAACGTTCCTTCCCGTTGAATCGGCTTAAAAATCACCCGCTGCCGCTGATAGGGGAGATAGACCCCCGGACGATCCGGATCCTGCACCTGCGAACGGGTGGACTGCGCGTTGGCGATGTTGTTGGCGATCACATCCATCCTTAGCCGTTGAGCGGTAAGCCCCGTAGCGCTTATGTTAATCCCGTCAAACAACCCCATGTTTAACGGCCTCCTTGAATCGCCGCGCGAAGTTTGGCGATGTGTCCGTTTAATTGTTGAACCAATGCGTTGTATTTGAGTTGATTGACCGCAAGCTGGGTCATTTCGGAATCGATGTCGACGTTGTTCCCGTTGTTGTTGACGGCTGTCGATTCCTCGACGATAATTTGCGGCTGAATCCGGTTAAAGGGTTGCGTCCCGATCGGAATATGACGCGGATGTGTCGTCGTCCCGGGAATGGAACCGGAATTGTCGTTGAGGTACGCTTGCAAAGCGGACTCAAAGGAAATGTCACTGCGTTTGAAATTCGGGGTATCCAGATTGGCGATATTATTGGCCAACACTTTTTGCCGCAGACTTGCCGCATCTAGCGCCCGCTCGTAAATCTGCATCGATTTCGTATCAAAAAAACTCACCGAAATCTCCCTCCAACGAGGATTTTGTCCTTAATATTTCTACTTCGTCAGGATCAAGCAGAATCCTGCAAGCTTCGCCAACAATCGATAAAAACATAAATGATTGAACCGCCAAACACCACTATACAAATACAACTATAATTTGTTTATTGTTATTTTAATATAGGTCTATCGTCATAATTCCTGCCCAATCTTCGAAAAACAAAAATAAAAAAACACCCTTCAAACAACATCAGGGTGTCTGTTGCCAAGCTTTACATATTTTACAAAATATACTGGCTCATGTCGCGGTTTTTTACGATATCCGCCAATTTTTCTTCCACATAAGCCGGGGTGATCACAATTTTTTGCGGACCGATGTCGGCGGCTTCGAAGGACAGGTCTTCCAAAAGTTTTTCCAACAAAGTGTGCAGACGGCGGGCGCCGATGTTTTCCGTTTGCTGGTTGACGACGGTGGCAAGTTCGGCGATTTTTTGGATCGCCTCATTCGTGAACTCAACCTCAATCCCTTCCGTTTTCAGCAAGGCGGTGTACTGTTTGGTCAACGCGTTCTGGGGCTCCGTCAGAATCTGGCGAAAATCCTCCGCCGTCAAGCTTTGCAGTTCGACCCGAATCGGAAACCGCCCCTGCAATTCCGGGATCAGATCGGACGGTTTCGAGATATGGAACGCCCCCGCCCCGATAAACAAAATGTGATCCGTTTTGACCGGACCGTATTTGGTCATTACCGTCGAACCTTCCACAATCGGCAGAATGTCCCGCTGCACGCCTTCCCGGGACACATCGGGTCCACGGTGGTCTTTTCCGGCAATCTTGTCGATCTCATCGATAAAAATAATCCCGGATTGCTCGGCGCGGCTCACCGCTTCTTGCGTGACCTCGTCCATGTCGATCAGCTTTTGCGCCTCTTCCTGAATCAAAATCTTTCTGGCATCCTTGATGGGAAGCTTACGCTTTTTCCGGCGCTTGGGCATAAGATTTCCGAGCATCTCCTGCATGTTCATGCCAATCTCGTTGTTGCCTCCGCCGCCGAACAGATCAAACATGATCGGCGCGGAATCCTCCACGTCGATCTCGACGATCGTCTCTTCCAGATCTCCGCGTGCAAGCGCAGCCCGGATGTCCTTGCGGCGCATCCGGATATATTCCGGTTCGGCCGACGGTTCCTGCTGCTGTTGGGCAGAACCCTGAAACAGCAGTTCAAAGGGATTTTTAAACTGTTTTTCCCTGGCCGGATCGGGCACCAGTATGTGCACCAGCCGTTCTTCCGCCAACTGACGGGCGCGGTCTTCGACGTGAGCCATTTTTTCCTCTTTCACCATGCGGATCGCCGTCTCCACCAGATCCCGCACCATCGCTTCCACATCGCGCCCCACATACCCGACTTCGGTAAACTTGGTGGCCTCCACTTTCACAAACGGAGCCCCCACCAATTTGGCGAGCCGCCTGGCGATCTCAGTCTTCCCGACACCGGTGGGACCGATCAGCAAAATGTTTTTCGGCGTCACTTCGTCACGCAGCTCTTCCGGCAGAAGACTGCGACGGTACCGGTTCCGCAGTGCGACTGCCACCATTTTTTTCGCCTGCTTTTGACCGACGATATATTTGTCCAATTCAGCCACGATCTGTTTCGGAGTCAGATTCCCCTTCATTCCGCCGCCCCCTTTACTCGATCTCTTCCACGATGATGTTGGAGTTGGTATACACGCAGATCTCCGCCGCGATTTTCAACGCTTCGTTCGCGATTTCCCTCGCCGACAAAGCGGAATGCCGCACCAGGGCGCGGCCGGCCGCCAACGCGAACGACCCGCCCGATCCAATCGCCAAAATGCCGTCGTCCGGTTCGATCACTTCCCCGTTGCCCGAGATCAAAAGCAGATGATCTTTGTTCATGACGACCAGCATCGCTTCCAATTTGTGAAGGATTTTGTCGGAACGCCATTCCTTCGCCAGTTCAACGGCCGCCCGCTGCAGATTGCCATGATATTCCTCGAGCTTCGCTTCAAATTTTTCGTAAAGCGTGAATGCGTCCGCAACCGAACCGGCAAAACCGGCCACCACTTCTCCCCGGTACAGCCGGCGGACTTTCTTCGCTTTGTTTTTCATGACCATGCTGTTGCCAAACGTAACTTGTCCGTCCCCGGCCATGGCCGATTTTCCGTTGTGCCGGACGGCGAATATCGTCGTCCCATGAAAACCGTTGTTCATACTGGCTCCTCCTTGTCTCACACCCGCTTCTTCAACCGGCCCGCTTCACTTTGATGGGACACTCTATGCTCTTGGGTGTGCATTCATATATACGCGCAACAGTTTCTCTTTAGTCGTGTGCGTATAAATTTGTGTGCTAGACAGGCTCACATGCCCCAGCAATTCCTGCACGACGCGCAGATCGGCTCCCTCATCCAGCATGTGCGTGGCAAAGGTGTGCCGCAAATTGTGCGGGGATACGGAGAGTTGCCCGGCCACCTGTTTGATGTATTTGTCCACGATTCGTCTGACCGATCTGACCGATAAGGGTTCGCCCCGGTAATTCAAAAAAAGGGTTTCCTGCCCGGGACTCGTTCCCTTTGGCTGCAGCAACAGCGGCCTGCCTCGCTCGAGGTACAACCGAATTGCTTCGCACGCCTTCCGGCCGAGAAGAACGATCCGCTCCTTCGCTCCCTTTCCGAACACACGTGCCATTCCCATTTCCAAATCGACATCCTGGAGCGTCATTCCCACACATTCACTGACGCGAATGCCGGTCGCATACAACGTCTCCAGAATCGCCCGGTCCCGCATTCCGAGCGGACCGTCAAGCGGCGGCGCTTCCACCAGCTTTTTCGCTTCTTCAATGTAAAGAAATTTCGGCGCCCGCTTTTCCAGCTTCGGTGTGGAAACGGACTTTGCCGGATTGGTTTCGACAATTTCTTCCCGCACGAGGAACTCGTACAAAGACCGCAGGCAGGACACCTTTCGCGCCAAAGTTTTGCGGGCCGCTTTCGCCCTATACAAACGCGACAAAAACGTCCGAATCGTGACATGCGTCACGTCTCCGAACGTTTCAATCCCTTCTTCCGCCAAAAAACCGCAAAATTGTTCGAGATCGCTTTGGTACGAATCGATCGTATGCGGCGAAGCGTTCTTTTCGACGCGCAGATATTCGAGAAAAAGATCGACCGCTTGTTGGTTGTTCACAAACTCACCTTCCAAACCGCTTTCCCCGTCCATATCCCAATCGTAGCACAGCCGGCAAAGCGGGGCAAGAAAGGGCATTGCTTCCCGTCACTTTCAGGATGCGGCTTTCCATCGCCGCTCCGGGGTCGCTCCCCACTTCACCTGCCGGACATCCCGGCGATGAAACCGGACAGAACGGCCAGCGCCCGCTCGGAGATCCTTTCGTTTTTCAAACGCTTGTCCCGAATGTTCCCGGCAAGCGGCGGCAGCAGTCCGAATGTCGCGTTCATCGGCTGAAAATTGTCCGGTGCGGCGTGCGTGATATAATAGGCAAGCGATCCGATCGCCGTTTCCCGCGGAAACACCAGCGGCTGCAGCCCCTGCGCCAGCCGGCCGGCGTTGATGCCCGCAATCAAACCGGAGGCGGCCGATTCCACGTAGCCTTCCACTCCGGTGATCTGGCCGGCGAAAAACAGCGTGTCCCGCTTCTTGAATTGATACGTTTGCCGCAAAACTTTCGGCGAGTTGATATACGTGTTGCGGTGCATCACGCCAAATCTTGCAAATTCGGCGTTTTCAAGGCCCGGTATCATCCGAAACACGCGGGTCTGCTCTCCCCATTTCAGGTGGGTTTGAAAACCGACAATGTTGTATAACGTGGCGGCCGCGTTATCCTGGCGCAATTGCACAACAGCAAACGGAATTTTTCCGGTCCTCGGGTCAGGCAGCCCGACCGGTTTCAGCGGGCCGAACAGCATCGTCTGCCGCCCGCGTCTGGCCATGACCTCGATCGGCATGCACCCTTCGAAATAGATCTCTCTTTCAAACTCTTTCAGCGGAGCCGTCTCCGCCCCGATCAACGCTTCATAAAAGCGGTCGAATTCTTCCTCCGTCATCGGGCAATTGATGTAAGCCGCTTCCCCTTTGTCATACCGGGAGGCGAGGTAAACTTTCTCAAAATCGATCGAGTCTTTATGCACAATCGGTGCCGCCGCGTCATAAAAATACAGATAATCTTCCCCGGTCAACCGCCCGATGGACCGGGACAGCGGCAGTGAAGTCAACGGCCCCGTCGCCACCACCACAATTCCGTCTTCCGGCACTTCCGGAATCTCTTCCCGCACCACCTCAATCAAAGGATGGCTGGTCAACCGCTCGGTAACCTCGCGGGAAAACGATTCCCGGTCGACGGCCAGCGCTCCCCCCGCCGGAACCGCCGTCTTGTCCGCAGCCGCCAAAATGACCGAATCCAGTCTTCTCATCTCTTCCTTTAACAGGCCGACCGCATTGGCAAGACTGGCTCCCCGCAGGGAATTCGAACAAACCAGTTCCGCAAAATTTCCGGAGATATGAGCGGCGGTCCTGACTTTTGGGCGCATCTCAAACAAGCGCACCTTCACGCCTTGTCGCGCGATCTGCCAGGCCGCTTCCGAACCCGCCAAACCCGCTCCGACCACTGTGACAGAGTCTGCCATGCAAATCCAATCCTCCCGTACCTCCAGGTGAAGCATCCGCCAGGTCAAGCTTCGCCCGCTTCCCTTTTAACCGCGGGAGAAGGCGTTTCCTGATGGGCGCATTCCGGGTTGGAGCAGACCCACGTTTCCTTTCCTTCCCCCTTGCCGGCCCGCTTGCTGACAAGCGGCATTCCGCATTCCGGGCAGGCTTTCCCGACCGGGCGGTCCCATAAGATAAAATCGCATTTCGGGTAATTGTTGCATCCGTAAAACACGCGGCGCCTTTTGCCGTGGCGTTCCACCAGCCGGCCGTCCTTGCATTTCGGACAGGCGACCCCGACTTCCTTCAAGATCGGCTTGGCGTTCCGGCATTCCGGGAATCCCGGACAAGCGAGAAATTTCCCGAACCGCCCATGCTTGTAAACCATCATGCGGCCGCATTTTTCGCATGCGACATCGGACACTTCGTCCTGCAGGGCGACATGCTTCATCTCCTCCTCGGCCACTTTCAGGTCTTTCTCAAAATCCCTGTAAAAATCATCCAGCATCTTCACCCAGTCGACCTGCCCCTCTTCGACACCATCCAAGCTCTCTTCCAGGTGGGCTGTAAACTCCACATCGATGATTTGGGGGAAGAATTCTTTCATCATCGCTACGACGATTTCGCCGAGTTCCGTCGGCACAAACCGCTTGTCTTCCAGCAGCACGTACCCCCTTTTTTGGATGGTCTCCAACGTGGGAGCATAGGTGCTGGGGCGCCCGATCCCCAGTTCTTCCATCGTTTTGACCAGGCGAGCCTCCGTGTAGCGCGGCGGCGGCTGGGTGAAATGCTGCTTCGGGTCGAGCTTCGGCTCCCGCAGTTTTTGCCCTTCCTCAAGCGGCGGGAGGAACTTGTCGTCCTCCTCTTTCCCCTCATCGTTCCCTTCAATGTATAAGGTCATGAACCCGGGGAACTTCACCTTCGAGCCGGTCGCCCGGAACACCGCGTCGCCCGCCTGAATGTCGACGGTCATCGTGTCAAGGACAGCCGGAGCCATCTGCGAGGCGACGAAGCGCTCCCAGATCAGCCGGTACAGGCGAAGCTGGTCGCGGGTCAACCAGTCTTTCAGCTTATCCGGATGCAGGTTGACCGAGGTGGGGCGAATCGCTTCGTGGGCGTCCTGCGCCCCTTCTTTTGCCGTATACTGGCGTACGCTGGCCGGGTAATAGCTGTCGCCGTATTCCCGCAGGATGAATTCTTTCGCTTCCGCCTGCGCCGTGGGCGATACGCGGGTTGAGTCGGTTCGCATATAAGTGATCAGACCGACCGTTCCTTCCGCTCCGACATCAATCCCTTCATACAATTGCTGGGCGATGGACATCGTTTTCCCCGCGCGGAAATTCAGTTTCCTGGCCGCTTCCTGCTGCAGCGTGCTGGTGATAAACGGCGGCGCGGGATTCCGTTTCCGCTCGCTTTTCTTGACTTCAACGATTTCATACTCGGCGCCGCGCAGGTGCTCCAACAGCCGCTTCACTTCCTGCTCGTTGCGAAGCTCCGCCTTTTCGAGCTGCTTTCCCTTGCGGTAGCCGTGGAACTTCGCTTCAAACTTCTGCTTTTCTTGCTGAAAAACAGCCGTCACAGTCCAGTACTCTTCCGGTTTAAAATTGCGGATCTCATTTTCCCGGTCCACGATCAGACGAACCGCAACCGATTGCACCCGTCCGGCGGACAGCCCCTTTTTCACCTTTTTCCACAAAAGGGGAGAGATCTGATACCCGACAAGCCGGTCGAGAATTCGCCTCGCCTGCTGGGCGTTGACCAGATCCATGTTGATTTTTCGCGGATGCTGGAAGGATTCCCTGATCGCATCCTTTGTAATCTCGTTAAAAACGACACGGCACGCCTGGGACGGATCAATCTCCAAAATGTTGGCCAGATGCCAGGCGATCGCTTCCCCCTCCCGGTCGGGGTCGGCCGCCAGGTAGACGGCTTTCACTTTTTTGCTTTGTTCACGCAACTCCTTCAAAATATCGCCCTTGCCACGAATCGTGATATATTTGGGCGAAAAACGGTCTTTAATGTCGACTCCCAACTGGCTTTTCGGCAAATCGCGCACATGTCCCATCGAAGCTTTCACAATATATTTTTTACCGAGATATTTCCCGATGGTTTTGGCTTTTGCGGGAGACTCCACAATCACAAGATAGTCGGCCATTTCGGTCTCCTCCTTTCGCAGTGTGACTGGCCCGCCGGCAGCGGCTGTGCGTCCTGCTCGCCCGTCCGCCGCATGACCGCGGCGCGATGCGGACGGAGAGAAAGAAGCGGCTGGAAATACGTATATGGCTTGAAAGATAGTGTATGGTGTGAAAATAAGTATATGTAACTTTTTCCGTCTTTTGTCATGTTTCTTATACTAAACCGCCTGCATGTTTATTGTCAAACATCCCATCTCATATACATCTGTCCCGGCATCTGTTTGACAAGCCCCTTCAGTTCCATCTCAAGGAGGACCCGGTGGAGTTCCCCGCGCGGCAATTGACTGATTCGCAGCAGTTGGTCCATATGCACACTCCCGTAACCGATGATCTCCAGCAGCCGTTTTTCACAGTCGGTCAGGTGAGTTTGTTGGAATGACGCATGACCGTCAGGATTTGTTCGCCACTCCGGATATTCCTCCCAAATGTCGTCGACACGGGTGACCATTGTGGCGCCCTGACGAATCAGCTCGTTGGTTCCCTGGCTGAGCGGAGATGTGATCGGTCCGGGTACGGCAAACACATCGCGGTTTTGTTCGAGGGCAAGGTCAGCCGTGATCAGGGAGCCGCTTTTGCGTGCCGCTTCCACAACAAGCACTCCCCGGGAAATTCCTGAAATGATACGGTTTCGAACCGGGAACATGCCGGGGTGAGCGTCGGTCAGGGGATGAAATTCGGAGATCAATAGACCCTGCCGGCTGATGCGGTTTGCAAGGCTTCGGTTTTGCGGCGGATAGACCCGCAAAATGCCGCCCGCCAACACGGCGATCGTGCGCCCGCCGGCGTGCAGGGCGGCTTCATGGGCAGTTGTGTCGATCCCCTTTGCCAAACCAGACACAATCGTCACTCCGCCCGCAGCCAGTTCCGCGCACAGCTTTTTTGTCACCAGTACTCCGTAATGGGTGGGGTTGCGGGAGCCGACGACGCTGATCGCTTTCGCATCGGCGGGGGAAAACCGGCCTTGCGCGTAAAGGATGAGCGGAGGATCGTAAATTTGCAGCAATGCCTGGGGATATTCGGGATCGTTTGGGTCGAGCGCTCGGATCTCATGTCGCTTGAGCAGAGCGGCTTGTTCTTCAAACGAATACGTTTGCCTGGAAATCAGAATCTCCTGCACAATCTTGTTCGGGATGAAAGGCGTTTGCAACAATTCCGTCTCGGAAGCTTCCCAAACCGCTTGGGCGCTTCCGAACTGTTCAAGCAGTTGCCTGCAGCGTGCGGCTCCGATTCCCGGAACGCTCATCAACCATTGAACGTATTCTTTTTCGGCACGCACTCGCACACACCTCGGTCGAATATTTTTGGGGTCCCGGCAAAGTACTTAAAGCACTCGGAAAGTACTCGGAGAAGTTTCAAAGCTTTTCGTCGCTTTGCCGGGAAAAATTTAAGGGAGACTTGGCAGTCTCCCCCGCGGTGCTGTTTATTTCTTCGTGATGACTTGTTCGAGCATGCCTTTCTCTTGCAAAAGTTCGACAAGAGTCGACCCCATCTCGGAAGGTGTCGGCGCGACGCGGATGCCGCATTCTTTCATTTTAGCAATCTTTTCCGCCGCAGTTCCTTTTCCTCCGGAGATGATGGCGCCCGCGTGGCCCATCCGTTTTCCGGGCGGCGCAGTTACGCCGGCGATAAAGCCGACAACCGGTTTTTTCATGTTCGCCTTGATCCATTCGGCCGCTTCCTCTTCAGCGGTTCCGCCGATCTCGCCGATCATGATCAGGGCGTCGGTATCCGGGTCGTCGTTGAACATTTCGAGAACATCGATAAATTCGGTCCCCTTCACCGGGTCGCCGCCGATTCCGACGACGGTGGACTGACCGATACCGCGGTTGGACAGTTGGAAAGCGGCTTCGTATGTGAGGGTTCCCGAACGGGATACGACTCCCACCCGTCCCGGCGTATGGATGTATCCGGGCATGATCCCGATTTTGCATTCACCCGGTGTAATGACACCCGGGCAGTTCGGACCGATCAAACGCGTGCGTTTTCCTTCCATGAAACGTTTAACCTTTACCATGTCCAACACGGGAATGCCTTCGGTGATACAGATCACAAGATCGAGGTCCGCATCGACCGCTTCCATAATCGCGTCTGCCGCAAATGCCGGCGGGACATAGATGACGGATGCGTTTGCGCCCGTTTTTTCCTTCGCTTCAGCAACCGTATCGAAAACGGGAATGGATACGACTTTGCCGCTGTCAAGCGTAATATCCACGTTCGTGCCGCCTTTGCCCGGGGTTACCCCGCCGACCATTTGCGTGCCGTATTCAATCGCCTGCCGGGTATGGAACAAACCGGTGGCACCCGTGATCCCCTGCGTGATGACTTTTGTATCTTTATTGATCAAAATGCTCATTGCGATTTCCCTCCGTCCCCGAATTATTTCACGAGACCAACAATCTTCTCCGCAGCATCGGCAAGAGAGTCGGCCGCCACGATGTTAAGTCCAGATTCGTTCAATTTCTTCTTGCCAAGCTCGACGTTGGTTCCTTCCAGACGAACCACGAGCGGCTTGTCCAATCCGACTTCCTTCGCAGCCGCAATCACGCCGTCGGCGATCACGTCGCATTTCATGATGCCGCCGAAGATGTTGACCAGAATCCCTTTGACATTCGGGTCGGACAAAATGATTTTAAACGCCGCCGTCACTTTCTCGGTGGATGCGCCGCCTCCCACATCGAGGAAGTTGGCCGGCATGCCGCCATAATATTTGATCGTGTCCATCGTCGCCATCGCAAGTCCGGCGCCGTTCACCATGCAGCCGATGTTGCCGTCGAGCGCAATGTAGGACAGGTCGTACTTGGACGCTTCGATTTCCTTCGGGTCTTCTTCGTCCAGATCGCGCAGTTCCAGAATGTCTTTATGCCGGAACAGCGCGTTGGAATCAAAATTCAACTTCGCGTCAAGCGCCACCACCCTGCCGTCGCCCGTGACAACGAGCGGATTGATCTCCGCAATCGAGCAATCCTTGTCGACAAACGCCTGGTACAAGCCCATCATGAATTTGACCGCCTGGTTGACCAGTTCCCGCGGAATGTTGATGGCAAATGCCAGTTTCCGGGCCTGGAACGGTTGCAAACCAACCGCCGGATCGACGACTTCCTTAAAGATCTTCTCCGGGGTTTTCGCGGCGACTTCCTCAATCTCCGTACCGCCTTCCTCGGACGCCATCATCACGACGCGGCCGGTTGCGCGATCGACAACAACCCCCACGTAATACTCTTTCTTGATATCCGACAATTCTTCGATCAAAAGCCGCTTGACGACTTTGCCTTCGGGCCCCGTCTGGTGGGTCACCAGCGTCATCCCCAAAATTTGTTCCGCGTATATACGAACTTCATCAAGATTCTTGGCGACTTTTACGCCACCTGCTTTGCCGCGACCACCGGCGTGGATCTGCGCTTTGACGACAGCTTTTCCGCCAAGTTTTTCAGCGATGCGAACCGCTTCGTCAACCGAAAAAGCGACTTCGCCTTGCGGAACGGTCACCCCGTATTGCCTGAGCACCGCTTTTCCTTGATACTCGTGGATATTCATCTCCCTGCCTCCTACCAAAAAATAAAATCAAAACAAAGTTTGAATAGAATATGACAATCTTTTTCTAATTCAATACTATAACACACATTTCGGCCCTGAAAAAACAAAAATGTAAGCGAATACAAATTTTCCGACAAATGCGGCAAATTCCTCATTTATACTTCTGCTCGCTTTCGTACTTGATTTTTGCCTGACAGGCCGGACAGATGTAGACGTGCTTCTCCTTTGCCGCATGCATTTGCTCAACATCGCTGTCTTTGGCTTCCGTCCTGGCTCCGCACAAACTGCATCGAAGAACGTACTCCGACATGATTTTTCACCCTTTCTCTCGCATATGTACTCTCGCATACGCATAGTATTGACAGGCTCCCGGCATTCTTTTCAAAAAAGGGAATGTTATGTATATTCAATTTAGAACAATTCCAACGACAGAGGAGCTCACGTCGTATGACGGGCCATAGCCACCCTTCCTAAATCATAAAACGAATTTCGGTAACGCGCCACTGGTACCGAATGCCCAGCTGAACCGGCCGGGATACCGGACGCCAAGCCACGCACCGCCTGTTCGCAAAAAACGCCAGAAGACAAATAATGTAAAATCGGTTGTCAAAATCGAGTTTGTAGCCGCCGATCCGGATACGCCGGCGTCGTTCGGGTTTAAAAACCTCGTTGCGGAGAAAGAACTTTGAGAAACGGCTTCAATTTTGTTATAATATTAAGCAAGCAGAGGGGAAGGCAGATGGATCATTGCTGCGGATTGACCATGGTCGCACGGCTGCAAAACGTTCTTACCGAAGCGTCGGTCTTGATGCAAGACGTTCCCGTTCTTTTCTGCCCGACCTGTCAGCAAAGCTTCATAGCCCCCGAAATCGAGCTGGACTACCAGTTATTCGCCCATTACTGCGCGACGGACGGCCTTCGTTTCGCCAGTCTGGCCGACGCGGTCGGCGACGAGAAAATTTTCCGGATTCTGGAACAATATCCGGAAGACGTGCGAGTGTTGAACGGGCAACGGGTCGTTCGGGAACAAATCGACACCACGCTGGACTTGCTCAATTTGGCCAAACAGATCGGCGATCGCGATTGGCATGAAGAGCTGTTGCAGCGGCTTCAGATGTTCCGCAGGTTGTCCAGCGTCAATCGACTGTGAAATCGCCGTAGATTTTCCCGTCTTCGTAATCTTTGATGCGGTTTTTGTAGACAATCAGGTTATGGACTTTTAAAAACGACTCAAAATCTTCTTCGCTCATGGCAGCCACCAACCGGTTGCCATCCTTCCTTTCAAATCCCCATTTCACGTACGAATCATCCCGCAAATCATTCAGATTGTCACTGTATATCGAATACGCGAATCACGTTTTTATGTAAACGGTAGAACCGGAAGGAGGTTTTCCAAATAATGTATGCTTCAGTAAACGGAATCGCCCTGTTAGGAATCCGCGGCGAACGGGTCACCGTGGAAGTCGATGTCAGTAGCGGGCTGCCCTGTTTCGAATTGGTCGGTTTGCCCAGTTCTTCGGTACGGGAGGCAAAAGAACGGGTCCGGGCGGCTTTGCGAAACTCCGGGTTTGAATTCCCCCTCGGCAGAATCACGGCCAATTTGGCCCCCGCCGACCTGCGCAAAGACGGTCCCGGGTACGATTTGTGCCTGGCTCTTGGCATCCTCGCGGCAAACGGGTCGCTTTCCCGCGAACGGTTGCAAACACCGGCGGTGATCGGGGAATTGTCGTTGGACGGATGCGTACGCGCGGTGCACGGGGTGCTTCCGATGGTGGCAGCCGCCAAGGAAGCCGGATTCGGCGAAGCGATTGTACCCGCCGGAAACGCACGGGAGGCGGAACTCGTGGAAGGGATTCGGATTGTTCCCGTCCGCCAGTTGACCGATGCAGTTTCTTATCTGCAAAGCGGTCAACTTCCGGTCTATCCGCTGCTCCCACCCGCCGCCGCGCCATCCCCCTGCCCAATGGAAGACCTGTCGGATGTGAGGGGGCAACTCCACGTCAAACGGGCACTGGAGATTGCCGCATCCGGCCACCACAACCTGCTGTTGGCGGGACCGCCTGGCTCCGGCAAAACGATGCTCGCCCGCCGCCTCCCTTCCATCCTGCCCCCCTTGTCGCATCGGGAATCCCTGGAAGTCACCATGATCCACAGCGCCGCCGGGATTCTGAAAGAAACCGCTGGCCTTCTCCTGCAGCGTCCGTTTCGAACGCCGCATCACTCCATCTCCACCGCCGGACTGGTCGGAGGCGGAACCATTCCAAAGCCGGGCGAAGTGTCCCTCGCCCACTGCGGGGTCCTGTTTCTCGACGAATTTCCCGAGTTCAGCAAATCCTCCCTCGAAGTTCTGCGCCAGCCGCTGGAAGACGGCCAGGTCACCATCGCCCGGGCCAACGCGACGGTAACCTACCCGTCCCGTTTTCTCCTGATCGCCGCGATGAATCCGTGTCCATGCGGCTTCTTCGGGCAAGACGACACCTTCGGGGAGACGCAATGCACATGCAGCCCAACGCTCGTTCGCCGTTATCGGAACCGCATTTCCGGTCCGCTGCTCGACCGGATCGATCTGCATGTCGAGGTGCCCCGCATTCCCTTCACCGACATGCATCACCCCGACTCGCCGGAAACTTCCGCCCAAATCCTGGAACGCGTGAAACGGGCACGCGCCATTCAGATGGAACGCTTCCCGGACCGCGGCAACCCGGCCAACTCAACGATGACGGCGGCCGAGACACGGCGGCACTGCCCTTTGACGAAAGAGGCGGCCGGTCTGCTCCGACAAGCGTTTGAAAAATTGGGGTTGTCCGCCCGCGCCCATGACCGCATTTTAAAAGTGGCCCGGACCATTGCAGACCTGGAAGGCGAGGAAACCATTCAGAGCCATCATGTTGCGGAAGCGGTCCAATATCGGAGCCTCGATCGGAAATATTGGGGATAGCGGAATGCAGGACAGACCCTCCTGCCTGACGAATAGTAGGTTAAGCTTGGGAAGGAGGCGTTCTGATGGCGAAGCGGCAACCCGGCATGAATCTTCCTGCGGTACTTAAAGCGTTTGCTTGGCTGGACGTGTATCTTGACTCCATTCAGGTTGAGGTGGGAGTGTCTGACTTGTACCATGCGGTATACGGTCACGAATTGCCTCCGGTTCAGATCGACATCTCCGACAGCGAACCGATGCTTTTGTTCGAACTCTGCGAACTCCTTGAGAAAAACGGCTATCAGGATTTGGTGTACGAATTTTTCTCGGTGTTGATGGACAACCAGATCGAGGTCGCGTCCTGGACCCCAAACGATGTACCGGACCGCAAGCCGAAATGAAGGAGAACACGAATTCCCTCAACCGCTGCTGTTTGAGGGATTTTTACGCATTGGGAAAAACCGGTTTCGGGGTCACCACAATCTGCGGAACCCCCACTTCCGGAACGTCGACGACCGTGATCCGCACACCGAACACTTCCTCCAACCGACGGGAATGGAAGACTTCCTGCGGCGTTCCGAACTCCACCATCCGGCCGTCATCCAGCAACAAGAGGTGATCGCAGTATTGGGCGGCCAAGTTCAAATCGTGCAGGACCGCCACCCAGGACAGCCCGTTTTTTTGCTCTCGCTTCAAAAGCGTCAGCAGCTCCAATTGATGAAACAAATCGAGATACGTAGTCGGTTCGTCCAGCAACAGAAGTTCCGGCTGTTGCGCCAACACTTGGGCCAAGAACACCCTTTGCCTCTCCCCGCCGCTGATCTCATCAAGGTAGCGATTGCGCAGATGCCAGGTGCAGGTGCGTTCCATGCTCAATCGGCTGATCTCGTGGTCAATCGGGCGTTCCGTTTGAAACCGCCCCAAAAACGGGTAACGTGCCAGCATCACCGTCTCGTAGGAAGTAAATTGCGCCGACGCAGCCGCGATTTGCTGCATGAAAGCCACCCTTCTGGCAAGCTCTTTTTTGCGGTAAGCATGGATCGCTTTGCCATAAAAACAGGCCTGTCCCGCCGTCGGCGCCAGATGCCCTCCCATCACCTTCAGCAATGTCGATTTTCCCGCGCCATTCGGGCCTATAATCCCCACACTTTGCCCTTTTGACAAAGAAAACGTCACTTCTCGCAAAACCGGCTTTCCTTGCAGCGTCACGGATACATGTTCGAGCCGTATCAAATCGTCCCCCTCCTGCTTCTTTGCAACTGCCACGCGAAAAAAGGAGCCCCCGCCGCAGCCGTCACAACACCGATGGACAGTTCCAGCGGGGACAATACGGAGCGGGCGATCGTGTCGCACAAAACTAGAAAAATCCCACCCGCCAAAGTCGCCAGCGGAATCAGCACCCGATGGTCCGTTCCCGCCGCCATGCGCACGGCATGCGGAATCACCAGTCCGACAAACCCGATCATCCCGGCGGTCGAGACGGCGACAGCCGTCAACAAGGAAGCGGTCAACAGCAGAACCCATTTCGTTCGCTCCACATGCACCCCAAGCGACGCCGCTCCCTGTTCTCCCATTGTGAAGGAATTCAGTTCGCGGCTGTAAGACCAGATCACCGCAAATCCAACCAGAAAAAACGGGAGGACTGCCGCACCGTGTTCCCATCCCCTGAGCGAAAGGCTGCCAAGCAGCCAGAGAACGATTTGCTGGGCTTTGTTGCCGGGAAGCATCGTCAGCGTAAACGTCAATATCGCACCCAGGAACGAATTGACGACCACGCCTGCCAGAATCAGCGTTTCCGTTTTGAGCTTGCGGCCGGTTCGTCCAATCCAGAACACGGCCAAAATTGCAAGGACAGCCCCCGCAAACGACAGAACCGGCACGGCAAGCATCACGGACAAAACGAGGCTTGCGCCGAAACCGATGGCAACGGCCGCCCCCACGGAAGCGCCTGCGGAAACCCCGAGAATATAAGGGTCGGCAAGAGGATTCCGCAGGACGCCTTGAAACGCGACTCCCGCCAACGACAGGGAAGCGCCGACCAGGATGCCCAACAGCACACGCGGCAGCCGGATTTTTCCAAGGATCGCCGCTTCCGCTTCCGTCCAGTTTGGCGCGACGAGGGAATCGCCAAACGGAAGCTGGTTGACGACAAACGCGATGGAGTGTGTGAACGGAATATGGGTGCTTCCTACCGACATCCCGAAACTGGCGCTCGCGATTAGCAGCAAAAGAAGGACTCCGGTTCCTGTGACAAGTTTACGGGTATTCATCATTTAAACAAGTCCGGGTGAATCGCCTTCGCAAACTGTTCCAGCCCGTCCGCCAGACGGGGCCCCGGCCGCGACACCAGATTGGTGTCGACGGCAATCACCCTTTTTTCTTTGACTGCGGAAATCTGATCCCATCCCGGACGGCTCGCCATTTCCCGTTGGACGTCCGCCGTTGCGCCGTGAGTCGAGATGATCACCTGCGGGTTTTTGGCTACAACTTGTTCCGCACTGATTTTTACCCAGCCGTTCAGATCGTGAAACACGTTCCTGCCGCCCGCCAGCGCAACCAGTTCATCCATGAAAGCCCCTTGCCCCGCCGTGTACAGATCGGGAGCGGGAAACACCTCCACATAGACAAGCGGCTTCGTTTCGTCCGGAATTCCCTGCAGCTTTGACCGGACAGCCGCCGTTTTCCGCTCCATCTCGGCGACGACCGCTTCCGCTTTGGCTGCCGAGTTGGTGATCTTTCCGATCTCCCGGATGCACCGCTCCACTTCCGCGACCGTTTTCGGTTCGACCGTATAGACGGTGACTCCCAGTTTCCGGAGCGCTTCCACCCCCGTCTTGTTGGCGCTCGCTCCTCCGATCACAAGATCCGGCTTTTGTGCCACCACCTTTTCGATGTCGGTGTTGAGATCGCCGATCACCGGCTTGGACTTCGCTTCCGCCGGATAGTCGGACCAGCGGTCGACCCCGACGATTTTGTCCCCGAGTCCCAAGGCAAACAGGATTTCCGTATTGCTCGGCACAAGTGAGACAATCCGCTTGGGTTCTTCTTGAATGGTCACTTCAGTACCGGTTGCATCTTTAACCGTCAGCGGGTACACGGTTTGTCCGGGGGACTTTGTACCGCTCCCGGCGGGCTGCTGCTGGGCAGGCAAGGCATTGGAATCGCAGCCGGTCGTCACAGTGGCCGCAAACGCCAATCCCGCCAAGACTGTCAGCAGTTTCTTCATGCCATTTCCCCTTTCCTGACATCTCTCGCAAAAACAACAATCCCCAACCGGCGGTGAGGGGCAACAAGATTTTCGACCTGTACGTGCCGCATCCATGATCTAAAAGGATCTAAAAGGCGTTCTCGATATGTTCAAGCACCGGATCCTGTCCGTCCCCGTACACCTGTATGCTGATCATATCAAACCGGAAACGCGACGCGCAAACGCGGTTTGCCGCCAAAAAAGCGGCCGCCACCTGCCGCACCTTTTTCCGCTTGCGCCAGTCGACCGATTCGGCGGCTGTGCCAAAGCGGGTGGAAGACCGCGAACGCACTTCGACAAATACCAGACAAGCGCCGTCTTGCGCCACAATATCGATCTCTCCCGCGCCGCATCGCCAATTCACCGCAAGAATCCGCCACCCTTTCGCCTCAAGGTGCCGACGGGCGGCCGCTTCCGCCTGCCGCCCCTTCTCGACGCGCCTGTCTTTCCTCATGGCTCCCCGGCCCTTTCGCTTGATTTCCGCTCCAAACGCTCCACAAACACCAAAATCTCCGCAACCACCTGATACAGTTCCGGCGGGATTTCCCGGCCAATATCGAGCGCAAGCAGCGTCTCGACGAGCACCGGGTCCTGATAAACCGGAACCCCGTTTGCCTTCGCAAGTTCAATGATGCGCTGTCCGACTTCCCCTCTCCCTCCGGCCACCACCCGGGGGGCCTGGTCTTTGTCGGGGTCATAGGAAAGCGCCACTGCCCGATTCGGTTCCGTCTTTTTCATCCGGCTCCCCCTCATATTTTCAAATCGAGTGTTCCGCCCGTGACAAGAACGGGAAATTGGGCAAACGGGCTGACCGGGTTCGCCGCCCCTGTCTCCTTGCGCACGGCTCCCAGCGAATATCCCGCCTGCAGCAATCCTTCACGCAAGCGGGACAAATCCTCTTCCCCAAAAGTCAGCCGTTCCGCGTCCTGCAAGACAAAACGAAGCGATACCATCCGCTCCACAATCTGCACGTGCAGCCCCAATTCGCCAAGAGCGGGGAACTGCAGATGGAAATACAGAAAACAGTTGTAGGGGTCGAGGCGCTTCCCCCTTTTTTTCCGGGTCAGCAAATGAATCTTTGCATCCGCCGTTTCTTTTCCGACGAGAATCGGCAGCGACAAGAATTGATAAAAAAACGGACTCGGGTCGTCTTTTGCGGAAACCATCAGCTGTTGACCGGTCAGATGATGCACCGCCTGTTGGACAGCTGCATCCGCAGGGTTTGCGTCGAGTTGGGCAAGCAGCCAAGATTTCAACGTATCGGCCGCAATCGCTTCCGGCGCATTTTTCAAAAGGGGTAACAGTTGTTCGTGTGACAGTCCCAGCCGGTTGACGACAGCTTGCACCGTAAGCCCGCGTTCCTTTGCCGGCAGCTCTGCCAGACGTTCAAGCCGCAGCAGGATCTCCCGGATGGGAAAGCTTGCCTGATCGCTGCCCGGCTGGCCGGCACTTGCCTTGCCGATGTTGGCTTCGCCAATTCCTTCCCGGGCGGAAGCTGCCTCCGCAATCCCCTTCTGCGCGGCGGTTCCCGTTTCGGCAGATGGCGCTCGCAGAAGAGCGTTTTCTTGAGCGGCTATTTCGGCCGTGTTAGCTTGAACGGCCCCTGTCTGAGCCGCATGTACCGGAACGACGTTTGCGTTGTTGCCCGCGCTTGGGAGACGGGCAGACAGTGTGGGGGTGCCGTTTGCAAAAGCGGCGTCGCCGTCGGCTGGCGTTTCGATTCCCCGGCTTTCCCGATTTTCCAGTACCCGCAGCAGAATTTCGCTGAAAGGAGGCCCGTGCCACAAAGTTTTCATCGCCTGAAAAGCGGCCGCAGTCAACGGAATGTTTTTGCGGACCATCTGGACCAACGTGTCCAACGAGGCGGCCGTACGGAGACTCTCTGTCCGGACCTGGGCTTCTTGCGCCGATGATGCGGCTTCGGAACCAATCTGTCCGGCTTGTCCGGCCGATTTGTTGAGCTCCGGGAGTTCCTGCCGCGTTTCTTCATACAACGCTTCGATTGTGCTGACAAGCGACGGAGTCACCGATATTTCCGACGCCAATAGCCTGACGGCAATCTGCCGGGTGACCGGGGTGTCTTTCAGGCCCAGATTTTGCAGCAGTTTTCCGACGGATTGCGCCGTCGGTTTGGCTACCCCCATCGTTTGCAAGAACTCCGCCTTCGGTTTGTCCGACGGCCGGCCGTTGGCGAAAGGGCTGACTTTCAATTCCAGCATGCCGTTTTCCATGGGGCCAATCACGACAAGCGGCACCACGGCGCCTTTCGGCAATTGCGTCTCCAACTGGGCATGAACGGTCTGCCCTTTGATCTGAAACACCGCGGTGCGCTCATCCAGGATTTCCAGCAATGTCGCCTGTACCACTTCACCGATCCTGAGTTCCAATCCTTGTCGGGACGGAGCCGCACGCAGCGTCTGTCCCAGGGCTTGCATCAACGAAGGCCAGAAGTTCAACACGCCTACCTCCTCTCCTTTGAATTTCGCTCCGGCCCATCCGGAACTTCCACACGCCAAAAGAAGCGGCTCCCTCTCCCCCGGCAATCATGCCAAGCCAAGGACTTCGGCAACCGGAGCGAACGAACGGCGGTGTATCGGGCAGGCGCCGTATTTTTTCAATGCGGCGAGATGTTCGGGGGTGGCGTACCCCATATGTTTTTCAAAGCCGTACTGCGGATAGGCCCGGCCATATTCTTTCATCAAATTGTCGCGCGTCACTTTGGCGAGAATCGAGGCGGCCGCGATGGAATGGCTTTTGGCGTCCCCTTTCACAATCGGAAGCTGCGGAACCACCACTTGCGGAATCGTAACCGCATCGTTCAGCAGGTGATCCGGTTCCGTTCCCAGATCGCGGATGGCCCGCCGCATCGCCTCGTAGGTCGCCTGCAAGATATTGTATGTATCGATATAATCCACATCGACAATCCCGATCCCGCATGCAACCGCTTTGTCGCGGATGATGTGGTACAGGGTTTCCCGCTCGTCTTCCGTCAACTGCTTCGAATCGTTCAAACCGGGAATTTCAATGCCAAGCGGCAGTATGCAAGCTCCCGCGACCACCGGCCCCGCCAGCGGGCCGCGTCCCGCTTCGTCAACACCGGCAATCATTTGAAAGCCCTGCGCCGCCAAAGCCCGCTCGTAATTCCAAAGCTGCGCCAGACGCATTGCTTCCCCTTGCAAGCGGGCGCGTTTTTTCAGGTAGGATTCGGCCAGGGCCCGTACGCCTGCCCGCGAGTCTTGCCGAAGTTGGTCCAGGGTCCGGTCGGAAATGCGGGTTTGGCTGGCAAGCCAGGCTCGAATTTGTTGGATCGAATACGTTCTCAAATCGTTCATACAAAATTCTCTCCTTCGTAATCTTATAAAACTTCGGCATTTGCACCCGGACTTCCTGCCAAAAGGAAAATACATGAAAAACGAATATCCCGCACCACTTGGTAAAGTGATACGGGATGGTTTGCGGCAACCCTGTTCAGGCTGGTTTACGGACGCTCAAGCGAGATTTTGCCGAGCATGCCGGCGCGAAATTCGCGCAGGATCAGATTGCAGGCGGCGATTTCGTCAATCACGCCGCCGGTTCGCACCAAACCTCTTTTCTTTCCGATCGCGAGAACCGTGTCCCACGGTTCGGCAGGCAGGGCATCCAGCTTGTAGCGATTCTCCAATACGCCCGGGTACGTTTCCCGCAACCATTTCACCAAAAAAAAGGCAATGTCCTGCAGGTCCGTTTCCAGAACCTCGTCGCGAATGGCACCGGTCAGCGCCAGCCGGATTCCCACTTCCGGATCTTCAAATTTCGGCCAGAGAATGCCGGGCGTGTCGAGCAGCTCAAAATCTTTGCCGACTTTGATCCATTGCTGCGCTTTCGTAACCCCCGGCTTATCCCCGGTTTTTGCGGCGTTGCGTTTGGCCATCCGGTTGATCAAAGCCGACTTGCCGACATTTGGGATTCCGAGAATCATCGCCCGGATGGCACGCGGGCGAATCCCTTTTTTCAGCAGCGCTTCCATTTTCGGCGCGACCAACCGTTTCGCTTCCGATTCGATCTTCCGCAAACCTTCTCCCGCCGTGGCAACGACCGGGACCGCAGGCGTCCCCTCTCTTGCAAAAAACGCCACCCATTCTGCCGTGATCGCCGGGTCGGCCAAATCCGCCTTGTTCAAAAGGACGATGCGCGGTTTTTGTTGGGTGATCTCCCGCATCATCGGGTTTCGGCTCGAGAGAGGAACCCGCGCGTCCACCAATTCGTACACGATGTCGACCAGCTTCAGTTTTTCCGCAACTTCCCGCCGCGCTTTCGCCATGTGTCCGGGAAACCACTGGATGGTCATCCGACTTCCTCCTTACTTAAACGGGAACAACTTAAACTTGTCAGGTGGCCAAAACACAAGATCCGCCCGGCCCACCACCAGATCGTAAGGAACGAATCCGACAGTGCCGTCCCGGCTGTCCTTCGAGTTGTTGCGGTTGTCACCCAGTACGAATACTTTTCCTTCCGGAACTTTCACAGGCCCGAACGAACCGTTCGTCGGTTCCCCCAAATAAGGCTCTTCCAAGACATTGCCATTCCGGTACACCTTGCCCCCACGGATCTCAATGGTGTCTCCCGGCACGCCGATCACCCGTTTGATGAAATCCTTCGATCTGTCAGCCGGATATTGAAACACGATTATGTCGCCATGCTCGGGTTTATGCAGCCGGTAGACCAGTTTGTTCACAATCAGCCGTTCCCGGTCTTTCATGGTGGGCATCATCGATTCTCCGTCGACGAGGAACTGGGCAAACACGAATTGATGGATGCCAAGTGCAAGAATGATGGCCAGCCCAAGCGCTTTGATCCATTCCCAGGTCTCATTGGTTGTACGTTCTGACATAGCGTCCCCCTCCTGCCCGAGTCTCCAAAAACGATATGTACCGGTATGTCCCGATTATGGGAAAAGGGACTTGCGTTTGACAAGTCCCCCGAATTGTTAGCGAACCTCTTTGATGCGAGCGGCTTTACCTGTGAGATTGCGCAGGTAGTAAAGTTTTGCGCGGCGTACGCGACCGCGGCGCGAAACTTCGATTTTTTCGATCTTCGGCGAATGGATCGGGAATGTGCGCTCCACGCCGACGCCGTACGAAATCTTGCGAACCGTGAAGGTCTCGGAGATTCCGGAGCCGCGGCGCTTGATGACGACGCCTTCGAACACCTGAATGCGTTCGCGGTTGCCCTCTTTGACCTTCACATGAACTTTCACGGTGTCCCCCGGACGAAAGCTCGGTACATCCTTGCGGATCTGTTCGTCCGTGATCTGACGGAGAAGTTCCTGATTCATCTGTCTATTTCCTCCTTCCCTGCAGACGTTCATATCATTTTCGCGAAATGACAGCGGACCGTCTTGATCGACAAATGACATTTTACCACAGGAGATTTGCAAAGACAACCGACACGCTGCAGAATGCCGCATTCACAACGGCAACCTGCGGTTGATAAAGTCATACCCGTTCCTTATGCCTTCTTCCCCACCGGGACATGACATCTAAAACTTCCTGTACGGTCTGGCCGTATTCCGTCAAAGAATATTCCACTTTGGGCGGTATCTGGGCATATACATGACGATGGACGATCCCATCCCGCTCCAGTTCCCGCAATTGCTGCGTCAACATTTTTGAAGTAATCTCGGGCATCTCACGCCTCAATTCGCCAAACCGTTTGGTTCCCTCCTGCAGATGGCAGAGAATCACCGGTTTCCATTTTCCCCCGATCACCTTTAGTGTGGTTTCCACCGCCTGTTTGAATTCCGCATCTCCCATGCCGAGAATCTCCCCTTTGGTATGTTCCAGGATACTAAATTACAGAAAGGTATGTACTTGCTCCCGAAATATAAAATACTCAATAATAACGATATCGTTCCTTATTAACTTATATCCGTTGCGGTTATAATGACAAGATCCTACCGCTCGGCAAAAAGGAGGAGCTTATGAAACTGAGAGTCTCAGCGGTTCAATACCATCTTCATGCGATACAGAGTTTCGAAGAGTTTGCCAGGCAAGTGGAACATTATGTGAAAACGGCTGAAGAATTTGCTGCGGATTTTGTGTTGTTTCCCGAATTTTTCACAACTCAGTTAATGTCGATCGGCAATGGGCAAAAACAATCTTTGTCAATTCAGGACCTGCCCGATTTTACAGAGCAATACCGTTCTTTATTTACAAATCTGGCCAAACAGACCAACATGCATATCGTGGCGGGAACCCATGTCATCCGGAAAGGGGACAAACTGTACAACGTCGCCCATTTGTTCTATCCGGACGGAAAAGTCGCCGAACAGCCGAAGCTGCACATCACGCCGACGGAGGTCAAGGAGTGGAACATGTCCCCCGGCGAAAGCATTCAGGTGTTCGAGACGGAGAAGGGCACGGTTGCGCTGCTGACCTGTTATGACATTGAATTTCCCGAAATCGTCCGGATGGTCAGGGCCAAGGGGGCGGATGTCATTTTCTGCCCTTCTTGCACCGATGACCGGCACGGCTTCTACCGGGTGCGTTATACCAGCCACGCCAGGGCGGTGGAAAATCAGGTGTATGTGGTCACCACGGGTACGGTCGGCTCCCTGCCCACTGTCGATTTTATGCGGGCGAATTACGGTCAGGCGGCAGTGATCACCCCGAACGACATTCCCTTCCCACCCCGCGGCATCCTGGTGGAAGGGGAAATCAACCACGACATGGTGGTGACGGCCGATTTGGATCTGGAACTGCTGTATCAGGTTCGGGAGAGCGGGTCGGTGACCACCTGGCGCGATCGCCGGACAGATCTGTATCCCGACTGGCAATAAAAATCGGACAGCTTCCAGGAAGGAGGGATTCACATGTACCGGAAGGAATTCTTTGTGTTCGACCAGGATCGCCCGGTTCCGGCCGTGATTCGGAATTACCGGGAACAGGATTTTGACAGCCTGATCCGTATCCAGCAGGAAAGCTTCCCGCCCCCGTTTCCGTCCGAATTGTGGTGGAACACGGAACAGTTGAAAAACCATGTGACGCTGTTCCCGGAGGGAGCCTTGTGCGTCGAGGTGAACGGGGTGGTGGCCGGCTCGATGACCGGCCTGCTGGTGGACTTTGATCCCAGCCATCCGGAACACACATGGGAAGAGATCACCGATGGCGGGTATATCCGCAACCACACCCCGCACGGAAACACCCTGTATGTCGTCGATATCAGCGTGCGCCCCGCCTACCGAAAATGGGGGCTGGGAAAATGGCTGATGCTCGCCATGTATGAAGTGGTGGTTCACATGGGCTTGGAACGGCTGCTTGGCGGGGGAAGAATGCCCGGCTATCACAAAAAGGCGCATGAGATGACGGCGGAACAGTATCTCGAAGCGGTGGTAAAAGGCGAGCTGAAAGATCCTGTCATCACCTTCCTGCTTCGCTGCGGCCGGACCCCCGTCCGGGTGATCCCCAACTATCTGGAGGATGAGGAATCCTGCAATTACGGGGCACTGATGGAATGGAAAAATCCGTTTCGCACCACAGAATCCCGACAAGGAGCGTGATTTGGATGGAATATCGGAGAATTACAAGTAATCGAATAGCAAAGGGTGAAATTAACCTCCAATTCCACATTTATCGTGGTTTTGGAGGTTTTTTCGTACATGTTTTGGGATTCACTCATTCGGGCCTGTTCTTTTGGGCCAGCTCCTGGAACGGATTTTTACCAGAGCTTACTTGGCCGTAAATTTGATCGTTTGCTGGGAAGTGCCTTCGACCAGTTTGTGGTCGTTTCCGTGGAGGCTGATGACCAGGGTATGGAGGCCCGGTTTGACATCTTTCAGGACAATGTTGTCAGCGTCTTTCACCACTTTTTGCGCCAGCTTCGGGTCTTTCGGGTCGCTGTCCAACCAGATGTGGATATGCCCTTCACCGGCTTTCGGCTCTTTGCTTTCCGCAAAGTTCACCAGTTTGAAATCGGTAAGCACAACTTGAATCTTCACATCTCCCGCTTTCACCGTATCCCCCTCTTTGATTCCTTCCACTTTAAAGGAGGGTTTTTTCGCTTCGGGCGCCGCTGCAGGCTGCTGTTGATCGGACTTCGGAGCGGATGTTGGAGCGGGTGCCGTCGACTTTTCGCCACCGCAACCTGCCAATCCCGTCAATGCCAAAACCGATGCCACTACGGTCAACCATTGTTTTTTCATCCTGAACTCTCCCCTTTTTTTAAAATGAAAAATTCGTTTTCACTTAGATAACGCCAGAAACAAACAACCGGTTCGAAGTATGTTATAATCCCGAATTTCGAAAGTGGCATAGCTTGAAATTGCTAAAAAAGTGCCCTAATCTTTGGTAGAAGCGATCGTCACCAACTTGGATTGGTCACCGATTGATATCTGGCGGTTCTACAACCAACGGGCATATGTAGAGAATTCGATCAAAGAAGCCAAGAACGGGTTCTCCATACATGCGATTGCAAGTTCCGATTTTGAAGCCAATGAAGTCGACATGCTCATCAAGCTTTTCACCTATAACTTGTTTCAACGCTTCAAGAAAGACTGTTGTGATCCCCTCCACCAAGGGTTTACGATACAACGGTTCCGTCAGGACTTTCTACGAGTGGCAGGGATATTGGTGAGTCACAGCAGGACCGTGATCCTCAAGATCGCTGACTCTTTCAGCAATCGTTGGATCTTGGAGCAGATGATGGTAAGGGTAGCCCAATTGGAGTGAATTGGGAAAAAACTGAATGGAAACTACGAGAGCCCGTATTGGTGGGGAGGGGGAAAGTGTGCCCAAAAACGAGAAATAATTACCATATCATGTAAAAACGCTTCCAGTTTGCAGACCAACCCACAAATTCCCATTCGAATCGAGGCTCTCTATAATGGGCTTTCGAAATTTGGGATAATTTTTTGTGAAAAAAACCGAATCAGAGAATCAATCGTATCTTTATCATAGAACGGTTACTGGAAAAGGGGTCTTTTGCCGCATGTCTTTGGTATCTGAGGAAGTAATCCTGCGCCGGATGCAGCAAGGTGACGGGGACGCTCTGGAAGATTTGTATGACCGATATGCATCCCTTGTTTACTCTCTCGCGTTGCAAGTTACGAAAGATCCGCCGCTTGCCGAGGAAGTGGTGCAGGATGTATTCACGAAATTGTGGGTTTCACCCGATCTGTATCGGACCGAACGGGGACGGTTTTCCAGTTGGCTGCTGACGGTAACCCGCAATATGGCAATCGATTTGTTGCGCAAAAGGGCAAGAAAATCCCGTTACACCATCCTGCCTCCCATGGAATTCAACAAGATCGGCGATGACAGATCCATATCGCAGCTGGAGGGTTTGGAGCAGGAGGAAACGGCGTCCGCTCTGCGATCGGCGATTGCCGAACTGACGCCGGAGCATCGCATCATACTGGAGCTCGCCTATTGGGAAGGCCATTCGCTGACAGAGGTGGCGGAACTGTTGATTTTACCGGTTGGAACCGTAAAGAGCCGTCTTCATGCCGCCTTAAAGACTCTTCGCAAACAAATGCAGGAATGGAAGGAGGATCGGATATGAAGGAAACCGAACATGCCGTTTGTTCCCGAACGCTTGCCTACTTGCTCGGGCAACTGCCGTCCGAGGATCAGCAGGAATATGAATCCCATCTCCCGGAATGCGGAGATTGCCGGCAAGAAATCGCCGAACTCCAACAGGTGGTCGATGCTCTTCTGTATACAACGGCTGAAGCGGCTGTCCCTGTTGATCTGAAACGGAAAACCTTGCAGGCGGCCTTTCGAGCCAAAACCCCTGCCAACCGGCAAGCGAATGCACAGGAGGCGTCGACTTCCGTCAAAAAAGCAACAGCATGGCAAAATTTTGTCGCGAACCGATACGGCAAGATCGCAATCGGAACAGTGGCGGCGCTCACCCTTGGCCTGGGCCTTTCGGTCTGGCAAACGGTGCATTTCAAGAACCAATTGCAGGCAGACAACCGGTTCCCTCCATCGCTCACCAACGTAAATCGTTCCTTTCCCCTCTATTTGACGGCAGATAAGGGCAAAGTTTCGGGATATGCTTACCTGACGGAAACATCGACAGGAACGCAACTCGTGGTGCACGTGCAGAATGTCCCTCCTCTAAGCGGACAACAAGCCTATCAGGTATGGCTGATCAAAGACGGACAGCGACAAAACGCCGGCACGTTCCGGGTGAATGAGCAGGGACAAGGCGTTCTGGTGTTCTCGGCAGGAAACACCCCGCCCGATTTTGACAATATCGGTATTACCCGCGAGCCGGATGCCAACGGCACATCGCCGCGCGGCCCGAAAGTGCTGGGCACAAAGCAATAGATGCAATGGCAGCGCCGTTTCACAGCCGGTTGCAACTTCGCCGCGGTCGGTTGCCGCTTTTGTAGCGGCTGTGGGATTAACCCAAAAAAAGGGCTGGCATTTTGCGCCGGCCCTCAACTTTTTGTTTATTCCAACTCCCTTATATAGTATCCTCCCCTAAACCTCTACTTCCCCATCACCCGCAGCTTCGTCAGCTTCGGTTTCACTCTTTTCGTACCGTGCTTCGACTGAAACGTAATCTCGAGTTCCAGTTCGTCGTCCTGGCCGGATATGTCCATCACGACTCCGACGCCGTATTGCGGGTGGCGGACCCGAAGTCCCACTTCCCAGCGGGGCACCACCTGGAAGTCCGCCGCGGATGTTTCCACCAGTTCTTCCGGCAGTTCGGACAGAAACCGGGACGGGTCGTTCATCTGCAACTGCCCGAAAATCGTCCGTTCCGTGCAATAGGTGATATGCAGCTTCTCCTGCGCCCGCGTGATCGCGACATAACAGAGGTTGCGCTCTTCTTCGATGCCTTCGGCCGTATCCAGCGAACGCGCATGGGGAAAAATCGACTCCTCCGCCCCGACGATGAACACCACCGGGAATTCCAATCCTTTCAAAGCGTGCATCGTCATCATGTGCACCGCTCGGACATCAACAGATGAAACTTTTTGACCGCTTCCGCCGCCTTCCCGCCAAGCCCCGCTTCATCCGCTTTCCCCATCGCTTCCAGCAACGTCAGCCCGTTGTCGTGGGCAAAGTCCAGCAAACGCTTGATCGTGCCCTCGCCGATATTGCGCTTTGGCACATTGACGATCCGCAAAAGCGAAATCTCGTCCTGCGGATTGGAGATCGCTTTCAGATACGCCATCACGTCCTTGATTTCCCGGCGGTCGTAAAACGTCATGCCGCCGATGATCTTGTAAGGGATTGCCGCTTGCAAAAACGCTTCCTCGATGGCGCGGGATTGGGCGTTGGCGCGGTACAAAACGGTGCAGTCCCGAAACTGTCCGCCGTTTCCGACATGCTCCTGCACTTTGGCGATCACGTATGCCGCTTCGTCCGCCTGGTCAAGGGCGGCATAGACCGAGATTTTCTCTCCCTGCCCTTTCGCCGACCAGAGATTTTTGTCTTTGCGCCGCGAGTTGTTGCGGATGACGGCGTTGGCCGCGTTCAGGATCGCGCTTGTCGAGCGGTAATTTTGTTCGAGTTTGATGACACACGCCTCCGGATAATCCCGTTCAAAGTTCAAAATGTTCGAGATATCCGCCCCCCGCCAGCGGTAAATCGCCTGGTCGGAGTCTCCCACCACGCACAGATTCCGGTATTTTTGCGCCAGCAAGCTGACCAGTCTGTACTGCGCCCGGTTGGTGTCCTGGTATTCGTCGACATGGATGTAGCGAAACTTTTCCCGGTAGGATTCCAGCACATCCGGCTGCTCTTCGAACAATTGCACCGTCTTAAAAATCAAGTCGTCGAAGTCCATCGCGTTGATGCCGTTCAGTTTATGCTGATACTCCCGGTACACATTGGCCGCAACGGCGTCTACCAATGACTTGCCCGCCCTTTTTTTGAATTCGTCCGGGCCGAGAAGCTCGTTCTTGGCGGCGGAGATCTTCCAGTGAATCAGCGACGGGTCAAACTTTTTCATGTCGTAATTGAGGTCCAGCATGCACTGCTTGATCGCCGCCATCTGGTCATCGGCGTCCAGGATCGAGAAATTGTTTTCATACCCGAGCCGTTCCGCTTCCCGCCGCAAAATCTTTACACACATCGAATGAAAAGTGCTCATCCAGATGTCGCCCGCCGCCTCTCCCACCAACTTCACGACGCGTTCGTTCATCTCTTTCGCCGCTTTGTTGGTGAACGTAATCGCCAGAATATTCCACGGCTGAACCTTGCGCTGCGCCATCAGATACGCGATTCTCCGGGTCATCACACTCGTCTTTCCGGAGCCCGCGCCGGCAAGAATCAACAAAGGGCCTTCGGTGGTTTCGACGGCTTTTCGCTGTTCGGGATTCAAACCTTTGGTTATGGAATCCAAATCCATCTTGAACGGTTGCTCTTGAGAAGCCATAAAACCTCCATCTCTGATAAAAGAAGACTTGGCATTCAGATATGACAACTGATAGGGTAGCATGCCTGCCTGCGAAGAAACAAGGGGAAAAAGCCGCAAACATACTCTCCCTTTTCTAGCAAATTATGATTTGCAATCAAGATAGAAAATCTGTATATTTAAATAATCAGAGATTCAGCAATATACTTCGATGGGGGTACTTGCATGCAAGAATTGGATTTGGAATCGTTTCTTTTTCGCTTATCCCTGGTCTTTTTCTTGTCAGGCGGGTTCGGTGCCGTTGTTGCACACCGGAACCCGAAGATCGCAAACTTTGTTTCCCATTTAGGAGGTTTTTTGGGGGGACTCGCAGGGGCGTTCGCCGCGATTCGCGTATTGGTCTTTCAGAAAACCGTTTCGGTTTCCGCCTGGCACGTTGTACCGGATGTCGCTCTGACATTCCGGATGGATTCCCTATCCGCATTTTTTTTGCTGATCATTTCGGTTATGGCCGCAATCGCTTCTGTCTATTCCACCGGGTATGTGACTGAATACTACGGAAAGAAAAATGTGGGATTGCTGGGGGCGGGTTTTAACCTATTTTTGCTTTCCATGGTGGCAGTCGTCACCGTCGACAACGGATTTTCCTTTTTACTGGCATGGGAACTGATGTCACTTGTTTCTTTCTTCCTGGTGATGTTGGAGCATGAGAAACCGGAAGTTCGCCAGGCGGGATTTGTTTATGTTGTCATGACACACTTCGGAACGGTCTTCATCATTCTCTCGTTTCTGGCTTTGTTCCTATTTGCCGGCAGTTTTGAATTTGCGGCGTTCCGGCAGGTCTCCTCCCAATTGTCCGCTTCGTTCAAAAACCTTGTTTTCCTGATGGCACTTATCGGTTTCGGCACAAAAGCAGGCATGATTCCGCTCCATATCTGGCTGCCGAGAGCCCATCCCGCGGCACCTAGCCATGTGTCCGCTTTAATGTCGGCGGTGATGATCAAGACCGCCATTTATGGGTTACTGCGGGTGAGTTTTGACTTTTTGGGTGGCGGACCCGCCTGGTGGGGGGCTGTTGTCCTCGGCTTTGGAGCGCTTTCCGCTTTGCTCGGAATTTTGTACGGATTGGCCGAAAATGACATAAAACGCTTTCTTGCGTACAGCAGTGCCGAAAATATGGGAATTATCTTCATGGGAATCGGAACTTCCCTGCTTTTCGATTCCTATCAACATCCGGTTTTGGGGGCGTTGGCCCTGACGGCGGCTCTTTATCATGCGATGAATCACGCGATCTTTAAAGGATTGTTGTTTATGGGAGCCGGAGCGGTGCTTTACGCGACACATACAAAAAACGTGAACCAGTTGGGAGGGCTGATTCGGCGTATGCCGTGGACAGCGGGGCTGTTTTTGCTCGGAGGGATGGCGCTCTCCGCACTGCCGCCGTTTAACGGTTTTATGAGTGAATGGGCGACTTTCCAATCTCTGCTGCATCTCGCATTTGACCTGGAAAATTCATGGTGGAAAGTGATCGGCGGCCTGTCGGCTGCAGTTCTTGGACTGACGGGGGCTTTGGCGGCAGGCGGCATTGTCAAACACTTTGGAACCGCATTTCTGGCAATGCCCCGCACGAAAAAGGCGGAACAAGCGCGGGAAGTTCCCGTCTGTATGCGCCTTGGCATGGCACTATCAGCGATCGCCTCTCTGGTTTTTGGGATTTGGCCGGGAGTTGCCTTACGAATCACCGAGGGGATCATTGAAAGGCACTTTGACACAAAATTAACGGGAGATGTCATTTTTTATATCCCGTTCGCGGGAGGTGCAGGGGAAGCGCTATCGCTTGGTGCGGTTCTTCCGGTTTTCCTGAGCCTGTTGCTTTTGAGTTTCCTTTTCCTTCGCTTATGGGTTGGGAAAAGCAGAAATCGGATCGATGAAACCTGGAACTGCGGGGTACCGCTGCAACCTTCGATGGAGTATACGGGTACCTCGTACTCTCATCCCGTCTTAATGATTTTTCAATGGCTGTACCGTCCACGGCGGCAGGTGCAGATTCGCGGCGAATACGCGTACTATCCGAAGCGCATCCACCACCGCCTGCAGGTGCAGTCGGTGATTGAAGCCAAACTGTACCGGCCGCTGGTTCAAATTGCGGTTTTCCTGTCGCAGCGGGCCAGAACGATTCAGAGCGGGAACCTGCAAAGCTACCTGGCCTATATGGTCGCCACACTCATTCTTTTCTTACTATTTGCGGTCCGGTAGGTGAGAGCAAATGACAGGACATATTGGATTGACGATCGGCTGGACGTTTCTGCAGGCGGTTCTGCTGCTTCTGGTTGCTCCGCTGCTTCAGGGAATCATCAAAAAGAGCAAAGCCCGTTTACAGAATCGCATCGGTCCGAGCGTGTTGCAACCGTACTATGATCTGGTGAAATACATGAAAAAGGATGCGGTCATTTCCCGTCACGCCTCCTGGCTGACAGTGGCCACCCCTTACATCGTGTTTACCTCCATCCTAACAGCCGGACTTCTGGTGCCGACTTTTTTGGCTGATACCCCCCTAGGGTTTGTCGGGGATCTGATCCTGCTCGTCTATTTGTTTGGTTTGGCCCGGTTTTTTACGGCTCTAACCGCTCTTGACGCGGGAAGTTCTTTCGGCGGAATGGGATCGAGCCGGGAAATGGCTTTGTCCGCCATTGCGGAACCCGCCTTGTTGTTGGCTGTTTTTGCCGTACTGCTGTCCGGCGGAACGACGAAACTCAATCAGTTGATCCAAGCGCTTGCTTCGCACGGATGGAATTGGAGCGAACCTGCTTACGCGCTGGCCTTTTTGGCAATGTTCATCGTGGTGATTGCCGAAACAGGCCGGATTCCGGTTGACAACCCGGACACTCACCTGGAATTGACGATGATTCATGAAGGAATGCTGCTGGAATATTCCGGACGCTATCTGGGCTTGATGATGTGGGCGGCGCAAATCAAACAATTGTTGATTTTGAGTCTTTTCGTCAATCTTTTCTTTCCTTGGGGACTGGCGGCGGACTGGAACGCAGGCGGAATCCTCCTGTCGTTCTTGCTTTACCTGCTGAAACTCGCTGTACTGGGGATTTTGTTGGCATGCATCGAAACTCTTTATGCGAAAATCCGTATTTTTAAGGTTCCCAAATTGCTGGTTTCCTCGATGATCCTGTCGATTCTGGCGATTCTCATTCGGATAGCGGAGTAAAGGAGGGGCAGAAATGGAGCAAATCATCGCCATCCTATTGCTGGTCAGCGCATTGATGTTGTTCCAAATCCGGAAAATCAGCGATTCGGTCGGCATTCTGGCGTTTCAGTCGGTCATCCTTTCGATTACGGCAGGTGCAATGTGGTACAAAACGGGCATCACTCATCTGCTGACCGCGGCGGTTCTTACCTTGTTGGTAAAAGCGGTTGTGATTCCATACATTCTGCGGTACACCATCAAAAAGATCGATATCAAACGGGAAGTGGACCGTTTTACGTCCAAATACGTCGCTTTGCTGATTGGACTGGCATTGTCGGCGGCGGGGTTTTACCTCACATCCCGCCTTCAGTTGCCCGGTACGGAACATGGGGAACCCTACCTTGCGGTTTCGATCATTCTCATTTTTCTGGGGACTTTTATTATGATCGATCACAAGAAAGCGATTATGCAAGGGGTCGGACTGATCACCATTGAAAACGGATTGTTTTTGGTCGCTGAGTCGCTCAGTTACGGAATGCCGCTGATGGTTGAACTGGGAATCTTTTTCGACATGCTTGTGACCGTAGTCGTGATTGGCATTTTATCGTTTCGCATTCATTCGACTTTCGAGAGTTTAAATACGGAAAAGATGCGGAATTTGAAGGGATGACGGAAATGGGCTGGATCTGGACGTTGTTGGGACTTCCTCTGGTAACAGGGCTTTTGGCCTGGAGGATCAAAAACCAAAGCGCCTGTGAAAAGGTACAGGCGGCAGGCGCATTCCTGATGCTGTTGGCCGGTCTCGCGACCGCTTTTCAAGTGCTGACAGGTTCTCCGATTGCAGGGGGGAACGGATTTGTCTATGTCGATGCCTTGGGTGCGTTCAATATTTCGTTGATTGTTCTGGTTGGCTTTACCGCCGCCCTTTATTCGGTTGGCTATATGCGGCACGAAATCAGCGAAGAGGTCATTACACCGCGGCAGTTTCGCCTCTACTACTTATGGTTCCACCTGTTTTTATTTACGATGCTAGCTGTCAGCGTCGTGAACAATCTGGGGCTGCTGTGGGTAGGAATCGAGTTGACCACGCTGGTCTCGGCGTTATTGGTCGCTTTTTACAAAAAAGGAACGGCTCTGGAGGCCGCGTGGAAGTATCTTATTATCGGCAGCGTTGGCATCGCGTTTGCCCTTTTGGGGATTATTTTCATCTACCTGTCGGGGATTCATTTTCTGGGAGAAGATCCCCGGGCTTTAAACTGGAGCGTCTTAAGTCAAGCAGCCGGACATCTGAATCCGCAATGGATTTTGCTTGCCTTCATCTTTGTATTGGTGGGGTTTGGAACAAAGGCAGGTCTCGCTCCCATGCACTTCTGGCTGCCGGATGCACACAGCCAAGCGCCATCGCCTGTGAGCGCAGTGTTGTCCGGGGTATTGTTAAATACTGCGCTCTACGGGATATTCCGCGTATTTTCCATAGCGAATACAACCCTTGGCGGGAAAGCGGCTCCATTTTTGATCTTCTTTGGTCTTCTGTCGATTGCCATTACCGTCCCCTTCATCCTGGTCCAACACGACCTGAAACGGATGTTGGCGTATTCAAGCGTGGAACACATGGGAATCATCACGCTGGGGGTCGGGATTGGCGGAACTTTGGGATACTACGGGGCCTTGCTCCACATGTTCAATCATTCGATGGCAAAGTCCCTCCTGTTCTTCTCGGCGGGAAACATCAATCAAAAATATCATTCAAAACGGATGGACCGGATCTCGGGAATTCTTCAGGCAATGCCTGCAACGGGCGGTATGTTTCTGATTGCGGCTTTTGCCATCACAGGGGCTCCTCCCTTTAATATTTTTATCAGTGAATTTACCATTATGACGGCCGGGTTTACAGGAGGTTATATCTGGGCAACCGTTCTGTTTGTTCTGTCGGTTGTGCTGATCTTTGCCGGCATGATCTACTACGTTGTCAAAATTGCCTTTGGCGAAGCCCCTGCCAAATTGGAAAAGAAAGAAATCGACCGCTGGTCAACGGCCGCCCTTTTTATCCCGTTGGCGATGGTTGTAATCTGCGGACTGTATGTCCCGCCTTTCCTGAGCGACACGATCCATCAGGTGTCTGAGGTCTTACAGGGGGTACACCGATAATGGAAAAAAACAAAAAACAGCTGATTTCAAGAATCAACCAGCAATTGGGCCGGAAACTGCTGTCCGTCGATGGCTGCACGCAGAACGAAACGGTTATCATGATAGAAAAAAACGACCTTCCCGCAGTTTGTCGGTTTCTCCGCAAAGAAAAAGGGGGACGGTTGTTTACGATGGTCGGCAGCGACGAACGGAATGTAACAGGTTCCTTTGCGTTGTATTATGTGTTTTCGTTTGATCAGTTCCATCATTTCATTACCGTCAAAACTTTGATCGATGAACCGGATCCCACCTTTCCGTCTGTCGCAACCGATTTACCTGCGGCAAACTGGTATGAGAGAGAGGTCAAAGACTTGCTGGGGCTTCGGCCGCAGGGACATCCGGACCCGCGACCGCTTGTCCTGCACGGAGACTGGCCGGAAGAACTGCACCCCCTGCGCAAGGATTTTCCGATTCAGATGAAGGTGCCAAGGGTGCAAAGCCGTGAAGACTTCATGCGATACGAGGGAGAAGACGTCACAGAAATTCCGGTGGGTCCCATCCACGCGGGAATCATTGAACCCGGCCATTTTCGGTTCGGTGCGGTCGGCGATACCGTTTTGCATCTGGATGCAAGGCTTTTCTATACGCATCGCGGTCTGGAAAAAGCCAGTGAAGGCATGCCGTTGCGGAAAGCGTTGTTTTTGGCGGAACGGATTTGCGGGGTGTGTGCTTTGTCGCACGCGGTTTCTTTTGCCCAGGCGGTCGAAACTGCGGGGCAGGTGGAGATTCCGCCCCGCGCCAAGTATTTGCGGACCCTGTTTTTGGAATTGGAACGTTTGTACAATCATATCGGGGATGTTGGGAATGTGTGCGCGGGATTTGGGTTTGCCGTCGGGATCAGCCAGGGGGCAAGGCTGAAAGAAGAACTGTTGCAACTCAATGAACGGATCGCTGGCCACCGCTATTTACGGGGGATCGTGGAACTTGGCGGCACAAGGATTGACTTGACGCCGCAAGATTGTGCGGATATTCGGGCAACTCTGCAGAAGATCGAGGGGGAATTTAAAGAGCTTGTAGAGATTCTGCTTTCGCATGAAATCGCTGTGAACCGGATGGCGACTACCGGAGTGCTTACCCTTGAACAGGCAAATGATATGGAAGTTGTAGGCGTTGCGGCAAGGGCTTCCGGCAGAAACACGGATGTGCGGCGCGACCAGCCTTACGCTGCCTACGACCGGGTCAAATTTGACGTTCCAACTTATCAGGAGGGTGATGTTTTGGCAAGAGTCCGGGTTCGGATAGATGAAATCTTTCAATCTTTTTCAATCGTCCGCCAAGTGTTGGATCAGCTTCCCGGCGGAAATGTCGCAGCCTCGGTTCCGGAACTTCCGCCCTATCAATGGGCGATGGGATGGACAGAGTCCCCGCGGGGAGAGACCGTGCATTGGCTGATGATTGGACCGAAGCAGACCGTGTACCGATACCGGGTTCGTTCTGCGACATACAGCAACTGGCCAGCCGTCCCCCTTGCGGTGACTGGAAATATTGTCCCGGATTTTCCGTTGATCAATAAAAGTTTTGAGTTGTGCTACGCGTGTTGCGACCGATGAAATGTACCGATCATGAAAGTGTAAAAGGAGTGAGGAGCGATGTTTGACATATTTCGGAAAATCTTGCGAACCGGGACGGTAACAAAAGAAATGCCTCTGGAAGCGGCTCCTTCCCGGTTCCGTGGCAAACCGGTTTTTGTATCAGACGAGTGCACCGATTGCGGAGCATGTGCCGCGTCTTGCCCAACAGGGGCCATCCAATTTCATCAAGAAAATAATTTTTCCGAGCTTGTGTTGTCTTACTCCAAATGTATATTTTGTGGGATTTGTGCGGAAGTTTGCGAAACCGGGACGATTCAAACGACGAATGAATACCGCCTTGCAACGAAAAACAAGCAAGACTTGATTCAAACCCTACGGGTGTCCGGAAAACCTTTGAAATTGGCGCCTGTTGGAAAGGAAGTATGATACAATGGGGAATGGCAAAGGGCAAGACATGGATTTGGGAACGAAACTGCAAACGAGAATCAAAGAAGTTCTGGGGAAGTCGCTGCATATCCGGCATGTGGATTCGGGTTCTTGTAACGGATGCGATTTTGAAATGAGCGCCTTATTGAATCCCATCTATGACATTCAGCGGTTTGGCATCGATTTTGTGGCTTCCCCCCGGCATGCGGACATGTTGATGGTTACAGGAGGGGCCACACGGCATCTCGAAGAAGCGCTTCGAAAAACTTATCACGCCGCAGCAAATCCCAAGATGGTCGTGGCAATTGGGGCATGCGCCTGCGGAGGCGGGATATTCGGCGAAACCTATGCCAACCACGGCGGGGTGGATAAAATCGTACCGGTATACGTCTATGTGCCTGGATGTCCCCCGCGTCCACAGGCAATGCTTGATGGAATCCTTCAGGCGTTGGACCAGTATGAAAAACTTTCAAAGATGAACGGGGGGATGGAAGTTGAATCTTGAACTGCAGCAATTCAAAGCGGATTTTTTTAAAGCTTTGGGGCATCCTTTGCGCATTCGCATCCTCGAATTGTTGTCGGAAGGAGATAAAAATGTGAATGAGCTCCAGACATTGATTGGAAGCGAAGGTTCCACAGTTTCCCAACAACTGGCTATTTTGCGTAATAAAAACATTGTTTACGGGACAAAGGATGGGAATAAAGTCACCTATTCGCTGCGGGATCCCATGATCAAAGAATTGCTAGCCGTTGCCCGTCAAATTTTTAACAACCATCTGATCGATACGATCTCTATGCTGGATAAGTTCAACGAAGAATAAACACGCTCACCTTTCAAGCCTAAGCCTGTCGAGCATGCGCTGGACCACGGCCACGGCTTCGGCTCTGGTAGCCGGGTTGTCTGGTTTAAACGAACCGTCTTCGTATCCTCCGACGATTCCCGAATCGCTGGCGACTTTCACATATCCTCTCCACTGTTCGGGAATCCGCATCATATCGGTAAAGAAATCGCCGCTCGAATTGGAGATGAAGGTGTTCTTGGCTCTCCCCTCCATACCGGCCGCCCGAACGGTGAACACAGCCAATTCCTGACGGGTGATGTTTTTGTCCGGCTCAAATTTTTGGTTTGGATAGTCCGCCGGATCGATAATTCCCTGTTCGATTGCCGCCTGAATCGCTCCTTCCGCCCAGCCGGCGTCGTCAGTAAAGACCGACGCGGGTTTGCCCGTTGTTTCCAATGGCAGCGCCTTTGCCAACATCGCTATGAATTCGGCCCGCGTGATGTTGTTGTCAGGTTTGAAGGTTCGGTCCCCATAACCGTTGACGTAGCCGTTGTGAGCCGCCCGCAAAATCGCGTCTCTCGCCCAGTGATCCGCAATATCGACAAAAGGCAGGCCCGGAAAAGGCACATCTTCCGGTGGGGTGGTGGGCGCCGCCGGCAGGGCGGGGGAATTTTCGCCGAGTACCTTCGCCATCTCCCGTTTTAATTCTTCAAGCAATGTTTCATAATTTTTGCTCTTCATCCTTTTTGTCTCCGGGTCCCATTGATACACCATTTTATCCATGATGCGGCCCGGCTTTCGCAGGATCGTAAAGTAAAAATTCGTCTCGGAAGCAAGGTCGAACGAGTGTGTGATCGTGATCCCCCCTTCGCCTTCGTAGACGGTGTAATCGCCCTTTTGAATCCGCCAGAAATATTCCGGCGGGGCTTTTGGAAGCGTCACTTCCAATTCGCCTTCCCGGAACCTTTTCCGCATCGGTTCCGCTTTCTCCATGTATTCGTGCACGAATTGATATTGTTTTTCCGAAATATCCGGATTGAATCGCTTAAACGTATCGGACAATTCCGCATGAGCTGGCGTACTCGCGGCCGTCACCGCGGCGGCCAGCAGAAACCCCATCGCTTGTCTCATACGCTCCATCCCCATGCGCTCCATTCTCTTTTTCAACCTGCGTTTTTGCAATTTTACTGCCGTTTATTACAAGTTTACTATGCAACCGTTTCCTTGGCAAATTCGCTCCGATTACTTCTGAAGAATCATTTTCCCGATCGGCTCAAACACCGCCCGCAGTGGAATCGCCGGGCTCGGAACCTCCACGCCGGCGATCAGCAGGGAGCCGATGACTGCCGCCAGTCCCATTAGGACGCCATATACCGCGGCTTCCTTTTTTTGTCCCTTTGCAAGCAACGATCGCATTTGGACAAAGGATGCCACGCCAAGCAACAGGAGAAAGCCGATCATCTGTCCCGTCATTTCTTTCACCTCATGTCGTTTTTCTTCGCTTCAGCGAATCGATGAGCAAAAGCGCCGTGGGGATGAGATTGTGCGTAACGAAAGCCATGACCGGGAATGTGTACGTCACGAGTTCCAGCATATCCGCCGTGTTTTTGGTAGCCCAGATTGTTCCGATTGAAGTCAGCACAGCAAGCGGCACGACCACCACGCGGTAATCCGGGACTCCAAAAAGCTGGCTGACACAGAGGCAGGAAACAAAAAACAGCAGCGACTCCTTTAGAAAGAGTCCAAGGGTCCAGGCGGAGACAATCACCGGATCCATCCGTTCCAAAAAGTCGGCAACGCTGATAAACCGTATGACTTCAAAGTAAGGATAGATAAACTTGGGAGTCAATCCCCCAAATATCAGGAACGACTGTAAAGTGACCGTCGTCAGCACCAAGGCGATCACGCCGACAGCAACCAGCGACACCTTGCGCCCTTCCCCCGGCTGGTTCAGATAAGGCAGAAGAAATCCGATCACAAAAACTTCGCCCATCCACCCGGACGGCATAACCGCGCCTTTTAACACCGGAAGTATTCCTTCCGCCAGGACGGGTTTCAACCGGTTGGGATCCATGTCGGGCAGCGATAAAAGGAAGAAAGGGACCAAAAAAAAGACCAGCATGGGAACCAGAGACTGGCCGCACCGGGCGATCACCTCGACTCCGCCATAAGCGGCAACCGCGCAAACGCTGATAAACAGCGCGATCTCCACCAGCATGGGCGTACGCGGCAACGCGCTTAACAGAATAAAGTCCGTATGCTCCCGGGTGACGATAAAACAGAGCCAAAAAATCAAATGAAACGAAAAGTAGAGGGCCAGCAGGGTACCCGGCCATTTCCCAAGAATCTTAAAACCGTATTCCACCAGCGACATTCCGGGATACCGGTTCGCCAAAGCGGTCATCACAAGAACGCTCCAAATCCCCGTTATCGAAGCGGGAACCATCGACAGCCAGGCATCCTGCTTGGCAAAGCCTGTGATCACCGCGGGAACGGAGAAAATCGCCGTCGCCGTCACCAGCGGAATCAATAAGAGACCCAACTGGACGCCAGAAATCTTTTCCTTGACCAGCATTTTCTGTTTCCCCCTTCCGTGCCCGGCACGTCTATTGCTTTTTCACTTCCGTTTCCCTCAGATGCAGGGAAGGACCCGACATGCCCGTCCGCAGGATTCGGAGATCGGCCGCAACGGAAATCTCCGTTTCTGGAAACTTCTTCTCCCATTGTCCCTTCAGGGATTTCCAGCGTTTAGGGGCTGCCCGGTAAATCTCCTGGCCAAACCCGAATACGTCCGCCGCATACTCCCCTTGTGCCTTTGCCAGAGTTTGCCGGACGCGTCCTTCAACCCGCTTTTTCATAGCCTTTTCCACAGCCTGGATGTTTTTCGTTTGGCTCAAATCCAAATTGGTGTTGTTTTCATGAACCACCACGTCCCCCTTTAGCTCCACGTCGATTTTGACTCGGTTCCCGCGCACTTCCGGCCTGATCTTCCGTTCCGCCTTGATCAGTTCAACGCTGACGTTTCCCCGGCCCTCCGGCACATATTCCGTGATGCTCGCACGCTTCAGTTTTCCCGTCATCCAAAGCAATCCCCTTGTCTCTTCATCGTCCAAATAGCCAACCAACTTAAGGTGTTTAAAAACGGCGGTCGCGGAAAGCCTGTAAAACCTGGATTCCTGATTGCGATCCCGGCCCGTTCCCCGGCCTGATTCCCGCGCTTCCGGCTGAGCAACCGTTTCGAGCGCCCCCGCCACCGGCACAATTCCCTCCCCGGATGTCATGAGCACAAAATCCCGCAAGGTGACGACCGTACCGATCCCCAACCGCTCCAATTCCCGTACAGCTTCGACAGGAATGCGTTCAAAGGGGTGGTTGACCTTGATCAACTCCGCCGCCTCCCTTCCCTTTGCAACCAGGATATAGGTCCGTAGCCGGCTGGTCGGATCGCGGCCGAGCGCATCCAGGACGTCCTTGATCCCGTGCCTTGCCAACCTTTCCCCAATGATGACGATCCTGCGGTGAGCCTTAAAAATCCTGCGGGAGAGACTCTCCTGAATCTTTTGCTCCAGATCGTGGGTGTCCCGTCCGACTGCCGTTGCGACAAAGAAACTCTGTCCCATTCTGCCCCCCGCTCCTCCTCCGCCGCCTCCCCCTCCTCCCTGCCCGCCTGCCATCCCCGCCGCTCCGGCAGGGATGGCGACCTGGATCGTTGCCCGCAATTGCCCTTCTTCCGTCAGATCAAATGCCGTCCCCATCAAAAACGCAATGTCGTTGATTTCCGTGCGGTCCCAGCAGCCGGTTGTCACAAGTGAAGACAAGAGCAACATGCAGCCAATGGCCCGTTTCACCTTCATGTTTCCTGTTCCTTTCCGATCGTTATTCTTCTTCCGTGTTGCGGCTGCCCGGTTTCGGATCCGGTCCTTGCCCCCGCGGAATCCGCAGCGGATTTTTGTAGGCTGTCAGCCGCGGCCGCAGGTGCATGGTCCATAAGGGAGCCCGGACGAATACGTCTTTCCATTCCTGAAGCGTCAACGGCGCCACCGGCGAGAAATACGGAATGCCAAAGGAGCGGAGGCTTGCCAGATGGACCAGAATCGCCAGCAGCCCGATCGTGATTCCGTACAGTCCGAACGTTCCGGCCAGAAGAATCATCGGAAACCGCAGGATCCGGATGGCAATTGCAAAATTGAAACGGGGAATCGAGAAAGACGCGATTCCCGTAATCGCCACGATAATTACCATCGGCGCGGAGACGATTCCCGCTTGCACGGCCGCCTGTCCGATGACCAACGCCCCCACGATGCTGACCGCTTGCCCGACCTGTCTCGGCAGACGTACCCCTGCTTCCCGCAATGCTTCAAAGGTAACTTCCATCAGCAAAGCTTCCACCAGCGCCGGAAAGGGAACCGCTTCCCTTGCCGTCGCAAAGCTCAGGAGCAGATTGGTCGGAATCATCTCCTGGTGGAAAGTGGTGACCGCCACATAAAGGGAAGGCAGCAGCAGCGCAATAAACAGAAAAAGAAAGCGGACCCACCGGATGAAGTTGGCGATGAACATCCGTTCATAATAATCTTCGCCCGCCTGCAAAAAACCCCAGAACGTCATCGGAACGACCAGTGTAATCGGACTTCCATCCACAAGAATCGCAATCCGCCCTTCCAGCAAATTCGCAACTGTGTAATCGGGCCGTTCCGTCACCAGCATCTGCGGAAACGGAGTGTAGGTCTGGTCTTCGATGAATTCCTCGATAATTCCCGATTCGTACGCTCCATCCACCCGAATCCGGGCAAGCCTCTTGCGGACTTCCGCCACAACCGAATCGGTCGCAATCCCTTCAAGATAGACGATGATCACATCGGTTTGCGAAATCTCTCCGATCGTCAAAGCCTCCATTTTCAGCCGCGGCGTCCGCAGTCTCCTGCGGATCAGGCTTGTGTTGGTCCGGATGTTTTCCGTGAACGCTTCCCTCGGTCCGCGGATAACCGTTTCGGCGGCGGGCTCTTCAATGCTTCGCGTCTCCCAGCCCCTGATGCTCGAGATTAAAGCTCTGCTTTCCCCGTCAATCAATATGGTAACATCGCCGCTCAGAACTCCCCGGACAATTTCGGATACCTTGGTCGACGCCTTCATCTGCCCGATGGCGACAAGCTGTTCTTCCAGAATCTGTACAACCCGCTCCGCCGCGCCAAACTGCTGCTGCAGCCCCTCAAACAGCAAAGGCTTCAACAGGGCCACGTCCAGTTGTTGCTGATCGACCAGACCGTCGACATAGATCACAAGGCCTTGGATTTGCCCATGAATTTTGATCGGCCGGAACACGATGTCGGAACAGTTTTTGAATATGTTTCGCATTACGAGTTCATTGTTCTGCAGGCTTGTGCCGATCTGTTCGTCCAGTGAAGTCAAATCCTCAAGTTCCTGAAACTTTTTCGGATAGACCGGCTTCCCGCGCTTCCGCTTCGAAAATCGATCCATGCAAGCCTCCCGGGTCAATGCGGAATTTGGATATAGCTTTCCAATCCCGGATAAGTTTATACAAGCAAGAAAAAGCGAGATAAAAAAGAATAAGTTGCACATAATAAGAGACAAATGCATCAACGCAAACAGAAAACGTGATCAAACGAGGGAAGCAAATGAACGTCAGTTGGTTGTCGCTGGTGGCCGGCACATTTGCCGGAACGCTTTTTGCCCTGCTGGTTGCGGGACTGTTATTCGTGTTTTTCGCAAGGCCTTTGCTGAAATGGGGGATGGGCCACTTCCTCAAACGG
This sequence comes from Effusibacillus sp. SKA8, assembly GCF_058273125.1. Classification (NCBI taxonomy): domain Bacteria; kingdom Bacillati; phylum Bacillota; class Bacilli; order Caryophanales; family Alicyclobacillaceae; genus Effusibacillus; species Effusibacillus sp. SKA8. The sequence continues at coordinate 134,772 of NZ_JBZCSF010000001.1, read as the reverse complement.
CTGATGTCCGACCGGTATGCGGAAAACATTTGGGAAATGATGACCGCAATGACCCGCATTCCGCCGACTACAGTGGTTGAAAACAGCCTGCGTTCCGAATGGGGGACGGTCATTGAACGGCCTTTCGGAAGTCCGCGCAAATTTCTCAATTTTGACGGTCTGGTCTTTTCCCCCGCGCTGCTGGCCGTATTGCCCGCCCATCTGAATACGCCGGTCAACACCAAAATTGTCATCGGCCCCATGGCAAAAAAACCGTTAACCCTTGACATTCCCTTGCTCATGGGAGCTATGGGATATGGCATCGGAGTCAGCGCAAAGACCAGAATCGCGATCGCAAAAGGGACGGCGGCGGTTGGGACCGCCACCAACACGGGCGAAGGGGGTTTTTTGCAGGAAGACAGGGCGCACGCCAAGTATTTGATCTACCAATACCATTCCGGACATTGGACAAAGGAGTCGGACATCCTGAAGCAGGCCGACGCGATCGAAATCCACATCGGGCAAGGAGCGACAGCCGCCGCGGCCAGCTTTATCCCGCCCGAATACATGCCAGGCAAAGCGCGTCAGATTTTGGACGTGCCGCCGGGCAAAACGGTCGTGATTCCCTCCCGCCATCGGGAAATCAATCGGCCGGACGATCTGAAATCCCTCGTGCACCGGCTGCGCGAGGTCACGGACGGAATCCCGATCGGAGTGAAAATCTGCCCCAGCATCGAACTGGAAGACGATTTGGAAATCGCCGTCCGGGCAGGCGTCGACTTCATCAATATCGACGGGGGACAGGCCGGAACCAAAGGCGGTCCGCCGATTTTGGAGGACGATTTCGGCCTTCCGACCATTTACGCCCTGTGTCGGGCTGTCGACTTTCTGCAGGAGCGCGGTGTAAAAGGAAAAATCAGTCTCCTGGTCGGCGGAGGCTTCGCCACGCCCGGGGATTGTCTGAAGGCTCTCGCCTTGGGCGCCGACGGGATCTGCCTGGGAACCGCCGCCATATGGGCGATGACTCATACCCAGGTAACAAAATCGTTGCCGTGGGAACCGCCGACACAACTGCTGTTTTACCCCGGCATTTTGACCGACCGGTTCGACGAAATGCAAGGGGCAAAGAGCCTCGAAAATTTTTTCAAGTCTTTCGTCGAGGAGATGAAAGTCGGAATTCGCGCGCTCGGAAAAAATTCGGTGCGCCAGGTGAACAAGAGCGACCTGGTCGCTCTCGACGAATGGACCAGCAAAGTGACGAAAGTTCCTTTGGCTTACGGGGCTAGCAATGCCCCAAAAACCAAAACGGATTTCAAAATCCGGCATTTTCGAAGGATCAAAACAGGAACACACACTAACCAGCAGATGTGAGGAACGCCGATGACAAGCGCCAATTGGTTTGTTTTCCTGACCGGATCGTTTATCGGGGGACTCTTGTCGGTCATTTTTCTCGGCATGATGGGGATTCTGTTTGCAAGACCCGCCATCAAATGGGGAACGGGTCTGTTTATCAAACGGATTATGAAAGACCGGTATTCCGAAAACTTGTGGGAAATGGTGACGGCGATGACCCGGATAAGTCCGCGGATCGTTGTTGAAAACAGCCTGCGTGCCCATTCGGGAAAAGTCATCAAACGACCCTTTGGCACCCCGCGCAAATTCCTCAATTTTGACGGACTGATTTTTTCCCCGGCACAGTTGGCCACGTTACCTGCCCATGAGGACACGCCGGTCGACACAAAAGTCATCATCGGTCCCCAAGCCAAAAAACCGTTACAGCTTGACATCCCGTTGCTGATGGCCCCCATGGGATACGGAGTTGCGCTGAGCGAAAAAGCGAAAATCGCAATGGCAAAAGCGATGGCCGCCGTGGGCAGCGCTTCAAATGTGGGGGAAGGAGCGTTTTTAACGGAAGAAAGGCGGTGTGCCAAGCATCTCATTCTGCAATACCACCCGGCCCATTGGACCAAGGAACCGGAAATCCTTAAGCAGGCGGACGCGATTGAGATCTACATCGGAAGAGGGGCGACGGCGGGCATGGGAACCTATACTCCGGCTGAACTGATCAAAGGCAAAGCCGCGCAAATGATGCATATTCCGCCGGGGGACCCGTTGCTGATCCCCTCCCGTCACAAAGGCTTCAACAGTCCCGAGGATCTCAAATATATGGTGCGAAATCTCCGGGAAATCACAGATGGGGTCCCGATCGGGGTCAAGATCGGAGCCAGCCATGCATTGGAAGAAGAACTGGAAATCGCCATCCGGGCCGGCGTCGATTTTATCACGGTCGACGGCGGACAGGCCGGCATCAATGAATCCGCCCCCATCTTGCAGGACGATTTTGGTCTTCCAACGATTTACGCCTTGTCCCGCAGCGTTCAATATCTCAAAAAGCGGGGGGTCAAGGACCGGATCACCCTGATTAGCAGCGGCGGATACACCAATCCCGGCCAGTGCCTCAAAGCCCTTGCGTTGGGGGCCAATGCGATCTATATCGGAACTGCCGCTCTCTGGGCCATGGCGCATACCCAAATTACAAAAGCCGTTCCCTGGGAGCCGCCGACGGAAATCGCCTTTTATCCGGGAAAACTGACGGACAAGTTAAATGAAAAGGAAGCCGCCAAAAGCCTGGAAAAATTTTTCACCTCTTGCATGGAAGAGATAAAGGTTGCAATCCGGGCGCTCGGGAAAAATTCGCTGCGTCAAATCAACAGCCGCGATCTGGCGGCGCTCGACGAATGGACAAGCAAGGTGACAAACGTCCGTCTCGCTTACGATTCCGGCGGCAACCCGGCTGCAAAGACAAAAGCGTTTCAGCTGAAAGAATTCCGGCGGACAAAAAAAGTAAGCAGGGGGAATTTGCCAGACAGATAACGGTATGGACGCCGGGGTAGCGGGGAAATTCTAAACCGAAAAAGGAGGGGTCCGCTTGGATCAGGATATTATCAATCGCACATGCCGGTCCTTATCTCTTCCCTTGCATGCCTTAATCCACGATTCGATCGCGCAGGCGCTGAGCTTGTCCCATGTATCCCGCGATACCTCGCTGCAGATCCTGGAGGCGATTCCCAAGATGCCGCTGGATCCGGAAGAACAAAACGAGCTGCAAAACGCGGACGGTGCAATCGAGCTGGAAGACAGTTTCGGCTCGGGAACCTATTTTGTCGTAGATGCGGGTTCACAAGAAGCGTTCGTGTTCACCGAGAAACGAAATGCCGATTACATCTCGCAACTGACCAACGGCCAGGCAAAATCCGGGTTCCAATCCGAATCCCAAACGCAGTCCCAATCGCTGCATGAGCAAGGAGGTTCGCAAACCCAGGACCGGAACCGGCAACCTCAAGCTGACGAGCAGGATTTGCTGGCAAAACTGCTGTTGCTCGAATCCCTGAAGGAAAATCAGCAGAAAAACAAGCGAGGGGTTGTAAAAGTTGGACAAAAAAACAAGCAGCAGGAGCAGTCGAATCTGATGCAGCAGATGGCGTTGCTGGACCTACTGCAGCAAGGCGATCTGAAGGACAATCTGGACGAATTGCTTAAGAGCCTGCAAACCGCCTATTTGCTCAAGCAGTTCGGACAATTGGCGGAAGCCCGGAAACAAAACCAGAATCAGAAACAGCAGCAACAAAACCCGCAAGGCCAGGAATTGCTGCAGATGCTTCAGGGTTTGCAGTTGGCGAATATGCTGCAGCACTGAATCGTGCGCCCGTTTTCTACGCTCGTTTCGCCAATACGATTTGCTCGTACAAATCGCCCAATGTGGCGACCCCTTTTTGTAATGCTTCGCCGATCTGGATTTTCCAGATACTGGCTGTCATTCTGGCATCGCCGATCGCCGTGTGCCGTCCTTCAACCGGGATATTGTACGCTTTGAGGAGATCATCCAGGCTGTACCGGTTCCATCTTGGATGCAGCCATTTCGCCACATCGTAGGTATCGATTACCCGGTGCGTCAGATGGGTACGTGATTTGCGCCACAACGCCGCGTTCAAAAACCGGACATCGTGGCTGGAATGATGCATGACCAGTACGCTTTCTTTTGCGAACTCCAAAAATCCCGGCAGGAGGTCCGCAATCGAAGGTGCTGCCGCCACATCCTCGTTGCGAATCCCGGTAAGCTTGGCGACAACCGGCGGAATCGTTCTGGCGGGTTCCGGGCGAACCAGCGACGCAAACGTTCTGTCCGGCAGGATCCGATCCCCCTGCATTTCGACCGCTCCGATTGAAATGATCGCATCCGTATTGGGATTAAAACCGGTCGTTTCCGTATCGACAACAACAAACCGCGTTTCGCGCAGCGGCGCGTCCCACGCTTCCTTTGTCCTGGCTTCTTTTAACAAGTGACGGATCAAGGCTTCCGCTTGCATCTCTTCGCGTGAAGTTGCCGCGGTAACCGACAGCAGATTGGAAGCCCGTGACTGCAGAAAACGGCGAAAAAATCCGATTCGATTTTGCTCCATATTCCTCACTCATTTCGGTTTGCGAAAATGCTTGGAAGAAAATCTCTGCAAATATTTGGCGGTCTTCATCGCCTCTTTGAGAGTCTCGATCTCGCCTGCCGACAAAGAATCCGGACATACGTAGTTGCTCCAGAGCCGATGTCCGGCGAACGTGCGGAAAGCTTCCGTCACCCGCCTGGCCAGCGCTTCGTCCCATACGGCCATCGCCTTCAACTCCGTGATCCGTTCCTCGGTCGCAGCGGCGCCAATCCCGCTCGCCACCGCCCAAAGCCTCGTGAGCTTCACAACTTGCAGGTATCCGCCTTCTTTGATGTTTAGCTCCCCTTTGTGATCCCCCTGCCGTTCGACCAGCAACCGGTCCAAAAAGTCCAGAGGAATACGATCGGCCAGACCATGCTCGACAACCTGCCAATGGACAAAGGAATGGTGCCGGATCCGTTCCACCAGCTCTTTGCGCAGCTGGACGGCCAATCCGGCGTCGCCGTGGACGGCGCGGATATCCGCCATCATCATCAGGAAACGGGTATTGGTCCAATCCGGGAAGTTCGAATAGGATTCGATATTTTGCCGCCATCCGTGCAGAGACACATTCCACCGCTTGTTTGTCGCCATGACGAATCCGGAGCAATAAGGGTATCCGATCCCGGCCAAACGGGTTACAGCCCGTTCCGCCAGCGTTTCAAAAAAAGCGGCCTGTCTTTCGGACGCCCCCGCATCCGTGTCATCCAGGTACACCAACGCATTATCCTGATCCGGATGCAAAGTCTGTTCCCTTCGTCCGCCGCTTCCCAACAGCAGCCAGCAAAACGGGGATGGCGGCGTTCCCAAACCGGCGCTCTCCATATCGGCCAGCACCAGTTCGACGGTGCGGGCAATCAGCTTGTCATGCCATTCGTTTACAGAAGAAAGTATCCGGCAGGAACCGACCCCTTGATTTCTCCATTCGGCGGCAACGGCAGGCATCCGGTCGTGAATCGCCCGCAACTCGCAAAAATCAGCCGCATTCTCGATGTCTCGCAAGATTTGTGTCAACTCCGGTTCCCGGTCCCACTGCACCCCATCACTTCCTTTCCAACAAGTCCTTGCCGATTCGCCTGCGGCGGACATTAAAAATTAAAAACAAGGGAAAACGGGGCAACCGAAGTTACCCCTGAAAACGTCTCTTTGCCAAACCCGCCATATTTCCGATCAATGCGCTTCGGCATGCCCTTTTCCGTACGTTCCGCCGTGCGGAAGCTGTTCCGGGTAACCCGACGAGCCGTGTTCGCTGATATCAAGGCCGATAATCTCCTCTTCACGGCTGATGCGCAAACCGACCGTTACCTTGATCAGATACATGATGATAAACGAAACGACAAATACATACGCGAACGCCGCCGCCACTCCCACAAACTGCACCCAGAGTTGTTCCCATCCGGCGCCGTAGAACAGCCCCGGCTTGCCGACACCCAATTTTTCAACCAGATCGGGTGCCGCAAACAGCCCCGTGGAAAGGGTCCCCCAGATTCCGGCAACCCCATGCACCGAAAACGCCCCGACCGGATCATCGACTTTCAAGACACGGTCAAACAACAGCACCGAGAATACCATAACAATCCCTGCAACCGCGCCGATCACCACTGCCGCCCAGGGTTTGACAAAGGCGCAGGAAGCGGTAATCGCGACCAGGGCGGCCAGAACCCCATTTAACATGTAGCCGATATCGGGCTTGCCAAGGACCGCCCACACCGTAAACAAAGCCGCCACCGCGCCGGCTGCCGCCGCGAGATTCGTCGTCAAGGCGACATAAGGGAAGAAAGCGCCGTTTGCCGCCATGGTCGAACCGGGGTTAAACCCGAACCAGCCGAACCAGAGGATGATCACGCCCAATACGGAATACACCGTGTTATGGCCGGGAATAATGTTGGAAGTGCCGTCTTTGTTGTATTTGCCGATCCGCGGTCCCAACAGCAGAGCACCCACCAACGCTGCGGTGCCGCCGACCAAGTGCACGACGGTGGAACCGGCAAAATCCTGCATGCCAAGGCTCGACAACCAACCGCCGCCCCATACCCAATGCCCGATGACCGGATAAATGATGGCGATAAACAAGGCGCCAAACACAAAGTAGACGATCAACTTGGCACGCTCGGCGATACCGCCCCAGAAAATCGCCAGGGAGACACCTGCAAACACGACCTGGAACAGAAACTTCGCGCCAAGCGGCACATTGGCCCAGGAAAGGGAAGCGAACACGTCATTGACCTGATCGTCCGCCACATTGAGGAACCAACCGCTGGTCCCCATAAAACCGTTCCCGACACCAAAGGTGATGGCAAAGCCCACCGCCCAGAAAACGAGTGTGGTAATCGCGAAACTAAGGACGTTTTTGCCAGCGATGTGGCCCGCGTTCTTCATACGGGTGGCACCCGCTTCCAGCAGGGCAAAACCGGCTTGCATGAAAAACACTAGCACCGCAGCCACCACCACCCAAACGGCGTCAACGGCCTGAATCGCGTCCTTGACGGTCGGTTCCTCGCCCGCCGCCAATGCTTGCCCGGCGAAAGCAAACAGAATGAACGACAGCATTGTCAAGATTTTTTTCATGTGTTCCCCTCCATTCATTCACATCAGCCCAATAACGTCAACTTTCATGACATACCTTTCAAGTTTTCCAAAAGCAACACACTTTCCGCGATCTGGACCATGCTCTTTCTGCGGTTCATCGCTTCGCGCCGGATTCGCTCGTACGCTTCCGCCTCCGACAGCTTGAACCGGTCCATCAGAATCCCTTTCGCCCTTTCGATCTTTTTGCGGTTCTGCAGATGAATCGCCGCCTGATGGGCTTTTTTCCGGTACAGGTTTTCCCGTTGCCAGCTGGCGATCGCCATTTTTATCGCACAAACGGCAGCCAGGGAGTCAACCGTAGGCGCAAGGATCCCTTTGGCCCCCGCTTTGACGGCATGGTCCGTGATTGCCTCGTCCAACCGGGCCACCGCCCACAGCACGGGACCCTTTTCTTCCTGCACAATCGCCCGTGTCCAATCGGCCATGTCCGCGAGATCATCCATCAGGATCACAAACTGCGTATGGGACCGAAAAAACGGCGCGGGCGCACTTCGGGAGATTTTGCAAGGAACCTGGCAAAAACGAAAACTATAAGGACTGCTTAACAAGATACTTTCCAGCCAGCCGGCCAACCGCTTGCCGGAACCTACGACAACAGCTTCCCCGCGCACCTGCCTCCCCTCACACTTCCCACACTCCTTTGCGTTAATTTTTCTAACACAATTGATTTATAACTGTATTGTATGCAGTTTGGGTAAAATATTCAAACCCTTTATGTAAGATAATATTACACATTATCCGCAAAAGAAATCGTTTTCACTGTTTTTTTCTCTGTTTTTCGTATTGCGTTACTTTTTATTACACGCTTCTGACTTGGGCCGGTTTACGTTGATTCGGATGTTTCCCTTATTCGTCCATAGACATGTCCAAATCCATAAATATGTAAAAGCCGTTCCCGAGCGGCCGGGAGTATGTCCGAATGTTGCGGGAACTGTCCAAATCCGCGTACTCCTGCGACAAAATCCCCTGCTGTTGGTGTTTCATCAGAAGAATGTTGGGGACAAAATAGGGGCGCCAAATCCAGTTGGTTCCCCGAAACGACGGTTCCCGCCGCCACTCCCCGTTAACGAGTTGATAGTTTGACGAGATTTGGTAGCCGTTTTCCCGGCAAATGTACATTCGGATACACTGGGTACTTACCGCCGGAATCAATTGTTCGAGCAACCGGTCCGCGTCCTCCGATGTCGCTATGGATGAGCGGTGGGGAATCGCCCCGGCCAAAAACTGATTCAGCCGTTGGTCGATGGCATACAATTCCGAATATCTTACAAACTCCCTATGGGCGAACGCATCAGTCTCTTCCCGCAGCATCGATTCAAACGCCAGTTCGGGAAGCAAATCGGAAAGCGCCTGGGAAAAGAGAAACCCTTGGACATAGCGTGCTCCTACCGTAAGCGCATTGCGCAAATCCCGTCTGGTTTCGATGCCCTCCAGCAGCAATGAGGCGCCAATCTGGGTTGCCAGAACGGAAAATGACCGCAACAAAGCGGAATACCCGTCATGGGCGCCACTCTTTTTGACAATGTTCAAATCGATTTTCAGGATTTTCGGACGCAGCAGGGCGATCCGGTCAAAATTGCTGAATCCGCTGCCGACATCGTCGATCGCAATCGTACATCCCGCCGCGCGGTAAATTTCAATCGCGTCCGCCAGTTCTTCCGGATTTCCGGCAAAGTCTTCTTCGGTAATTTCGATGACAACCCGCTCCGGCGCAATCTTGTATTTTTCCAGCAACCGCAAAGTGGGCGGAAGCTCTTTCCCCATCCTTGAATGACGGAGTATCCAGGACGGTTTTAAATTGATGAACAAAAGCGGGTTTGCTTTGCTGCCAGCAACATGCCGAAAAGCCCTTTCCCTTATGATCCGATCCGTGTGGATATGAACCGACTCGGGAATCTCCGGGCTTTGGAAAAAAGGGCCCAGACTGTGCGCGACGTTTCCGCTAACCTTTCGCCCCAAAACCTCATAACCGGCGATTTTCTGGGTCTGCAGCGAAACGATCGGTTGAAAAAACGGAATGATTTCCCGCTCTTCAGGCGCGGTGAAACGCAAATCCAGCATAAAGCCACCTCCGGGATAGTCATTACGATTCATCAAGCTTTAGCCAACCGATCCCAACATCCATGACTTCCTTAAATTTGCTCCGCCCGCTGCGAACCAGATTGTAACGGGCCTGCTCGGCCTGTCCCTGCAACATTAACCGGGCGTTGGTCTCTTTGATTGCGCTGAACTCGTTCCACGCTTGCTCGAACTTTTCAAAGAAAAGCAGATCCCGCTCGTCCGACACCATATCCTTGACTTTGGCCAACGCCTGGCGCAGTTCTGTTTCCACCCGGTTCTTTTCCTCGTTTAATTGCTTAATTGTCGCCAAATCTTCGGAATTTACCAATGCCACCATAATGCCGCGAATTTCCAGGGCCTTTTCCAACACTCCCTCGATTGCAAGCTGCGTTTGGTTCATTTCCCGAAAATCGGGCAGTTGAAACTGGGAGACAACCGATACCAGCGTCCGGTTCCGGCCGACGGTAGACCTGATAATCCGGTCCAATCTTTCCATGTTCGCCTGCTGTTCTTCCGCGGCCGCCAGCACCTGTTCGCCGGCGGCTGCGATCTGCTCGATAACGGCTGAAGAATGATTTAGCGAATCGGTGATCCGGTCGGCGCTCTCGGCCAAATGCCCCACATCCGCCCGGGCGCCTTTGGCTTCACCTGTAATGCGGACCAGCGACTGTTGGATATTCCCGTAAGCTGCGCTGGCTTCCGCAATCCGGGCCGATCCGGAAGAAGCGAGCCGGATGCCGGACGATATGTTGTCGGCCGCATGCCGGATCCGTTCTTGCAATTGACCGAGCAGGCCGTTGATTTTTTCCGTCGCCTGTTTCGACTGGCCGGCCAGTTTCCGCACTTCGTCGGCCACCACGGCAAATCCCTTGCCGTTTTCTCCGGCTCTTGCCGCTTCGATATTGGCGTTCAACGCAAGCAGATTGGTCTGATCGGAAATATAATTGATCAACTGGGTGATTGAGGAAATCGATTCCGACAAGTCCTGCAATTGCCGTATTTCTTCCGCAACCTCGCTGTTTTGTCTTTCCAGATCTTCCATGCACCGGACAGCCGTCATGGCTGACGACAACCCGCTCGAAACGGCTGCCTCCGCAGCAAGGCAGGCCTCGACAATCCGATCGTTTCGCGCGACCAATCCCCGTATGTGGCCTTGGATTTTCTCCATCTCCGCCGCCGCGTGACTCGCCTCTTCCGCCGAACCCTGAATTCCTGTCGCCAATTGATTCATCGTCTCCGCAACCGTCTGCACTTCCTCCACCATTTTCGCCGACACGGACGCGAGTTCGTGCATGTTGGAGTCGACATTTTTGGCTGTTTTGCTTACGATCCGCAGCAGGTTCTGAAACGTCCGGATCGTTTTATGCAGAATTTGGCGGAAAGGATGGCCCCGTTGCACGGAGTCCGGCAAGGCAAAACGGATGCGCAAATCGCCGTCTCCTAATTTTTCAAATATCTCTTCCAAAAACCGGTTATGTCTCCAAAGCGGAAAAAACCGCACTATGCCTCTTCCCCCCTTTTGCTTTTCGAAACAAAGGCGGCCAAGCAAATCCGGCCTGCAAGCACAAACTTCGGGGAAACCCCGCCCACCTCCGGAGGCGCGGGGCTTCCCCGATTGATCGAATTTTATTGCCCGACTTCGTGGCTGACCGACCCCACACGCACTCTGCCGCCTTCGCCAATCCACGCTCTTTTCCATTGTCCCTGCACCACGCCGACAAGCACTGTGCAGCCGAGTGCGATGCCGCTTAAAATCAGGAAGCCAGGGGTGAAAGAACCGGTTGCCAGCTTCAGGTTGCCCAGGATCTTCGGCAGGAAATAGCCGCCCAGACCGCCAGCCGCGCCAACAATTCCCGTGATGACCCCGATCTCTTTCTGGAAGCGCTGGGGAACCAGCTGGAACACGGAACCGTTGCCCATCCCCAAACACATCATGGCTACGAACAACATGACGGTTGTCAGCGAAAGAGCCGGCAATGTCGAAATCCCCGCCATCATCAGGGCCACGACTGTATACAGAATAAGAAGCATCCGGATGCCGCCGAGTTTATCCGCCAACCAGCCGCCAACCGGGCGGAAGAAACTGCCGGCGATCACGCATAGCGTCGTAAAGTCTGCCGCTTTCACCGGACTCAAACCGTACTGGGTGTTGAAGAAAATGGTCAGATAACTGGCCATTCCGACAAACCCGCCGAAAGTGACGCTGTAAAGGATGCAAAACAGCCAAGTATCCCTTTGCTTCAACACCTGAACGTAATCGGCAAACCGCTTGGGCGCCGGTTGATTCGGACTGTCCTTTGCCATGAGCGAAAAAGCGATAAAGGTAAGGACAACAGGAATCAGGGCAAACCCGAACACCACATGCCAGTCTCCATAATATTGCGCGATCCGGTTCGCAAACAAAGTCGTTATGATCGTGCCGCTGTTTCCCGCACCCGCGATTCCCATCGCCAAACCTTGATACTGCGGCGGATACCAACGACTGGCCAACGGCAGGGCCGCGGCAAAACTGGCCCCGGCTACCCCCAACAATAAAGCGACCGGATACAGCTCGGTTAAACTGCCGACAAACTTCCATCCCCAGATCAGCGGAACCATGGTGACGATCAAGCCGATTTGCCCCGTTTTTTTCGGGCCGATGTGGTCGGTCATCCAGCCGAGCACCAGGCGCAGAATCGAGCCGCCCAGCACCGGTAAGGCAACCAGATTCGCCTTTTGTGCGGCGTCCATTTTAAATTCGTTCGCGATGATGACCGCCAACGGTCCCAGGAGCACCCACACCATAAAACTGATGTCAAAATAAAGGAATGCGCTAAACAAAGAAGGCGCGTGTCCGCTTTTCAAAAAGCTTTGTTTGTCCATGCCAATTCCTCCCGTTTTGCTTGATTATGCAAATAAAAGCCCCTGTCCAAAAAGACAGAGGCTTCGTTGCCTGAATCGTGTCGCCGCTGACACCATAAACGTCAAAATCCGACTTGCCACTCAGTGAATTTCTCCCATGCCTTGCCCGAATCCAATATGGATTGGGCCATTTCAATCCCTTCCCCGATATTCCGCGCCCGTTCCGTCAGCCACAAACGAAGGCCGCTGTTTAAGAGAACCATCTTGCGGAATTCGCTTGCTCCCTGCAAAACGCCGGAAATGCGGGCGGCTTGCTCCGCGGCGGGCAGCTTGACCGGTTCGGTGTCTTCATACAGTCCGTATTTTTTCGGGTCGACCAAATGTTTCTCCGCCGTCCCGTTTCCGATGACATAAACGGCGGAAGGACGGTTGGTCGGCACATCTTCCGACCCGTCGATGCCCTGAACGACCATCCCTTTGCGATACCCGAGTCTGACCGTCAAATCTGCCGCTTTTTCCAGTGCGGTCGTGTGGAAAACCCCCGCGATCAGATAATCAGCCCCGGCCAGGTTCAAAAATTTCTCCACGGTGTTCAACAATGTCCGCACTCCCAGTTCTTCCCGGATCTTGCGAAGCCGGTAGAGCGGCGGACAGAAACGCTCCGTGTCGATGAACGCAACGTTCTTTTCGTCAATCATATTTGCGAGTTGTTCCCTGTCCGCGTCGACAGGTACACCCGATTCCTGCAGGATCTCCCGCAGGCTCACCCCGTATTTGGGCGGCAGGGAGGCACTCCCGTGCAGCACGACCGGAACTCCGGCAGCGGCCAGCACGACTGCCGCGGGAATTGTTGCGGCAAAGGACTTCCCCCTCCCGTCATAGGGACCGGCGCAGTCCAGCAACCCTTGTTTGCGATGGGGAACGGTTTTGGACCTTTCCCTGCCCGCCTCGACAAACGCAAGCAGTTCGTCGATTGTTTCCTCTTTCACCCGCTCCCCGATGAAAAACGCGCCGACTTGGGCATCGGTCGCCGCGCCGTCGAAAATCCGGGCAGCCGCCTCTTTCGCAGATTCGAACGACAAGTCCTTGGCACCTTTCTTGCCACGCCCTACTTCCTTAATAAATTCCTGCATGTTTTCCCGTCCTTTCCTCCGATTGACGGGAGGCTGTCACCTTCCCTACATACTGATATACACTTTCCCGTCGATCGTGTCCACTTTGTAGGTGGTGACGCAGCCGGTGTCCGGCGCCTGCACCTGGCCGTCCTGCAGGCTGATTTTCCAGTCATGCAGCGGGCAGAAGACGTATTTTCCCGCTACGATCCCTTCCGCCAGCGGCCCGCCCCTGTGCGGGCAACGGTTTTCCACCGCCCGGATTTCGCCGTTGCTCAGCCGAAAGATTGCAATTTCATGCCCATTGAGTTTCACGACCCTTCCCGTTTGCGCGGGAAGGTCCTCCAACTTTGCCACTTCCACTTTCTGCGGCGTTTTCACGGCTTCCATGCTCTTCATCCCGAATTTCCTCCTTTATGCCAATACCGGCAGTTCTTCATAGAGCGCGCGGGCTTCCCGATCCTCAACGATCTCTTTCCAAGGATCCCGCAGCACCGACAACGCCACATCCATACGCTCGTTCAACTGACGGCGGGTTTCCGGATCTCCCAGCACCTTCTGGATGGTTGCCAATCCGACACGTTCCACCCAGTGGGACGTGCGTTCGCCGTAATGTGCGTCCTCCCGGTAATACTGGAGGAACGCACTCGTCCATTCCATCACTTCCCGATCGGTTTTCACTTTGCAAAGCAGGTCGCCGCCCCGCAGGTGGACACCGCCGTTGCCGCCGACATAGATCTCCCATCCGCCGTCGATGCCGACCACGCCGACATCCTTAATCCCCGATTCCGCACAGTTGCGCGGACATCCGGATACGGCCATCTTCACTTTCGCCGGGGTGTTGAGTCGCTCGAATTTCTTTTCGATGTCGATCCCCAGCTGTATCGAGTTCTGTGTGCCGAAGCGGCAGAAGTCGCTGCCGACGCACGTTTTCACCGTCCGGATCGCTTTTCCGTACGCAAAACCGGATGGCATATCCAGATCCGCCCAGATTTTCGGCAGGTCTTCCTTCTTGACGCCCAGCAGGTCCAGCCGCTGGCCGCCGGTGATTTTTACCAGCGGAACCCGGTACTTTTCGGCGACTTCCGCGATTCGCTTCAGTTCGGCAGGCGATGTCACGCCGCCATACATGCGGGGAACGACCGAGTACGTGCCGTCCTTCTGGATGTTGCCGTGCATGCGCTCGTTGACAAACCGCGATTCGCGCTCATCCGCATGGTCTTCCGGCCACAGCATGTTGAGGTAATAGTTGAGCGCCGGGCGGCATTTCGAGCAGCCCTCCGGCTCGTTCCAGCCAAGTACGTACATGACTTCCTTCACACTGGTCAAGCGTTTTTCCCGAATCTCGGCAACCACTTCATCGCGGCTGAGGGGGGTGCAGGAACAGATCGGCTCCCGCTGGGGCGCCGCCGGAGCTTCATCGCCGAGTACGCTTTGCAGGATTTGTGCAACCAGCGGTTTGCAGCCGCCGCAGGAGCGGGAAGCCCCGGTGCACGCCTTGATCTCCTCGACCGAACTCAGTCCCCTTTCATGGATCGCTTCTACGATTGCGCCCTTCGACACCCCGTTACAGCCGCAGACAATTTCGTCCGCCGACATGGCCGCCACCGCGTCAACGCCGGAAGCCGCACCGGCAGACGCCGGATTTTCCAGGATCGCAACCCGTTTAACCTGCAGCACATCGGTTTGGTTTCGCATCATTTGCAAAATGCGCGAACTGTCGCTGGTGTCACCGAACAGTACGGCTCCGACAATCCTGTTGTCCCTGACCAACAGTTTCTTGTAGATTCCCGCAAATTCGTCATGAACGCGGATCGCCCTCGCATTGGGACTGTCCATGAACTCGCCGGCGGAAAACACATCCACACCCGAAACTTTCAGCTTCGTATACACGATTGAACCTTCATACGGAGCGGTCTCGATGCCGCAAATCCGCTTCGCCAGCACTTGCCCCTGCTCAAACAGGGGGGCCACCAACCCGTAAACGACACCCCGGTGTTCGGCGCATTCCCCCACCGCATACACATTGGGAACGCCGGTTTCCAGGTAATCGTTGACCACAATCCCGCGGTTGACTTCGATCCCGCTTTCCTTCGCCAACGCCACATTGGGCCTGATGCCGACCGCCATCACGATCAGGTCGGCCGCTTCAACGGTCCCGTCTTTGAAACGCAATCCCGTCACGCGTTCGTTGCCGAGAATCTCTTCCGATTGCTTTTCCATCAAAAAGCGCATGCCTTGCCGTTCCAATTCTCGTTGCAGCAGCTTCGAGGCGACGGGGTCCAACTGCCGCTCCATCAGATTGTCGAAAATATGGACGACGCTGACTTCCATTTGCAGGTTCAAAAGACCCCGGGCCGCTTCCAGTCCGAGCAGGCCGCCGCCGATCACAATCGCCTTTTTGTACTTGCGGGAAGTCTCGATCATCGCTTCGCAATCCTTGATGTCCCGGAAGGCGATGACGCCCTCTTTGTCCGCTCCCGGCAGCGGCAGCATGAACGGAAGGGACCCTGTCGCCAAAATCAAGTCGTCATACGCCTCCACGATTCCGCAATCGGTGTACACCCGGCGCTGTTCGGTGTCGATCTTCGTCACCGTCCGGCCGGCATACAGCTTGATTTTGTTTTGTTCATACCAATCCCAGTCGTTTAAGACGATATCGCGGATATCCGCGTCCCCGGCAAGTACGGAGGACAGCAAAATCCGGTTGTAGTTCGGATGCGGCTCGCTGCCGAAAATCGTAATTGCAAACCGGTCCGGCGCCAGCTTCAGGATTTCCTCGACGCATCGGACGCCCGCCATTCCGTTACCGACCAAGACCAATTTTCGCTTGTTCATGTTCCCTCTCCCCTTCACGCTCTGTTCCGATTTTTCTGAACGAAACGGCACTGATCTTAAATTCCGGCATCCGGGACTCCGGGTCCAGTTCCGGGTTGGTCAGCAGATTGACCGATTTTTCTTCCTCCCAGTGAATCGGGACGAACAGGGTATCCGGCCGGATGGTCTCCGTGATTTTCACCCGGTAGTTCGCTTTTCCCCTGCGGGTGGAAAGTTCCACCCAGTCCCCGTCTTCAATCCGGTTTGCCGCCGCCGTCTCCGGATGTATCTCCACATACGGTTCCGGTTGTCTCGCATTCAGCGACACCGTCCTGCGGGTCTGTACCCCTGTCAGGTAATGGCTCAGTACCCGCCCGGTTGTCAGGTAATAGGGATAGTCCGCATCCGGCAGTTCTTTCGCTTCCCGGAACCGAACGGGATGAAAAACCGCCTTGCCGTGCGGATGGGCAAACCGGTCGGCAAACATCCGCTCCGTGCCCGGGTGGTCGTCGCTGGGACAAGGCCAGAAGACCCCTTTTTGCCGTTCGATCTTGGCGTAGCTGATGCCGGAATAGTCCGCCCGCCCGCCGGCGCTGGCCAAACGGAGCTCTTCAAAGATGTCTTCCGGCGATTCGTAAGCAAAGAGTTCCTTTTTCCCAAACCGCTTTGCAAGATCGCACAAAATCTGCCAATCCAGCCTCGCCTGGCCCGGCGGGCGCTGCGCCGCCCTCCGCAGGATGACGCGGCCTTCCAGGTTTGTCAGGGTCCCTTCGTCTTCCGTCCAGGCGGAACCGGGCAACACGATATCGGCCAGTTTTGCCGTTTCGGTTAAAAAGAGATCGACAACAACCAGGGTGTCAAGCCCGGCGACCGCCTTTTTCACCAGATTGCCGTTGGGACTCGAAACGACGGGATTGGACGCCATCAGAAACAGCCCCTTGATCTCCCCGCGGGACATCGCTTCAAACAATTCATAGGCAGACTTTCCTTTCCCGGGCAATTCGTGCTCGTCGATCCCCCAGACGGAGGCGATATATTTCCGGTGTTCCGGGTTTTCGATGGATCGATACCCGGGCAATTGATCCGACTTCTGACCGTGTTCCCGTCCTCCCTGCCCGTTGGCCTGGCCGGTGATCGCACCGTAGCCGCAGGCGGGCTTTCCGATTTTTCCGGAAGCGAGAACGAGATTCAGGCAACTGAGCACGTTGTCGACTCCCCTCGCCTGCTGCTCGATCCCCCTCGCCGTGTACAGGATCGCGGTTTCCGCCTCGCCGTACCAACGGGCGGTCTGTATGATGTCGTCCACAGGAATTCCCGTAATCCGCGACACTTTTTGCGGCGTGCAGTCGCTGACCGCCTGTTTGACCTCCGCGAATCCGACTGTTCGCTCCGCGATAAAAACGTGGTCAATCAGATTCTCCCCGATCATCACATGCAGAATTCCGTTCATTAGCGCCAGGTCAGTGCCCGGCTTGACGGGAAGATGCAGGTCGGCGATCTTCGCCGTTCCCGTTTGGCGCGGGTCGACCACCACAATTTTCGCCCCGTTTTTCTGCGCCTGTCGCAGATAGGGCATCAACGTCGGCTGACACTCGGCAATGTTGGCTCCGACAATCAGGATGAATTTCGCCAGCGGGATGTCATGGAGGGGAATGGTCATGCCCCTGTCCAAACCGAACGCCTTGTTCATTGCCGCGGCTGCCGACGACATGCAGTAGCGCCCGTTGTAATCGATATTCCGGGTCCGCAGTGCCACCCGGGCGAATTTTCCCAGGAGATACGCCTTTTCATTCGTCAGCGAACCTCCGCCGAACACCGCCACCGAGTCGTTTCCATACTTCCTTTGCAGAGCGCGGAACCGTTCGGTGACCGCGGCCAGCGCTTCATCCCAGGTCGCCATGGTCAGTTGCCCATTTTTCCGGATCAAAGGCATCGTCAGCCGCTCCCAGTGCCGCGCATGCTCATGCGCTACAATTCCCTTGGGACACGCTTTGCCTGACGCAACGGGAAAGTCCTTAATCGGCTGCACCCCTGTCACCTTTAATTGAACCGGGTCGACGCGAAGTTCGATCGCACACTGCATGCTGCAAAAGCAACAGTGACTGGCAATCCCGATTTCGCTGCCCGGCCGGTCCACTCTGGCTTGAAACATTTGAAGCAGCTTTTGCATTTCGCGGCCTCCCCTTCATTTCATTGCGTTGAAAAAGCGGTTTCTCACAAGCCCTCGCAAAACTTTCGGCTTTCTGAACGGGAGGGCCCACAGTTCCAGCAGATGGAATAACCATGTCAAGTTCCATTACATTTATGACCATTGTAGTCAGAATAAAATAACACGGCAACACTTCATGTTAGATTTCATGACATAAAATACTCAAAAAAACAGCATCACCTTTCGGTTGATGCCGTTGCAAAACCAATTCCATTGTGCCGTCCCGCGAAAGACCGGATCAATCAAAATCCAGCAAGCCTTTTTTCAACGCGTACCGAACCAGTTCGGGACGGGTTTTCAAATGCAGTTTTTCCATGATCTTCGTCTTGTGGGTCTCGATCGTCTTCACCGAAACCACAAGCTGTTCCGCGATTTCTTTGTTCGAATATCCTTTGGCGATCAGGGCCAAAATCTCCTGCTCCCGGTCCGTCAGCACATTGTAATTGTCAATCTCTTCACCCTTTTGAACGCGCTGCAAAAATTCCTGGATCAGAGATTTCGCGGCTGACGGATGGAGGTACGCCGCCCCTTGCTTGACCGTCCGGATCGCGGCAAGCAGGTCCATATCCGGCGCACTTTTCAAAATATACCCGGATGCGCCAGCCTGCAAGACGCGGAACAGGTATTCCTCGTCGTCATGCATCGTCAATACGAGAATATCGATCTCCGGAGCCTCCTCTTTTAACCGGGCGGTGGCGGACAAGCCGTTTTCTCCCGGCGGCATGCTCAAATCCATCAGCACGATGTCGGGCCGTAGCGCCAGCGCCTTTTCGACAGCTTCCCTTCCGTCTGCCGCCGTATCGACCACCTCCATATCGTCCTGCGCGTTGATCAGCATCGCAAGGCCGGATCTGACAATGGCGTGGTCATCTGCGATAAGTACCCGGATCGACATGGAGCGGCTCCCCCTTTTCCGTCACTGGAATACTCACATGAATCAAGGTCCCCTGTCCCGGCCCCGATTGAATGTCGACGCTGCCCCCCAACAGGTGGGCTCGCTCACGCATTCCGTACAAACCGAGTCCGCTTCCCTGCACCCGGATCTGACTCGGGTCAAACCCCCGTCCGTCGTCTTTGACCGCCAGCTGCACAAGGCTACCGGAATCCTCGAGGCGCACGATGATTTTGTTGGCGTCCGCGTATTTGGCCGCGTTCGTCATCGCCTCCTGGCAAACCCGGTACAAGGCGGTTTCAATCGACGATGCGTAGCGGCGTTTCTTGCCAAGAACCACAAATTCGGTCTCAATGCCGAAGGTTTGTTCAAACCGTTTGATGTAAGAACGGATCGCCGGAATCAGACCCAAATCGTCAAGCGCCGACGGACGCAGCTCAACCGCCATGTTCCGGACTTCTTCCAGCGCCCGCAGCGTCATCTGCTGTACATCCGACAGATGGTTCTTGACCGTCTCTTCCAGCTCCAACTGGTTTACCACTTTCAGTCCCACCAAAATGCTGTACAACGCCTGTCCCACACTGTCGTGCAGATCGCGGGATACGCGTTTGCGTTCCTCTTCCTGGGCCTGTATCACATAGTTGGTCATCATCCGCTGAAAACGTTCCCGTTCCATCCGCTGCTGTTCGGACATATCGCGCAGAATCACGACCATGACTTTCTTGTTCCGCTCGGCTAAGTGGGTCGAACTCGCCGCGACAGAAAATTCCCGGCCGTCCTTTGTTCGGATGGTCATTTCAAAGGAAGGCACGTTGGCAGACCTTTTGGCAAAACAATCGTCGCAGGAGGCTTCTTCGACGCCATTCGCCATTCCTCTGCAGATTTCGCAAAAGTGGATTTTCCCGACCAACTCCGCATAACTCCAGCCGGTCATTTTCAAAGCCGCCGGGTTGGCCTGCGCCACAATGCCGTCTTCATCGACAACCAAAATCGCATCTGTGACATTGTTGAAAACCGACTCCAGAAACGAGGCCGAGTTTTTGGCCGTTCCAATGTTTCGCACCGAAGCCATCGGCAACTTCCCCTCTAGTTATTGTACCATCCCTTTTATTATACCGTTAGCGCCCGGTCAGGGGAACTAGATGACGGCTTTGTTGTAATTTGGCGGAATATAGGTACAGTAGGGCTCGCTTGCCAGATAGTCTCCCGTCACCGCATACGCCCGCGCGCGCGAACCGCCGCAAACATTGCGAAACGGGCATACCCCGCATTTTCCTTTGTAATTGTCCGGATTGCGCAGCGCTTTGAAAATCGGCGATTCCCGGTAAATCTCCACCAGCGACCGCTCCCGCACATTGCCGGTATAAACGGGCAAAAATCCGCTGGGGTACACGTCGCCGAGATGGGAAACAAACACGAACCCGTTCCCGTCATTGACGCCAAACATTGGACGGCCGATTCCATCCTCCGTCTGGCCGTTGTTGCGTTGTACACCGATCAAATTCATGCGGGAAAGAGACTCGCCCTCTTCCTTTCGCCGCTGCATCACCACGCGGCGGTAGTGCTGCGCGGCGGTCGTTTTGATGTCGAACGGAGCGGTCTTTGACAGATCGTACAGCCAATTGAACACCCGTTCGTGCTCTTCCGGCGAGATCATGTCCTCCATCTTGCCGCGGCCGGTGGGAACAAGAAAGAACACGCTCCACAGCACGGCTTTCAATTCCTTCATCCGTTCCGCCAAACGCTCCAAGTCATGCAGGTTATAGCGGCTGACTGTGGTGTTGATTTGAATCGGCAGGCCCAACTCGTGCAGGTATTCAATCGATTGGAGCGTACGGTCAAACGACCCCGCCACCCCGCGAAACGCATCGTGAATCTCGGCATTGGACCCGTCAAGGGAAAAGGCCCAGCGGGAAAGACCGGCCTCTTTTGCCCGCCGCATCGCCTCCTTCGTGACATGCGGCGTCGCGCTCGGCGTCATCGAAATTTTCAGTCCTTTGTTCACTCCGTACGAAATCAAGTCATACAAATCCTGCCGCATCAACGGGTCCCCGCCGGTGAAGACCACCACAGGGTCACCGAACTCTTTGATCTGATCCAGCAGCCGGAATCCTTCTTCCGTTGTCAGCTGGCGAGGATCCGGTTTTGGCTCCGCTTCCGCCCGGCAGTGCAGGCAGGCAAGCTCACAGGCTCTCGTGACTTCCCAGATCACGATAAACGGTGAATGTTCGAACGGGCGCATTTTGCGATCCCCCTCTTTGCTGAAACATGGTTCCGATCTGTTCCGCGACGTTCATGACCAATTCCACGACTTCGTCTTCAAATGCCCGAGGCTGTCTGCATCCCACCAACAACACACCCATTACCCTCTCGTCGATCGTAACCGGAACGCCGATGACCGCTTTCAAATTTTCCGCCAGCAGAATCGGGTATTCCCGCGGATCGTCACCGCTTTTCGGCGAGAAAGATTCCAGCACCATCGCGCGGCCGGAGCGCATCACCTTGCCGGCAATGCCTTTTCCGAGCCGCAAGGTAATTCTTTTATAGCGTTCGTTCCGGCTGCCGGAAGCGTATTTCCAGCGAATCGTCTGCTCCTTCTCGTCGGCCCAGGCAAGAGCGGCAAAGTCAGTGGCTGTCAGACGCCTCAGTTCACTGAGACTTGCCTCGATGTCCCCTTGTAGGCTTCCCATCATCTGTTGCCTCCATATCTTTCATTTCTTTGAACAGTCTGCCATCTGCATCTTTTGCTTTTTTCTTTAGTCTAACTTGCAACGCGCTTTGGGTGTTATAGGGGAATTCCCTTAGTTCGTTTTCGGAACTCCCTTATTTTTTCATACCTTCAAAAAGAATCCCCGGCAGTCAAACGTACCGGGGATCGGCATACATTCAGATTTGATGGGTGTTACGGCTTCTGTACACAATATAGCTGCGGCGAAAATAAGCCAACGGAACGCTCCACACGTGAACCAGCCGTGTAAACGGCCAGATTCCGAAAACCGCAAAGGCCAAAACCACATGCAATTTAAAGAACAGCGGCACATCACGCATCAGCGACGGGTCGGGCGTAAAGGTCAGAATCCCCCTGATCCAGGGCGCCAGAGTCTCCCTGTAATCGTAACTGCCAACCAGATTGGTGCCGATCGTCGCCAGCACTCCCATACCGATGACGATCAACAGCAGAATCCCGACCAAAATATCGCTGGCGCTGCTCGTCACCCGCACGCGTTTCACACTCAACCTGCGGACCAGCAGGATAGCAATGCCCGCAAGCGTCGCAATTCCCGCCAAACCGCCGCCATACACGGCTCCCGCATGATAAAGATGTTCCGGGATGCCCATGCTTTCCGTAACGCTTTTCGGTACGAGCAATCCGACGACATGCCCCAAAAAGACCGCTGCGATTCCCAGGTGGAACAGCATGCTTCCCCAGCGCAGGCTTTTCTTTTCCAAAAATTCGCTGGATTTTGCCGTCCACGCAAGTTGATCCGTATTGTAGCGATAGATATGCCCGACGACAAAGATCGTCAGCATCATATACGGATAGATGACCCACAAAAATTGGCTTCCGAAATTCACAACGCCACCTCCCGCTTACTTGAGGATCAGGTCGGACGCGAGAAGACACGCCTGCATGACCCATGCGTACGGATTTTCCGTTTTTTCCAGTTGGACCTGCAGATTCTCCATCGGTTTGCGGAAATCCCGCAGAACCTTCTTTGCCGCATGATCCGGAGCCACCGCGGCAAACTCCAGCAGTAAAGGCAAGTAATCCGGCAGTTCGTCGGCGGTGATTTCAAATCCCGCTTCCGCGTAAAATTCCTTCAGCCTGACGAGGATCGCTCCCCTCTCCCGCTCTTCCCCCATGGCGGAATAGGTCAGATACAAAGCCGCGTTTGGGTTAAAATCGAACGTTTCCACGTACCTTTGCGCCAGTTGGTCGATTTCTTCGCTTTCCAGATAGGCGAGAAACCGCTGCAGCGCTTCCCTTGCCTGCGGGTGGGCAATTTCGCCCACTTCCGCACGCAACTCGCCGATCTGCAGCCATTCCGCGTCCGGATACTGCAGCAACAGGGAAACAAGCTGCAGCAAACGCCGGTTATCGTCCGTCTTTGCCGTCAAAGGAGGGATAGAAATACACGTTGTCTCCATAGTAACCTCCCACTTCGCAAGAATTGCAGCTTCCGGCCAAATCATAACCGGCCATTCCCTGTTCGCTGTAAAGATTCATGACATGCTCTTTGTGGGCGGGAGGAATCACAAACCGGTCCTCGTATTTCGCGACAGCCAGCAAGCGGTACATTTCCTCGGCCGCTTTTGCCGTCATTCCCGCTTTTGCGATCAGCTTCGGATCGGTTTCTCTGCCGGTCTGGAGGGAACGCATGTGATAACGCATGGTCACCATTTTGTTCAACGCGTTTTGGATGACAGCCGTGTCTCCCGCCGTCAGCAGATTGGCCAGATACTGAATCGGAATTCTCATCTGTTCGATCGCCGGGAAGATGTCGTCCGGATCAAAATGGCTGCCTTTCCCTTCAAACACATTCATAATCGGGCTTAACGGCGGAACGTACCAGACCATCGGCAAAGTGCGGTATTCCGGATGCAAAGGCAGCGCGACACCGTATTCGACGGCAAGTTTGTAAACCGGCGACCTGCGGGCCGCTTCCAACCAGTCTTCGGAAATGCCGTCACGCCGCGCCTGTTCGATTACCGCAGGGTCGTTCGGATCCAGGAACAAGCTCAACTGTGCCTTGTACAGATCTTTTGTGTCAGGGGCCGATGCGGCTTCTTCGACGCGATCCGCATCGTACAAAAGAATCCCGATGTAGCGTATGCGACCGGTGCAGGTTTCCGAGCAGACGGTGGGCAGCCCCGCTTCGATTCTCGGAAAACACAGTGTACATTTTTCCGCTTTTTGCGTTTGCCAATTGAAATACACTTTTTTGTAGGGGCAGCCCGACATGCAGTAACGCCAGCCGCGGCACGCCTCCTGGTCGACCAGCACGATACCGTCTTCATCCCGTTTGTACATCGCCCCGGAAGGACAGGACGCGACACAGGCAGGGTTCAGGCAATGCTCGCAAATCCGCGGCAGATACATCATAAACGCCTGTTCGAATTCGAGACGGATCGCCTCTTCCATGGCAACCGCGTTGGGATCGCGGCGTCCCGTGACATGAGCGCCGGCCAAATCGTCTTCCCAGTTCGGCCCCCACTTCAGGTCCATATACTCGCCCGTCAGCAGCGATTTCGGGCGAGCAACCGGCTGGTGCTTCCGCTCCGGGCTACTGGTCAGATGTTCATAGTTGTAGGTCCAGGGCTCGTAATATTCGTCGATAGTCGGCAAATCGGGGTTGTAAAAAATTTTCGCAAGCGCCAGCTTGTTGATTTTGCTGCCCGAACGGAGTTCCAGCTTGCCGTTTTTGCGCACCCAACCGCCCTTATATTTTTGTTGGTTTTCCCATTCGACCGGATAACCGACGCCCGGCTTCGTTTCCACGTTGTTAAACCAGATGTATTCCGCACCCGGACGGTTGGTCCAGGTGTTTTTGCAGGTTACGCTGCACGTGTGGCAGCCGATGCATTTGTCGAGATTCATGACCATCGCGACCTGCGCCTTAATCTTCAAGCCAGGACACCTCCTTCATCTTGCGGACGGCCACATAGAGGTCCCGCTGATTGCCGATCGGACCGTAATAGTTGAATCCGTAACTGAGTTGCGCGTAGCCGCCGATCACCTGGGTCGGTTTGATGTGAATCTTGGTCGGACTGTTGTGCGTGCCGCCGCGTTCCCTTGTGATGTTGGAAGCGGGAACGTTAATGTGTTTGTCCTGAGCGTGGTACATAAACATCGTCCCGCGCGGCATCCGGTGGCTGACAACCGCCCTGGCGGCCACCACGCCGTTGCGGTTATACACTTCCACCCAGTCGTTGTCCCTGATACCGGCTGCTTCCGCGTCTTTGTCGTTGATCCACACGTTCGGGCCGCCCCGGAACAAGGTCAGCATGTGCAGGTTGTCCTGGTAGGTGCTGTGAATGTTCCATTTGCCGTGCGGCGTCAAATACCGCAAAGTGATGGCGTTTCCGTCGGCGGCAGGTTGCGGGTCGCGGGGCGCAAACACCATTTTCGGCAGGGTCGGTTTGTAAACCGGCAGCCCTTCCCCGAATTCCAGCAGGATTTCGTGATCGAGATAGAAGTGCTGGCGCCCCGTCAGGGTCCGAAACGGCACCAGCCGTTCGATGCTTGTGGTAAACGGCGAATAGCGGCGATCTCCTTTGTTGGAACCGCTGAATACCGGAGTCGGAATCACCTGTTTCGGCTGGGCGGTGATGTCGGCAAACGTGAAACGCTCCGCCGCCCGTTCTTCCGCCAAATCTTTCAGTTGCATCCCCGTTTTCTTTTCTTCCGCTTCCCACGCCTTCATCGCTACCTGGCCGT
The DNA here is from genome assembly GCF_058273125.1 of Effusibacillus sp. SKA8. Lineage (NCBI taxonomy): Bacteria > Bacillati > Bacillota > Bacilli > Caryophanales > Alicyclobacillaceae > Effusibacillus > Effusibacillus sp. SKA8. The sequence continues at coordinate 109,355 of NZ_JBZCSF010000001.1, read as the reverse complement.
TTGTCGCGCTGGACAGGGTGAGAATCGTTTCCGCCGCCTGCCGGTCGGTCTCAAGCCTCGGCATGCCTTGCGAAACACCCGGTTTTTCCACGACTCCGTTGATTTTTTTCAATTGTTCGTACTGTTCTTTGACAGAGAAAGAGATCCCGTGCGCTCCGATTGGGTTTTTCTCCACGAGCGGCCCGAGGGAAGTAAACTTGTCGTAGATTTGCGTGTAATCGCGTTCCACCACGACAAATTTGGGCATCGTCTTACCCGGAATCGCTTCCGTTTCTCCCTTTTTCCAGTCGAGCACTTTCCCGAAAGGTTGCGCCAGTTCATCCGGCGAATCGTGCAACAATGGCACGGCAACGATGTCTTTCTGCGGTTTCGGCAGATAGGTTTTGGCCATTTCGGAGAAGGTCCTGGCCAATCCCTTGAAAATATCCCAGTCCGACTTCGTTTCCCACGGCGTCGAGATCGCAGGGTTAAACGGATGCACGAACGGATGCATGTCGGTGCTGCTCAGGTCGTGCTTTTCATACCAGGTCGCCGCCGGCAGCACGATATCGGAATAGAGGGCATTGCCGGCCATTCTGAAGTCGAGGCTGACCAGCAGGTCAAGCTTGCCTTCCGGCGCCTTGTCCCGCCATTTTATTTCCTGCGGTCGGCAGCCCGTGTTTTCCTCGGACAGCAAGCCGTTGGAAGTGCCGAGCAGGTGCTTCAGGAAGTACTCGTGCCCTTTTCCCGAACTTGAAATCAGGTTGGACCGCCATACGAACAGCCCGCGCGGGAAGTTTTTCGGATCGTCCGGGTCTTCAATCGCAAACCGCATGTTTCCGCTTTTCAATTCATCCGCAACATAGCGAACGATTTCTTCCGGGGCGGTTGCGCCTTTTCGCTTCGCCTCTTCGAACAACCGGAGCGAATTGCGGTCGAATTGCGGGTAAGAGGGCAACCAGCCCAACCGGGCCGCCAATACGTTGTAGTCGGCGGAATGTTGGTATCTGGGTTTGCCGACGGTTGCCGCCGCAAGCTCGTCCAGCGGCAGCTCGTCGTATCGCCACTGATCGGTCGCAAAGTAATAGAAGGAAGTCGCGTTTTGCAGCCGCGGCGGCAGCGACCAGTCACGGGCGAAAGCGATGGTTCCCCAGCCTTCGATCGGCCGGCATTTTTCCTGTCCGACGTAATGGGCCCACCCGCCGCCGTTGACGCCCTGCGAACCGGTCAACAGCACCAGGTTCAGAATCGCCCGGTAGATCGTGTCGCCGTTAAACCAGTGGTTGACGCCCGCACCCATGATGATCATGGAACGGCCTTTCGTATCAACCGCGTTCTGTGCGAACTCGCGTGCGATCCGGGTCACCAGTTTACGGTTCACGCCCGTATGCCGCTCTTGCCAAGCCGGTGTATACGGTTTCGGATCGTTGTAGTCGATCGGATAATCGCCGGGTAACCCGCGGCCGACGCCGTAGTTGGCAAGCATCATGTCGAACACGGTCGTCACATACAGCGTCTCACCGGCTCGCGCAATTTTTTTCACAGGAACGGAGCGGCGGAACGTCCTGCGACCGGAATCGTCAAAACACGGAAAATCGAGATAAACGATTTCGTCTTCATTTCCCAAAAGCGACATTGCGGGATCGATCGGCTGCCCCTGCTCGTCTTCCGGCTTCAGGTTCCACTTGCCCGGATCTCCCCAACGATGTCCGATGCTGCCGTTTGGAACCGCCAATCGCTTGGTTTGCCGATCCAGCACCACCGGTTTCCAGTCCGGATTGGCAAGTGGCAACCCGAGGTCGCTCGCCAGCAGGAAGCGGTCGGAAACGAACGAGTCCCCTTGTTTTTTCAACGTGACCAAATACGGCAGATCGGTGTATCGTTTGGCGTACTGGGTGAAATATTCCGTTTGCCGCTCGACATAAAACTCCTTTAAAATGACATGGGTCATCGCCTGCGCCAGGGCGCCGTCCGAGCCGGGCTTCGGCGCCAGCCAATTGTCCGCAAACTTGACGTTTTCGGCATAGTCGGGACTGACGGCGACGACCTTTGTGCCCCTGTATCGCACCTCGGCCATGAAGTGGGCATCCGGCGTGCGGGTCATCGGCACATTGGAACCCCACATCATGATATAGCCTGCGTTGTACCAGTCGCTGCTTTCCGGCACGTCCGTCTGTTCGCCCCAAATCTGCGGAGACGCCGGCGGCAGGTCGGCATACCAATCGTAAAAGCTGAGCATCGGCGATCCGACCAGCGACAGGAACCGGGCACCCGACGCATAACTGACCATCGACATCGCCGGAATCGGAGTGAATCCGGCAATCCGGTCGGGACCGTAGGTTTGAATCGTATAAATCATCATGGCGGAGATGAGCTGATTGATTTCCCCCCAGGAAGCGCGGACAAATCCGCCTTTGCCGCGGGCGGCTTTATATTGCCGGGCTTTCTCCGGGTCTTCGACAATGCTTTTCCAGGCCTCGACCGGATTTTGGGTCAGTTGCAAAGCCTCTCGCCACAACTTCAACAAGATCCCGCGGATATACGGATATTTGACGCGCAAAGGGCTGTACACATACCAGGAAAAACTGGCGCCGCGCGGACAGCCCCGCGGTTCAAACTCCGGCATGTCAGGTCCCGTGGAGGGATAGTCGGTCTGCTGATTCTCCCAGGTGATGATCCCGTCTTTGACAAACACTTTCCAACTGCACGAACCCGTGCAGTTCACCCCGTGGGTGGTACGGACCACCTTGTCGTGCTGCCAGCGACGGCGATACACTTTTTCCCACTCCCGGCTTTGGGGAGACAATTGGCTCCACCCGCCGGAATAGTGTTCGCTCGGCTTGAGAAAACGCAGTTTCCTGAATAACGGTGAAGACTTTTTCCGCATGCTTCGATCTCCTTTCCGATTTTCGGAACCGTCTGACGATCAGGGATCGTTTTAAGAATCTTTCATGAAATTTTCCCGTTCACAAAAGTACCCTGCTGTGCGGTTTCCCTGTGCCAAGAACGCTTGAGTCCGATGATGACCAACAACGCGACCAGGTAGGTGGCGGCAATCCACCAGAAACCGTACGAATAAGAATTGGTCAAGCTCTTTAAAGTGCCGAGTATGTTCGGCAGGAAAAATCCGCCCAGCCCGCCGGCGGCGCCGACAAACCCGGTCATGATCCCGACTTCTTTCGGAAAACGGGTTGGAACCACCTGAAACAACGCTCCGTTGGACAAACCGAACAGCATCAGCGTGACAAACAGCAGTGTCAACGCGACATACACCGGAGGAAGCAGCCCGACAAGCAACAGCGCAACCGTCACTGCGGCGTACAGTTTTGTCAACAGATTCATTCCGCCAAAACGGTCCGCCAGCCAGCCGCCGATCGGCCGCACAAAACTCCCGGCAAACACCACCAGCGTGACAAAGTCTCCTGCGGTCACCTTGCTGACCCCGTATTGATCGACAAAGAACAGGCTGAGATAACTGGTCATTCCGACAAACCCGCCGAAAGTCAGGCTGTAGAAAAAGCTGAACAGCCAGGTTTCCTTGTGTTTCACAATCGACAAATAAGCTCCCGCAGTCTGCGGTTTTTGCGCGTTCGGGCTGTCTTTCGCGAAGATCACGAACACAATGAACGCGACGGCCAGCGGAATCAACGCCAGGCCGAACACGCCGTGCCAGCCGATGGCTTCCGCCAGCCGGGGAGCGAACAGCGTGGCAAGCACGGTGCCGCTGTTACCCGCTCCCGCGATGCCCATCGCCAAGCCCTGATGTTCGGGCGGATACCAGCGGCTTGCCAGCGGCAAAGCCACCGCGAAACTGGCTCCCGCCACACCCAGCAAAAATCCGAATGCGTGCACTTCGCTCAAACTGTTGCCAAATTGCCACCCCCAGAAGAGCGGTATCATCGTGACGATCATGCCGATGATGCCCATCCGCTTGCCGCCGAAGCGGTCGGCCAGCAATCCCATCGGGATTCTGAGCAGCGCCCCTCCCAAAACCGGAATCCCTACCATCAGGCCTTTTTGCGCCGGAGTCAAGTTGAACTCCTGCACGATAAAGGTAGAAGTGGCCCCCAACATCACCCAGATCATGAAACTGATGTCAAAGTACAGAAACGATGCGAGCAGCGTCGGAAGATGACCGCTTTTTAAAAAGCTCTTTTTCGCCAACATCCGGGATCTCTCCTCAGCATTTGATTTCGGCGTTCTTGCGAGCGTACCAGAACCAGGTGATAAAGAGACTGATCAGATAATAGGCGATGAACGCGTACAGGGCCGCATGCGGTGAGCCTGTGCTGTTAATCGACCACCCGAAAGACTTCGGGATGAAGAATGCGCCGTAAGCCGCGATCGCGGAAGTGAAACCGAGCACCGGAGCCGCTTCCTTCGGGTCAAAGATGATCGGAATCATGCGGAACGTCGAACCGTTTGCGATTCCGGTCGTCAGAAACAAGACCATGAACATCAGGAAAAATCCCGTAAAGTTATGCGCATCCATGAAGTGGATCGCCCCGAAGGTGGCGACGATCATCACGATGATGTCCCAAAACGTCACCCGGGCACCTCCCACTTTGTCTGACAGCCACCCTCCGACAGGCCGAATCACCGCCCCGACCAACGGCCCGAGAAACGCGTATTGCAGCGGGTTGACTTCAGGAAACTGCGACTTGATCAGCAGCGGAAAAGCCGCCGAATAGCCTATGAACGAACCGAAGCACATCGTATACAGCCAGGTCATCAGCCACATGTGTTTCCGCTTGAAAATGACGAGTTGTTCTTTTACGGATGCCCGGGCGGTCTGCAGATTGTTCATGCCAAACATCGCCGCGATGGTGGTCAACAGAATCGGAATCACCCAGACGAAGGCGGCGTTTTGCAGCCATACTTCTTTGCCGTTTTTCATCAGTTGGGGGCCGCCGGCCACTGCGCCAAAAATGCCGGACGTGATTACGATGGGAATCAGAAACTGGGTCACACTCACACCCAAGTTGCCAAGACCGGCGTTTAATCCCAAGGCGGTTCCCTTCATTTTCTTCGGGAAGAAAAAGCTGATGTTGGCCATCGACGAAGCGAAGTTGCCGCCGCCAAAGCCGCACAGTGCGGCAAGAATCGCCATCTCCGTGAAAGAAGTGGTCGGATCCTGCACCGCCATGCCGATTCCGATCGTCGGCAGCAGCAAGGTGGCCGTGCTGAACACTGTCCAGTTGCGCCCACCGAAGATCGGCACCACAAACGAGTAAAAGATCCGCAGCGTGGCACCTACCAATCCGGGCAGCGCCGCAAGCGTGAACAATTGTTCGGTCGTAAATTTGAATCCGACGTTATTGAGATTGACCGCCACTGCGGACCAGATCTGCCACACGGCAAACGACAGAAGCAAAGCCGGTATCGAGATCCACAAGTTGCGATTGGCGACTTTTTTCCCTTCCGTCGCCCAGAATGTCGGGTTTTCAGGGTCCCAACGCACAGACAAATTGGCCATCGCGCCTCTCCTCCAAATCAATTCCAGGATGGTTTCAAGCTGAATCCGGATTCTTGGCTCTTATTCTAGTACGGACACAAAAATCGGTAAGTCGGGAGTCTCCCTGATTCTGCAACAGGGAAATCCCCGAATTTGAAAAACAGCCTTCTTCCCGCAAAAAATAAGCAAATCCCGTAAATCTCAAGGTTTGCAGGGTTACAATCCTTACATTCGTTCACCGATTTTTAAAAATAAATCTTACTATTTTTTCCATTCTGCCGCTATTTGTGTCTGAAATGGTATCGAAAAATTCCCTTCGGATATAAATTTGTCACTTTATAACAAGAATTGATCGCGAAAAAGAAAAACTACCTTGGCAAACGGATTGCAAGATGGAAATCAGTCAAACGTTTCCGTTTCCCGGATGAAAGGTTGTAACATCCAAGTCGCGTCTTATGGCCCCAAAAAAGAAAGACTGTTGATTGACTCAACAGTCGCGGAAAATTCGTTCCTCGTTTGTTCATTTTAGTTCACGGATATTAGTTCACGGATGCGGATGCCTTTTAGCGGGGTTTCCTCTGTTGGACGATCGCCAAAAGTTCCTGTTTTTCTTGCTCCGTCAACACTCTTTCCGCCATGGGGAACAGAACGCTTTCTTCCTTCATGAAATGTTCCAGCAAAATATTGATCGCCGTCAGCAAAGGTGCCGTAACGGCTTGGACCTGCTCCCGGCCCGCCGCTTCTCCGGTTTCGGCGGCTTGTTGTTCAAACAGGGCCAGATTTCGCTTTGCTTCAGCATGCTCATATTCCATCACGGCGATCGGTCCCTGCTCGGTTCCGATATGCCTGCCGAGGATCGGGAAAAGGCCGCCTTCTTCTTTTTCCGAATGGATGTCCAGTTCCTGTTTAAACTTGCTTTCCAAAGTTCTCAATTCCTGCAGGCCGGAAAACCGCTCCTCCTCGGCAGCATCCGCTAACCGCTTCGCTTTTTGGACAAGCTGGTGCATCTGTTCGCGCAACGGCGGATGTTCATCAAATAATTGGCGGAGCGCCGGACAAAACGATACAACGCCAGGTCCTCCCAAGTGTCCCAAGCATCCCCCGCCGTTTGTTCCAAACATTGCGATCACTCCTCAAAATACGATTTTATACGATGTATTGTACGTCTTTTTTTCAGTAGCTACTGTTAAATTTGTCACAGATAATCAGTTTTTCATACACGATCGGCGTTTCCAGACTTACTCTGATTCCCGGGAAGCTTGATCAAACCGGTGCCCTTCCGGCGAAAACGGATACCAGTCAATCGGAGACGGTTCTCCCGCAATGATCGATGCGACGACTTCGCCGGTTATGGGAGCCAGCAGCGTTCCCTTGCGAAAATGTCCCGTTGCCGCAATCAGGTTTTGCCAACCGGTAACAGGGCCGAGAATCGGTTTCAGGTTGGGATTGCCCGGCCGCAATCCGGCCCACGTATTGACAAACACCGCTTCCTTCAGCGCCGGGACCAAGGTGCATGAGATGTCGTGCAAAGTTTTAATCGCCTCCACCCTGGTTTCCTTGTCGTAGCCGACCTCTTCTTGCGTCGCTCCGACAAGTACCGATCCGTCCTTCTTGGGAACGAGATAACATTTTTGAACGAAGACCGACTTTCGTAACGGAGTTGCTGTTGAAAGCCTGGCGAAATAGCATTGCCCTTTCACGGGAAACACCGGTAGCAAGATGCCAAGCGGCTTGAGCAGGGCGGAACTCCAAGCCCCGGCGGCAATCACCACCGTGTCTGCGGTAAACCGTCCGGCAGGCGTGTCTACGCCCTTTACCCGATCGTTCTCCACTACCAATGAGAACACGGGCGTTCTCTCGAAAAATCGGGCTCCCCGCATTTCCGCCGCAACGCAGAAAGCCTTCGTCACTTTATAACTGTTGACCTGATGGTCGCCCACAATATGGATACCGCCGCACAACGACTCCGCAAGCAGGGGTTCAATCTCCTTCAAATCATGGGAATCCAGCCACTCGACTCGCTGCCCCATCCCGCGTGCCCACTCCCACTTTCTGCGCAAATCCCGTACCTCTTGTTCGTCCCTCGCGACCCCCACCAACCCTGATGTCAAATATTCGATGTCGATTCCCGTTTCTTCAAGCAACACTTGCGCCAAATCCGGGTATCTTCGCTGGCTGGCCAAGCACAAATCGACCAGCGGACCGGGAGCGTCCGTCTCCATCATCGCTCCCAAAATCCCGGCTGAAGCCGACGAAGCTTCGCTTCCGATCAAAGAACCGTCAAAGACGAAACAACCGATGCCTTTGCGACTTAAATGATAAGCGATGGAACATCCGATGATCCCGCCGCCCACAAGGATGACGTCGGTATGTTTCCTTTCGTTCACCACATTTCCCCCTCTCTCACACATTCAATTCCGCCCGCCGTGTTTTCGGCAGACAGTACGGCAACCGCCTTTATTGTACTGAAACATCCTGCGGCACACAGTGAGTTTTTTCACACCGGGCGGATTCCCCAAGCCGAATCAATTTGTGTCTGATTTGTGATTTTCCGTAGTGCACTCTTGCCAGCACCCGCCGCTTTTCCTATTCTGGAAATGGTTGCCGGAACAATTCGCAAAGGAAAGAAGGTCGTGCTCTTGAAGCAAACGAATCGCTGGGTGCCTTCCCGCTTCAACGCAATCTCGCATACAAAGTCCGGCGAACTGGTTCTCTACAACAGTTACACAGGGGCCATCGCCGCCGTCTCTCCCGAAGAAAAACCGGAGGTTCTCGCCGCTTTAAGCAGGCAAGCCGCACAAGAAGAATTGCCGGAGACATTGAAAATGATGGCCGAATCGGGGTTTTTGGTCCCGGATCAGGCGGACGAAGACCTGCGGGCGAAATTCCTGCATCAGTCTTTCCACCGCACCGACTCCATGCACCTGATCGTCATGCCTACAGAAGCCTGCAATTTTCGCTGCACATACTGCTATCAAACCTTTCCGCACGGCAAAATGACGAACGAAACAAAGACCGGATTGCAGCGGCTTGTCGCGGAGAAAGCCCGCTTTTTAAAAAATCTGACCGTCAGTTGGTTCGGCGGCGAACCGTTGTTAGCCCCCGATGTGTTGGGCGAATTGTCCGAATCCTTCCTGGCCGCAGCCAGAGCGCACGGAGTGGAGTATACGGCCGATATCGCAACAAACGGCTATCATCTTGCGCCCGATCTCTTCAAACAGTTGCTGGAGTGGGAGATCAAGCGTTTCATGATCACCGTCGACGGTCCGGAAGCGGTTCACGACAAGCGGCGCCCCCTGCTCGGAGGGGGAAAAACCTTTGCGCGAATCGTGGAGAACCTCAAACGTCTGCGGCAATTGGACGATCCGTTTGAAATTTGCCTCCGGGTCAATTTTGACAGGGACAATCTTGCCGCCGTTCCCGTATTCGTTCGCTTCCTGAGCGGACTTTTCGCACACGACGGCAGATTTCAAATTTTCTTCCGGCCTGTGGGACGATGGGGCGGACTGAACGATGACCGGTTGCCCGTCTGTGACCGCCGGACTGCCGAAACAAAAATTTGGGAGTTCACCGAAATGGCATTGCAGCAGGGTCTTGCGATGAGCTCGGTGGTCGAGCATTCGCTGCTGCCGGGCGGCTCTGTCTGCTATGCGGCCAAACCGCATTCGCTGGCGGTCGGCGCCGACGGAAAGCTCTATAAATGCACCTGCGCATTGGACGAAGAAGTGAACCGGATCGGCCGCCTGCTGCCAGACGGATCGGTTGTAATCGACTACGACAAATTGGCCCTTTGGGTCAGTTCCGGGGATGACAAAGACCCGGTATGCCGCGCCTGTTTTTACAGGCCTTCCTGTCAGGGCAACCACTGCCCGCTGTACAGGATGAAAGCAGGGTTGCGTCCCTGTCCCTTTGAAAAAAGAAAGATCCGAAAAGTGCTGAGTTTGATCTGGCAAAATCACACCACAGCAGGGAGGTGAACAGCATGCGCGTTCTGCGTCCGGCCATTTCCCCCGTTGCCGCCACCGCCGGCAAATTGGTCAAGTCCGTGCCGGGAAATCTCAACTAGCAAAAACGATCGAAAAAACTCCGATGCTTGTTTTGTCCATCGGAGTTTTTTCTTACTCAAATCCGATCAGTCCCACCCCCAGATCCGGTCAGCCCCGATTGCCCGTGACAAAAGTCACTTCGAACGGATCTTTGTTGTTGTAGAATCGAGAGAGGAGGGGTGACAATATGAAGATCCTGCTGCCTAGGGAACACGGCGCCTGGGGTATGCTGTTCGCCCCCTTGCTCGTTGGGATGTTCGCGGGGGAAGCAAACGGCTATCATGTTCTGTTGTTTCTCGGCATGCTCGCTGTCTACCTTGCAACATACCCGTTAATCCAATGGGTCAAAAACCCCAAACGCAATTCGGAACTGAAAGGCTGGTTCGTCGGTTACGGAGCGGCCGCCGTTGTACCGGGACTCCCGCTGTTGTTCAAATATCCCGGGTTGATCTGGTTGACGCTGCCGGCCGGAGCGCTGCTTTGGGTCAACATACGGTTTGCGATCCGCAAAATGGAGCGCCACATGCTCAATGACTTGGCCGCCATCGGCGGTCTGTCGTTCGGGGGAGTGGCCGCTTATTATGTCGGCGTGCAGGCGTTTGACCTGAAAGCGTGGTTGGTAGGGCTGTCGTGCCTGCTGCTGTTCTTCGGCAGTGTACTGCATGTCAAGAGCTTGATCCGGGAAAAAGGAAACCGCACCGTAAAAACCGTTGCCAACCTGTACCACGCCGCATTGGTGCTGTTTCCGATCCTGGCGCAGCTCGCGTATCCGGAACTCCTCCCCTATGGGTGGATGGCGCTGGCCTACGCTTTTTCCGCGGTAAAAGTCTGGCTCACGCCGTTTCACTCCACTCTCCGCCCCTTGACGATCGGAATTCTGGAAATCGCCAACACCGTCTGGTTTGTGATGGCCGCCAGTCTTGTATTCGCGTTATGACAAAAATCACAGTTCCGTTTGACTGTTCTCACAGATCGTTCCTTTCGTCTCCCGTAAGATAATGCCAGGAGAACGAAAGGAGGAATTATTATGAAACCCGAACTGGGGGGGCCAAGACCGGGTCTTGGCAAAAAAACCAATTCCATTTTAAAGCAAGTTCTTATTTTCACACTCATCGTAAGCTTTAGCGTCTTGCTGCTCGGCGGGTTTGCGGTTTACAAAAACACCGCCCCCGAACCGAAACGGATCGTCAACCCGGACGGCCAAGTGGTTACCACGTACGAGCAGATTAAAGGCGGTCAGGCGGTCTATCAAAAATACGGCTTGATGGACTGGGGGACCACACTGGGGCACGGTTCTTATCTCGGGCCCGATTTTACGGCCGAAACGCTCCATGTGTACTTGACCGGAATGCACCAATATTACGCGAAAAATCTTTACAAAACCGACTTCGACAATTTGAAGCTGGAAGAGCAAAACCTGATCGTTGAAAAAGTAAAGAAAGAAGTCAAGGAAAACCGTTACGACAAAGCGACCGACACGTTGAAACTGACTCCGGCTCAGGTTGCCGGTTTGGAAAAGGTGCGTGCTTATTACAAAGAGAAGTTCACAAACGGAGATTTCAAAGCGGGGCTTCCGAAAGGGTTGATCCGGGAAGAGCACATGCCCGCAAAAGACCGCGCGTATGTTGCGGAAGGGGATCAGCTCAAACAACTTGCGGACTTCTTCTTCTGGACCGCCTGGCTTTCTTCCACCAACCGTCCCGGTTTGGACCACACTTACACCAACAACTGGCCGTATGACGCACAAGCGGGGAACGTCCCGTCCTACAGTGCCGTCTGGTGGAGCACAGTCAGCGTCGTATTGTTGATCCTGTTCACGGGAGTGATCCTGTACTTCTATAAACGTTACAATTTTGAAATGGAAGAAGCGTACGAACCCGGAAAGTTTCCGAAACTCTCGTTAAAAGATTTACCCCTTTACCCCAGCCAGCGAAAAGCGGCCAAATATTTTCTTGTCGTAAGCCTTTTGTTTCTCGTCCAAGCGCTGCTCGGCGCGGTGCTGGCCCATTACTATGTTGAAGGCAACGGTTTTTACGGGATGGACATTTCCGCACTGCTGCCGTTTAACATCGCAAAAGGGTATCACTTGCAGTTGGCGATTTTCTGGATCGCGACCGCTTGGCTGGCGATGGGAATCTATGTCGCTCCGCTTGTCAGCGGCCGGGAACCCAAAGGGCAGGGGCTGCTGGTCGACATCCTGTTTTGGGCGCTGATCGTGGTCGTAGCCGGCAGTATGATCGGCGAATGGCTCGGCGTGAAGGGATATCTTGGAAACCTGTGGTTCTTGCTGGGATTCCAGGGGTGGGAGTATCTCGAACTCGGACGCATCTGGCAAATCCTGCTGGCGGCCGGTCTCGCCATCTGGTTGTTTATCGTCGGGCGCGGTTTGAAAGACGCTCTCAAATCGGAAACCGACAAAGGCGGATTGGTTCACCTGCTGTTCTACAGCTCGATTGCCGTTGTGTTTTTCTATCTCTTCGCGTTCTTCATCAATCCGGGAACGCACATCACATACGCCGACTATTGGCGCTGGTGGATCATTCACCTGTGGGTGGAAGGAATTTTTGAAGTTTTCGCGGTTGTCGTGATCGGCTTCCTGATGGTGCAAATGGGGCTTGTGACCAAGCAATCCACCGTCCGGGCGATTCTCTTCCAGTTTATTATCCTGCTTGGCAGCGGTGTGATCGGAACCGGACACCACTACTACTGGATCGGGGCTCCCGACCTCTGGATCGCGCTTGGCGCCGTGTTCTCGGCTCTGGAAGTGATTCCGTTGACGCTCTTGATTCTGGAAGCCTGGGGCCAATACAAGATCATGCGAGACGGCGGTGCGGACTTCCCGTACAAAGGCTCTTTCGCCTTCCTCATCTCGGTCGCCATCTGGAACCTGGTCGGTGCCGGTGGGCTCGGTTTCCTGATCAACATGCCGATTGTCAGCTACTTTGAACACGGGTCGCAGTTGACGCCTACCCACGGTCACGGCGCAATGGTCGGGGTATACGGTTTCTTCTCCGTGGCGGTCATGCTTTACACGATGCGCAATCTTGTCAAACCGGAAGCTTGGAGCGAACGGTTGGAGAAATTCTCCGTCTGGGCTCTTAACATCGGACTTGCCGGAATGATCATGATTACGCTGCTGCCGGTCGGATTCCTGCAGTTGAAGAAAGCCTACGAAGAAGGATTCTGGGCCGCCCGTTCCTTTGAGTTCTATCAGGACGCAACCGTAAATCTGCTGCTGTGGCTGCGGATCATCCCCGACTCGGTCTTCCTGCTCGGAATCATTCCGCTGGTGCTGCTGATGTTCAAAGGCATCCGCAACCTCCGTCCCGACGGCAAAAACTAACGTTACACCGAATCGAACTTGCGCAACCGGCTTGCAAGCCGGTTCTTTTTTTCGGATCTCATCAGATCCGTAACTGCTTTTCCAAACGGTCAATGTGGAGCCGCAAATGGTGATCCGCAGTCGTCTCCAGCGCTTTCGCTTTTTTCAATTGACTCAAGGTGCGGCTTACCGTTTCCCGCGATGTGCCGATCATGTTGGCCAGTTCCTGATTGGTAAACGGCACGTTCAACCGGACAAACTCTCCCTCCGGCACGCCGTGCAAACGGGACAAACGGATCAACAACAGCACAATCCGACCGAACGTGTCATGCAGCACCATTTCTTCCAGCCGGTCCTGCAGTTCAATAATCTTGTTTTCCATAACGGTCAGCAGTTTCAGGCTGAGCGCGGGATTCGATTCCAGGAGACTCCGGAAACGGGCGGTCGGCAAGGCGAACAAAACCCCTTTTTCAATCATGACGGAATGGGCGGGATACACCGTCTGGCGAAAAATCCCGATATGCGGAAACATATCCCCCGCCTGCAGGACATTCACGATCTGCTCGCGCCCCTGATCGTCCGTGCGGTAGATTTTGACTTTGCCGCTGGCGATAAAGTAGACGTACTCAAGGGGTTCCCCCTGCATAAACACGATCATTCGTTCCATTAACGTTCTGCTGACCAGAAGTTGGTCGATCTTTTCCAGTTCGTCCTTATGCAAATCCCGGAAAAACGGAATCTTCTTTAACAATTCCAACGAGACGTGCTTTTCCAATCGGCATTCTCCTCACGGTTACTTGTTCCATTTTTCATATAGACACATCCGGAGCGGATTTGCAACGCCCTTTCCGCCGCAAAATCAAGTTTTGCCAAAAACAAAACAGCGTCCAGATTTGGGCGCTGTCCCCGACAGACACTTGGATCGAGGTTGTTCTCTCCGCCTGTGTACGCTAGCGGACGATCAAGACGGAACAGGGGGCGTGATGCAGCACTTTGGCGCTGACGCTGCCAAGCAGAACGGACGACACCAAGCCGTGTCCTTCGCTTCCCAACACGATCAGATCATAGTTCCCGACCGTCGCCTCCCGGCAGATGACTTCGGCGGGATTGCCCGTGACAGTCTGGCAGGTGACGCGTTTTTGATCCGGGAACTGTCTGCACGCTTCCGTTGCCGGAGTTTCCTCCGGCATTTCAAATTCGGCCTGTTCGTAAGCGACAGGCAGGTAGCCGTTCACATCCGGAACCGTTACCACATAAGGGCGATACACATGCAAAACGGTGAACTGAGTTTCCGGCAATTCACGATAGGTTTGAACCGCCCAAGCGACCGCTTTCTGCGACGCCTCCGAGCCGTCGACCGCCAGCAAGACACGTTTAAACATGCAACAGTCTCCTTTCACTCCCTAAAAGGTTGAGTCCGATTGCCATCTTCCATCGACGATTTGATTTTGTACATATTTTACAATAAACCGGAATCTGTTTGCAAAGGAACTGTCCGAGCATGCAACCGATCATTTTTTCATGTCATTTCATCCTGAAGCAGCCTCCCGTCAGTTTTTGGCTTGTTGCGGAAAAGTGATCGTAAGCGATCCGATCTGTGATTGTACCAGTTCTTCGTACAGTTTTCTCGCGTCAAAACGGATTTCCCTGTCGCTTGCGTCCGGTTTCTCTTTTCTTACTCTGTCGATCACATCCTTCTGCACCTTTCCGGACAGGACGAGCAGTTCCGCCCGTTCTTTCAGGCGGCGCCAGAATTGATCCTCGCCGTATCGTTGAATCAACTCCCGCGCAACGGGATGCACTTCATACAGCTTTTGGCTGTCGGCGATCTCTTTTGCCAGTTCTTGTTCGGACGCGGAATACCCTTTCTCTTTGGCTAGCAGGGCAACCGCGTGCAGGCGAATGACTTGTGTCAGGAGCGAGTTTTTGTCCTTTTCCTCCCGCAGCATTGCATCCCATTTTTCCATCGCTTGTTTCAACTCTTCGCCCTGCAGCGTTTGCTTGTCGGCCTCCCGGTAGATCTCGATCTGGATCCGGTTGACGTATTCATAGAAAGCCAGATCGTCGGCGGTGATTTTGATATCGTTGACCGTGGCAATCGGTTTTTCCGTTTGTGCCGCACCGCCTGCCTGCACTTGATTGTCTGCCTGCGCCGTCTGGCCGCTCTGCGGGGAGGTTGCGGCCGCACCTCCCCGGTTTCCGGCACAGCCTGCCAGCAGCAAGCCGCACGACAACAGCAGGACACCGCCGCTGATGCAAGAAAATCGTCTTCTCATGACCGTTCCCCTCTTTGCCTGCCGGTTCGTCACTGTTTAACCGTAAATGTCACAACCTGTTCTTTCTGTTCACCGCCTTTGCTCATCCGCAAGTTGGCGATCCATTCGCCGCCCATCGGCAGTTTCGCTTTTCCTTCATAGGTGCCGTTGCCGCGGTCGGTGAATTGCACCTCGATTTTGCCGTGATCCATTTTTTTCATTTCCAGCGAAGCTTTCACCTGCAGCCCCGAAACCGGCTGCCCGTTTTCCTTGATCGCGAGTTTGAGCGGCACTTCCTGTTCCGGCTTGTATTGCGGAGCTTCCTGCACTTCCGCCTCCCATTTCGCCGAACTGCAGCCGGTTAGCAACAGGCCCGCCAGCATCAGGCATGCCAAAATTTTTTTCATAGTGCTGAACCTCCCACCGCAAACTGCTCGCAAAATTCGTTCACCGTGTACTTGTCGAGGGTTCCGTCCCGCAGATAAGCGACATGCGTGCAAACCTGCCGAATTTCGTCGATATGGTGGGACGAGAAAAAGATCGTTTTCCCTTCCAAAGCTTTGAGAATGCCGAGAATCTCCTTGCGCCCCACCGGGTCCAACCCGCTTGTCGGTTCGTCGAGAATCAGAATCTCCGTCCCGTAGTAGAGCACAATGCCGAGCCCCAGCCGCTGCAGCATCCCTTTCGAATACCCTTTGACCGGCTGCGAGCGATGCTCCCACAAACCGACCAAGCGCAGGCTCTCTTCCATTTTCCTTTCGTCGGGCGGGTGATTGCCGAGGGTCGCAAAAAACTGCATGTTCTCCTCGCCGGTCATCTGCGGATACAAATTGAATTTTTCCGGCAAGTAGGCCACAATCTTTTTCCATTCCTGTCTGTAATGCGGGATGCCGTTGAAGCTGGCCGTACCCCGCTTGACTGGAAGCAAGCCGAGCAGCGAATGGAGCAAAGTTGATTTTCCCGCTCCGTTGCGGCCCACCAGCGCGCAGATCTCGTTTTTTTCGATGACGAGATTGACCTGCCGCAGGACCTCCTTTTTCCGGTATGACTGGGTCAAATCTCTAATTACGATCATGCTCTCTCCCCCCTTGAACGAAGCCAGACGCCAAGCCCGAACGAGATCCCCGTCCAGACGACCAGATCGATCAGTAAAAATTTGGCGGGAGCGAGCCACACCATTTTCTGCATCAGCCGTGACAAATGATTCAACGGAAACAGGCCCAGTGCCGTCTCCAGATAAAAATGCAGGGCGTGCAGCGGATCCAGGAAGTAAAACAGCGAGAACACCCGGATATTGTCATAATTGACGGCAGGAAGGGAATACAGGAACCCGAGATCGAGCAGGAACACAAACAAAAACCAGGTAAAAATGTTCGCTCCGGCCAACTGCATCCGGGTGCCGCAGACACTTCCGAGAAACAGGCCGATCTGGTTGAACACGACGAGCAGCACCGTCACCGCGAGCAGAAAAGCGAGGAAAGCGGCCGGGTGAAACGGCAGAACCAGTTTCATCGGCAGCGCAAACACCAGATACCACCCGCCAAACACCAGCAAGGTCACGGTTTGTACCGCCGCGCTTTTTTTCAACAGAAAACTGCCGTAGGATTCCTTTTTCGTGACCAGCATCATCAGAGTTTTGTGCTCTTTCTCCTGCATGACGGAAAAAGAAGCAAGAAACAAACTCAACAAAGGGATCAAATACACGTTCATCTCATACAAAGACAGCAAAAAGACGGCAAACCCCTGTTCGGACGGAAAAGAGCGGGATTGCAGCAACACGGTGGCCGATACCAGCACGACCATGCTCAGCGCAAGCCATAACCCTTTGCCCCGGGTTTGTTCCTTCCATTCTTTCCAGATATATGCCATCGCCTGCTCTCCCTCCTTTGCCGCATCCAGACCGCCGCGCCGATCACCAGCAAAAATCCGGCCGGCCAGACGACCGACATTCCGGACTCGCCCGGCTCCAGCAGCGGATAGGAATCGCTGAACATCACTTCCTGTTTTTTCAGGATTTGCTCCGTCTTTTCGTACACGGAAACTGCTGGACTGTGCAAAAACAGGTACAAAAGCTCGTTTTCCTTCAGCAATTTGTGCAAAGAAGACGTATATTCAACAGGGGTGTCCCCGATCCCGTCCCGGTTTAAATCCAGCAACGGAACCTCATGTCCCCAATAGTTGCCCCTCCGGTTTTCGCTCCACTTGTTATCGCGTTGACCGCCGACGGAAATGACCGGGACCGTATTGGAGAAAAACCGGTTTTCCGTGAAAACAAGATGGTTGCAACTTGCCCACACTTCAACCCCGACCTGATTGTGGGCAAATTCGTTGCCGACAAACCGGCTGTTTTGTGACTGGTCCAGAAACAGCGCCCGTTGGTTTTGGAAAAAGCGGTTCCCCTCCACCTGCACGTCTTGCGCCTCTTGCAGCAACAATCCAAACGCCTGCGTTCCCTCGCTAAACGAAAACTCATTTTCCTTAAGTTCAAGGCGCTTCGACAGCATGATCGCCGCTCCGCCGGTGTTCCCGGTGAAAAGGTTGCGGTAAAATTGGTTTTCATCCGCGTACATGTAATGCAGCCCGTAGCGGGTGTTGCGAATCTGATTCGCTTCAACCCGATTGCCGTCGGCGTAATAAAAGTAGATCCCGTCCCTTGTGCCCTTGATCACGTTGTTGACCAGCTTGTTGCGGTGGGAATGGAGCAACTGGATGCCGTTTCCCTGATCGGCGATTTCGTCGTTGCCAAGTCCCGTCACTTCCACATGGTCGATTTCGTTGTCGCTCGCGTTCAGCAGATACACGCCGTGGTACGAATCGGAAATTTTCAGGTCCTGCAACCGCGTGTGATCGGCCATCACTTTGACTGCGGCGTACTCTTCGTCAGAACTCCTGTTAAAACCGCTGTGTTGGATTGTGAGGTTTTCCAATTGCACACGGGGCGCCTGAATCGTAATCACGTTTCCCTGTCCGTCTCCCCTGATCATAGTGCTACCCGAACCCCGAATGGTAAGCGGCTTCGCTATCACGACATTCCCCTCGTACGTCTGATTCGGCAAAGTGAGAACTCCATTCTCGGGTGTGGCATCCACAAGTGCCTGTAGCGGGCTTTCAGCCGCCGCATACGGGACACCTCCCAGCCAAACCAACACCCCCGCACACAAAGCCGCTGCTTTTTTCATCTCCTGCGATCCCTCCAAAGCAGCAGCAACATCAGCAAAAACGACAAGCCGGCCAGAAATGAGCCGTATGTGAAATAACTGTGGGTAATAAAATTCGCCAGCCGGTTTTCGCCGAGAATCGGCGGTACAAACGGCTTGATCTTGATGGGCGCTTTCGGGTCCAGATGGGTGCCGAAATCAGCGAGCCACCGATGGATGTCATAGAGTCCCAAAACGGCTCCCGCAAGGAAAATGCCGATCAGCACATACAGCAACGTCCTGTTGCGGAGCCAGGCGACAATCAATGTCAGCAGCGCCATGCCGCCGATCAGATACGGCAAAAATTTCAGTTCCGGAAACGATTCCTCGCTGAATTCTTTCATCCCGATATAATGGTTCAGCCCGTTGATGATGTCGATCCGTCCGTCCAGTTTGTAAGGATAGACAATAATGTCAAGTCCCTCCGGATACTGGGGCGCGATAAAATTCATCCCCCACCAAGGGAAAAACAGGGACGCCACCAATAAAGCGGCCGCGACCACCAATCCGATGGCGGAAGAAACGGAAAGCTGTTTCGACATGACGGTGTCGCCTCCAATTTCTGAAATTTGAAAAGGGTATCAAAGCCGATACCCTTTTCGATTTTCCAGCTTCCAACATTATTTGGGCTCAACCAACAGATAGCCGGTCATTTCCTGGTGCAAAGCCGAGCAGAAGTTCGTGCAATAAATCGGGAACGTGCCCGCTTTATCCGCCACAAACTCCAGGGTCTTCGTTTCACCCGGCTGGATCTCCATATTCAGGTTGTAATTATTGATTCCAAAACCATGTGTAATGTCCTCATCCATGTCCAGATTCGTGATATGGAAGAATACATGATCGCCCTGTTTTACCGTCAAAGCGTCCGGCCGCTGCGCTTTCGCATCGAAGATAAACTTGGAGCGCATCGCGATGCCGTACACATGAACCTCATTGCCCTTCCGTTCAATATGAGCGGCCTTCTGATCGTAAACGGCAAGCGGATTCTTTTCATCCTTCGGATAGACATTGATCGTCTTGATCTTGTCCGCCTTGATCATCTGCGCATAGTGCGGTTCCGGGTCAACCGGGATTTCTGCGACAACCTCCATCTTATCGCCCGAGATATCGATCAACGATGCCGATTCCGGATGGGACGGGCCGACCGACAGGAACATGTCTTTCGACAGTTTGTTGTGCACCACGATCCAATGTCCCTTCGGACTTGCCGAGTCTCCTTCCGCGGCGGCGAGATGGCCGGGCGAATAGTGTACGGGCACGCGGTCTACCACTTCACCCGTAGCGTATTTCCACTTGACGACTTCGGAAGAGATAAACATGGTCGTGTACGCAAACCCTTTGTCATCAAACTGGGTGTGCAGCGGTCCGAGCGCGTTTTCCGGGTTGACTTCCCGCTCCATGACAGCATTGTAATCGAGCACCGGAATCCCGTACTTTTCGCCGACAAACTTCTTATTTTTGATCGCCTCAAATGTTTTGTCGAACGAAAAGACGGTCATCAGCGGGGCCAGTTTGCCGGAAGCGATATAGTATTTGCCATCCGGGGAAACGTCCACTCCGTGCGGAGACTTCGCAACAGGCACCAAATAGATTCCCGTTTTCAGTTTCGCCGGGTCAATCATTTTAACGCCGTTCACGTTGTCGGCTTTTCCTTCATTGACAGCTTTTTCGAGCTCTTTCCAGTTAAAGAGGATAATGTAGTCTTTGTCATTCTGGGAAGCGTTAATTTCCAGGTTCGTGGTAGCTTCTTCCGTATTGTAAGTGGTCAGCACCGCCCAATCTGCGGACCCCTTTTTCCCGGCATCGGACAAATCATAGTTCCAAGGCGGCAGCATCACTTGATAAGCAAGCTCCAGCTTTTGTTTTTGTTCGTCAAATTTAATGGCCGACATAACTCCTTTATATTTCGTATGGAAATCATCCAAAGGAGCATAGTCACGATTCAAAGGGACCGGGAAACGGGTCGGCAGGAACAGATATTCCGTGTTTTCCGTTACGAATGCGGCGCAGTGAGGACCGCTCGTGTTCGGTGTCTGGATTATGTCTTTCACGGTAAATGTTTTCAGATCCATAACTGCCGCACGGTTGTTGGCAACATCTGTGGCAAACATATATTTCCCGTCATACTCGCCTTTCGTTTCGGAGAAAGCCGGATGATGGAAATCGCCCCAAGTATAGCCGCCTAACATTTTTTTGCTTTCCGCGTCAAAACCGTAACCGGTCGCGGGATCGGGAGAAAATACGGGCACCGTCCGGATTTTGCGCATGGAAGGAACCCCATACACAAACAATTGGCCGGAGTGTCCGCCGGAAGCGAATAAGTAATACTCATCTTTTTGTCCGAAAGGTACGTACATTTTCTCCGCCTTGCTGTTTGCCGCCGTGGATTTCGGGCCTACCGTCGTAAATTCCGCGAAAAAAACGGTAGCCACCAAAAATCCGGCCACTAACCCCGATACAGCCGGAATCGCTTTCTTCATTCCTATCCCTCCGTCCTCATTTCTTTTCGGAAGCGGCTTTCAGAGCGGCGATGATCGCCTTTCTCTCATCATCCGTCAACGGTTTGCTGCCAAGAACCCCCGACATGACGGCAGTGTCCGGTTTTTTCAGAAACTCTTCGAGCGACATGCCGTGTTTTCCCGGAACGTTCGTGTACGCCTGGGACAGGTCTGGACCGGTGGCTCCGCCCTGCACGTTCAGGGCTGACACCGCATGGCAGCCGGTGCAGCCGCGCTGCGCAAAGATTTCTCCCTCCTTTGAAGCGACCGGTTTTGCTTCGGAAGCGTTCGGATTTGCGCCCCCTTGGCCGTTTTGTGTGGTTTTTTCCGCGTTGTTGGCGACTTTTGCCGCGGGAGGTTGTTTGTGCCAAACCAAATACCCTCCGCCAAACGCGACAGCAAAGCACAGCAAAAAGATGACAATGCTGTCTTTTTTCAAATCGCAGCCTCCTTTCTGTCTTGATGTTGGCTTTCTTGATGTTGGCTTTTGCAGCCGGCAAGTGAAAATTGTCGCTTACCTTATTACATTATGGTATTGGCAGACTTTGGCCGGTGGTGATTTTTATCACACTTCACAATATCTACAAATTAAATTGTTTAATTTTACATTTAAAATGATTGTTATCATTGAATCACAAGAATGACAAAAAATACGGAACCCAGGTGGTCGAGGTTACAAAGTTTTTACTTGCATTCCCAGAGTCCGCAACAAGCTGGTACACAACAGTACCGAACATTGAATATTCGGTAATCACCATTCCAGCACCAGGCCGATCGACTCATGACACTGTTGCAAATCCCAATACCTTCGGGTTTCTGATCTCAGGCTCTCCTCGTCCATCGTACACCTTAGCGCATTGACTTAGCTCTTAGTAACTGGTAAACCTTCTCAAAGTCTGTTCTGCAATAAAGAACTTTTACAAATGTAGGGAAAATTCCTTCTCCTTGGTATAAAGATTTGCTGCAGTTGGGTTTATGTACAAAATAAGTCGTTTTTTGCACGTCCGATTTGCCCGCGCGGAATAAGGGCTTTCGAAAGGAGTCGAAGGTGCATGGCAACGCCCGGAGATTGCGGCGGCCGTTTTTTTGTCATCGGCAAGTCAAAGTGGAAGGCCCGACATGCCGTTCAAGCCAATCGATAAGCGGCTGCGTCTGCCTTCAGGCGCTTAACGTATCCGTCATTACATCCGAATGTTCAGGTCAGAGGTTCAGCAGCATCGGAAGTTCAGTCCTGTGGAAAATATGAGGATTTTTTCGTAGCTTGCTGTTTATGCAAAACAAGGAACCCTTAAAGTGGGTTCCTTGTTTTTTCGGCAAAGAGCTTCATCTTGTCATCTTGTCTCAAATTCGGCAATAAACTTGTCCAAATCGAAATTTTTCATCTTTTTTCCACAGCAGAATTTATATTTATCACCGCTGCCGCATGGGCATAAATCATAGACACTGGCCGGGCTCATTTTTTCTTTCAGGGCTCTCTTCAAGTCGGTCAAATCCTCGGAATATTCGAAACCCATGATAAACTTCCAACCGAAATGGTCGCAGATTTGAGCAACCTTCCGCCCTTTCTCTTCCGTTTTCACCTTTACGATAATAGGACGCTGGTCCGAACCGAGTGGAAGCATGATCATTCTCCTTTCCTTAAATAAAGATATCCGCGGGCCCAACAACATGTGGTCCGCTAATTAAGGCTTTTCCTCTACTGAATAAATTCGGCCTCGTTCAGGCAATCCCTTGTCCTGTCGAACGAGCACGGGCATAATCCATATCAGCTTCCGTTCTTTCAGTTCCGGGCCGCATGCCTGATTCCTCCAATGGCCTCTTCTCCAATGGGCAGTCAATTCCCGGCCGGTCGGGACCACGGTGACCCGATCGCTCGCCGAATGTTTTCCGCAAAACTTCACTTTGCTGTAGCCCCTTGAGAGCAATTCGGCAAGCACTTTTTGGCGGCTGCTTTTGTTGGTCGCTTTGTTCAACCTCTCCAGCAGTTCCTGTGGCGTGTCGTCAGGCCACCGCTCTTCGGTATCGTCCATATAAGAGGTGATATAGCAGAGGCCGTTGATCACAAGCCGAAGCGCTTCCTTGAAGACGTCAAATCCTTCCCGGATTTCAGCCGCTTCCAGCTTTGACGAGTGATGCGTGTTGTCGCGCACTTCGATGGAACGGCCGTCGATTTCGTAAATGCCCGATTGATCGGGAAAGCCGCTCCTGTCACGGGATTGGAGTTCTTCCTCCAGCGCCTCCGCAACAACGGTTGCCACCGACGCATCCGGCCGATCCAAAGCAAGCGGCAAATAATAGTATCGATCCGGATTGGTGATCCAGTTGGTCCGATCCCGGTAATCCACATCATGGCGGATGGTCGAGAGGATGATTTGCAGCGGCATACCGGGCAAAACGGATATGTACGCCCCATCCACAAAACTCCCATCTCCCCACAAATCCAAATCCGTTTGTTTGCCAAAGCTCATATAAAAGGATTTGTAAGGGAAAGAGAGCGCAGACACCGGCACCTCGTCAATATCGGTCTGCCTGAATTGTTCGACCATCTCCGGTTCAAAATGAAAGATATTCCGTCCGTGCACGGCAAATACGGCGTAGTGAATAGCATAGTTGATTTCTTTGGAAATGAGGCGTGTGTCGGCAGGCCTCTTTTCAAAGGGCAGTTCGCTTACATCTTCGTTATACTTTTTCATGATCATTCTGGCTATCTCATTAAGCTGCTCCAAAGAAGGCATTCCATCGGAAACGTGATTTCTGAAATAGTTTACAATCTGCTTAGTAAAAGGTCTCGAATGCCTGTACCGTTCCGGATGGTATCGTAACATCCTGTCTCCTCCCGCTCTTCCTGACTAGAAATCATCGTCAACATCTTCCGCAAAGCCGATCCCCATGCGTTCTAGCCATCGCTTCTCCCGACATTCCGGACAACGCTTCGGATCGTCCCATCCACGCTTGGCAAAATATTTTTGCTCCGATGCTTCGAAAATGAACCGATTTCCGCATTCCCAGCATTTGAGCCGAACCGGTTCGTAAATTTCAAGACTTGGCGCTGTCAGATTCAATTCTTTACGCCAGGCAAGCAATACACTTTCTTCACGACGCTTCCATAGCACCTTCAATTCGGGAGCGAGAAACAGATTCTTGTTGAAACGGAAACCGCGAATGTTTCGCAAGTGAGGAGTTTTGCCGCAGTCTATCGCATCGCAAGGATAGCGGGCGGGGCACTCGCGTTTGTGACAAATTCGGCCAAGGTATTTTCTGTCAGTTGCGAATATGAATACCTCCCAGGCATGCGTGGTGGATGAGATTTGCCGGCAAAACCGCGCAAGTTGCGGAATCTCGTCCAGATTAGACAAAACGACAGCCAGATCAATGTCGCCGGGATAGGGATCGCCGGCTGCCATCGACCCGCACAGGACAACTTCCAGGACCGAGGCCAGATTTTTCGCTTTATTGGCAAACTCTTGTGCCGCTTGAGTAAACCGAATATAGTCACTCATACATGCTTCATTCCCTTTACGAGAATACCAAATGGCAAGGCTCGTTTCAACAAACTTTATCGATTTCATAATCAACAGAATCGTCAGCTTCGCCCGTCAAACAAGTAAAGCTTGAATGCCATCCTGCAACGACAACCTGCTTCATCATCTTGTTCCTTTTGCCGATGCGCCCGACTCGAAAATCTTCGACCTTTGCATAGCCGCGGAAACCTCGTTTCTGAAAGCGCTATGCCGCGGGTACTTGCTTCTATACTTTTCAATCAGATTGGCGCCAGCTTGCCTCTCTCCCCTGTTCGCCAAAGTCTCGGCCATCGCGACCAACAACCCCGCCGCTTTATGATAGCTCCCCCGATGCTGGTTGCCCACAATCGCGTCCACTCTTTTTCCGACCTCGTCCATGCACCATTTCAAAAAAAACTGCTCCTGCTCTCCGGTCAGCGCAATCGTTGTTATCGTATGTTCAATAACGCTCCGATACTTCCCGATATACTCCGCGCCGCCATGACCGCTTGTTTGTCCGATCGCATCCTCCCATTGCTTGAGCAGAACCTTCGCGCTCTCTCCCCCTTTGGACAACACGATCATCAGATAAGCGACCATTACAGGCTTAGGGTTGTCGCTGTTGCTCCATCCAAGCGGACCCGCCTTGCGACAATGTTCAAATACCTCCTCATATTTTCCCGCCAACAGCAACGCATTAAAAAAGACTCCGTCCTGCACGTAAGCCATATGCCGCTCGCGATTGTAGCCATTGTTCGAGAGTGTCCCGCTGCTGCTTCGAAGTTCCGTCATCCTCTGCTCCGCTTCCTCGCGAATCTCTTCAAAGCAACCGCATTCAATGGCCGTCGTATACAAATCAACCAAACGTTCCATGGAAGGGGACGAGTAAAAGCTCTCTTTGTGCCCCTCCAGCTTTAACTGCGGGTCATCCTGGCTCTCACCGAGTTTCGCAATGACATCCGCGACCTCCGCCCTAACCGTGTAGTCCCGTGGAATCCTGGACAGCCCTTCCCGGGCCACCCGGATGATCGCATCCATGTCGCCTTCCGCCTCCAGGGCCCTTATCCAGTCCATATAGGCCAAGGGATACGTTGCCGCATATTCCCTTGCGAACTCGGCAATCGCCGGCACGCCGCCTTTCATGAAAACCGCTTCCCTGAGCCACTCGCTGACCTGCCAGTGACCTTGATTTTTCAAAAATTCAATCCAATCTGCCAAAAAAACGTCAAAATCCGGCAGCGAAACGTCTAATGCGCCGGTAATGCTTTTTAGCGTAACGCCTGAGCCCAGATACCCGTATCTTTTCATCGCATTGTATAGCGAAGCCGGCCGTTGTTCCGGAGCTGAATTCATATAGACACAGCGGAGAAAAAGGGCAACCTGCTCGTCCAGATCGACCTCCAGCATGTTCGCGTAGTCCGTTCCGGGAAGATGTCCCGGCTCTTCGCCCATCTCCAGTACGCCGAACAATTTCAGATAAGCTTCTTCCGCGGACGCGTAATCCCCTTGCAGCAGCAGGCTTTTCGTTTGCAGGAAAAAGCCGTCCATTTCCCGCGCCCAGCTTTCGTTGCCCCAGTCCCGCTCTTCATGGATATCTTCATCCCACCCCCATCCGTCGCAATACTCGCCATCTTCCACTCTTTGGGCAAAAGCTTCTATCTCCTCAATCAATCTGGTCGCATCCGGAAGAGCTTCCTGCTTCCCCCGCTCACGGGGGATCAATTTGTTCAGAAATGCTTGTCTTTTGGATAAAGGCTCTTCACTGGCCCAATACAAGATCAGGTCCCGGAAATCATCTGCCGTAAACCGGCTTATACGCGTCCGTACCTCTTCGATAAACTCCTTGTAGCTCAGTGCAGCCATGCTCAAGCTCCTTTCTTATATGCTCGTCCGTACGGATATGCGCCGGAGGCGACGGAGATCATCGCCCTGTACGGGTACTGCTTATAGTCATATTGTATCAAATAAGTAAATAAAGCCACCAACATAGATCGTTGAATGGCTTGAGCTTTTATTCATGCTTGCTCCAAAGCTGTGGCGATTATCAATGCATCCGGAGTTTTGAGCCTCCGTCCTTTGGCCTTTTGATCTCGACGGATTTTCCCTGCTAATCGTGGGATTATTGTTCAGCCGTTTCCTTGTCCAGCTTTTTCGAGATCATGCCCGAGCACCTCCGGTACGCAACAGAAGCCCTAAGGACAAGTTATCCTTAAGAGCTTCGTTGCGTATTTGGTGCCGGCGAAGGGACTTGAACCCCCACTCCCTTGCGGGAAACGGATTTTGAGTCCGTCGCGTCTGCCAATTCCGCCACGCCGGCAAATGAAACCGGGCTTGCCCGTTTCGAACATCGATTATGATATCACGAATTTCCGCCGTTTTCAATGTTTTTCCCGGCTCCAAAAGAACCAATCGGGAACCTACCGCATATTCTACATTGGGGTCTCCTCCAAAGACGGCGCAGGGATACAGATCATGGTGTCCGCGGAGGGGACCCGCGGTTTTCGGAAACGGTTTCTGCGGCGATTTCTTTCAACCATTCCCGGTCCTGTTCGGTCAAAACGGCACGCTCCAGCAGATCGGGACGCCGCAGATAGGTGCGGCGCAACGACTCCCGCCGGCGCCATTGCTCAATTTTCTCATGATGGCCGGAAACCAGGACATCCGGCACTTTCCAGCCGCGAAATTCATAAGGGCGCGTGTAATGAGGATGTTCCAGCAGGCCGTTGCGGAACGAATCGAGTTCCGCCGATCTGTCGTTTCCGAGCACCCCCGGCAGCAAACGAACCACCGAATCGACAATCGCCATCGCCGGGATCTCCCCTCCCGTCAGCACATAATCGCCGATGGAGAGTTCGTCGGTGATCAAATGCCGGCGGATCCGTTCGTCATACCCTTCATAGTGCCCGCAGATCAGGATCAGATGCTCTTCTTTCGCCAGTTCCAAAGCCAATTCCTGCGTATAAGGAACCCCTTGCGGACAGGTGAGGATAATTCTCGGTTTTGCCCGGTCAGGTTCAATCAGCGATTCCACCGCGGCAAAAATCGGTTCCGGCTTTAATACCATGCCGCCTCCTCCGCCGTAGGGAGTATCATCCACCGTATGGTGCTTGTTTGTGGAAAATTGGCGGAAATCGATAACGCGGACCTCCACAGTCCCGGTCGAACGGGCGCGGCCGATGATGCTCTCGGAGAGAACGCCCGTAAACATGCTAGGAAACAACGTGAGAATGTCGATTTTCATCAATCCATCAAACCTTCCATCAGATGAACGCGAATCAACTTGTTCTCCACATCGACTTCTTTCACGCAATCGGGAATCGCCGGCAACAGGATGTCTTTGCCCTTCGGGGGTTTTACGACATAGACGTCATTCGCTCCCGGCTGCAAAACCTCGACCAGTTCCCCCAATTCCTGCCCTTCTTCGGTGACTACGCGGCAGCCGACCAACTGGTAAATGTAGTGGCTTCCTTCAGGCAGCGGCGCCAACTCCGATTCCGGGACTTTCAGTTCGCCGCCTTTGTATTTTTCCACGTCATTGATGGAAGGATGGCCGACAAATTTCAGCAGATAAAAACTTTTATGGACGCGGGCCGACTCGACAATCAGTTCCACCGGCTCCGGAAAGTTCGGATGGACAAGCAAAAGCCTGGAGCCTTTCACAAACCGTTTTTCCGGAAAATCGGTGTGGCTGATCACCCGGACTTCGCCCCGGATGCCTTGTGTGTTAACGAGAGATCCGACTCGTATCAATCGTTCCTGCAAAACCATCACATCCTTCTGTACAGCATAACCGTTTTCCCTGCCGTTCTCAATTCGGGGGATCCGCAAAATACCCGATAACTCTCTCCGAAGCTTCCCGCACTTTGCGGAGTTAAGAAAAATGAGGGCCGGGAACCCTGTGATTTCCGGCCCTTTCTACATGATCTCGACGGTTACCCGCTTGTCTTCCTGCAAGGCGGCCGCCGCCACGACAGTCCGGATCGCTTTGGCAATCCGTCCCTGTTTGCCGATGATTTTTCCGGCATCACCCTGTGCTACAGTCAATTGATAGACCACATCATGATCTCTCGTCGATTCTGTGACGCGAACTTCGTCAGGGTGATCCACGAGCGCTTTGGCAATAAGTTCAACCAACTCTTTCATCAGCCAGCCCTCCATGAATGGAATGGACTTACTTCATCTCGTGAACTTTCTTCAGGATGCCGGTCTTGCTGAACAAGCTGCGAACGGTGTCGGACGGTTGCGCACCGTTTTTCAGCCATTTGATCGCTTTCTCTTCGTCGATGTTGATCTGAGCCGGCTGCGTGACCGGGTTATAAGTACCGATCTCCTCGATGAAACGGCCGTCACGCGGAGAGCGGGAATCAGCCACAACAACGCGGTAGAAGGGAGCTTTCTTGGCACCCATGCGCTTCAAACGGATTTTCACTGCCATTTGCATTTCACCTCCTGGTCAAAGTCAAGTTAGTATTATATCCATTCATGCCCCAAAAGGGAATGCATGGTTAAAACGGAAACTTGAAACCGCCAAACCCTTTTTTCCCTTTTTTCTTGCCCAGTTTCTTGGCAAGTCCGGGGAGCTGTTTCATCATTTTTTGCATCTCGGCGAACTGATTCAGCAGACGGTTGACTTCCTGCACGGAAGTTCCGCTGCCCGCCGCGATTCGGCGCCGGCGACTGGCGTTCATGATCTTCGGGTCCCGCCGCTCCCGGGGCGTCATCGAGCGGATGATCGCCTCGACGCGGGCGATTTGTTTGTCGTCGATGTTGACGTTTTGCAGCGCCTTGTGGCTGCCAAAACCCGGAAGCATCCCGAGCAGGTCTTGCAGAGGTCCCATTTTCTTGATCTGCTGCATTTGTTCCAGGAAGTCTTCCAGCGTGAATTCCCCGCTCATCAGCTTCTTGCCCGCTTCCTGCGCTTTCGCCTGGTCGACGTTCGCCTGCGCTTTTTCGATGAGGCTTAAGACATCCCCCATGCCGAGAATCCGGGAGGCCATTCGGTCGGGGTGGAACGGTTCCAGCGCATCCAGCTTTTCGCCCATCCCGGCAAATTTGATCGGCGTGCCCGTCACCGACCGAATCGAAAGTGCGGCGCCGCCCCGCGTGTCCCCGTCCAGCTTGGTCAGGATCGTGCCTGTGATGCCAAGCTGCCGGTGGAAGGTTTCGGCCACATTGACCGCGTCTTGGCCGGTCATCGCGTCAACCACCAGCAGGATCTCATCCGGATTCACCGCTTCCTTGATCCGTTTCAACTCGTCCATCAAGGTTTCGTCGATATGCAGACGGCCGGCGGTGTCGATCAATACGTAATCGAACCCGTGCAATTTTGCGTGGGCCACCGCGTTCTTGGCGATTTCAACAGGGCTTACCCGATCGCCCAGCGAGAACACCTGGGTTTTCACTTGCTCTCCCAGCACCTGCAGCTGCTTGATCGCGGCCGGGCGGTAGATGTCGCCCGCCACCAGCAGCGGATAGCGATTTTGTTTTTTCAGGAGGTTGGCGAGTTTCCCCGTCGTCGTGGTCTTGCCGGCCCCTTGCAGGCCGACCATCATCACGACTGTCGGCGGCTTGGCCGCCTGCGCGATCCGGCTTTGCGTTCCTCCCATCAACTCCGTCAACTCATCGTTGACGATCTTGATGACCTGCTGGCCGGGCGTCAGGCTTTGCAGCACTTCCTGGCCGACGGCTCGTTCCCGGACTTTTTCGATGAACTCTTTGACGACTTTAAAGTTCACGTCCGCTTCCAGCAGCGCCAAACGAACTTCCCGCAGCGCTTCTTTGACATCGTCTTCCGTCAGCTTTCCCTTGCCGCGCAGGCGCTGGAAAGTCTCCTGCAGCCTGCTCGACAATCCTTCAAAAATCGCCATGGGCCCCCTCCTCTCCTGGATTGTTGCGCGTCAGCTTTCGTCTTCGTCCGATCCGGTTTCCCCGTCGTTTAAAAGCAACCGGATATAACCGGTCAACTCGGCCTTGAGAGCTTCGTCCACAGGCAGGCTCCGCACTTTCTCCGCCAGTTCGCCGCACCAGCGAATCCGGTTCGCATGCCGTTCGAGCAGCCGCAATTTCTGTTCGTATTCTTCCAACTGCAGTTCGGAACGGCGGAGGTTGTCGTACACCGCCTGCCGGGAGACGTTATACTGTTCTGCAATTTCCGCCAACGACAGATCGTCGTAATAGTACAGTTCCATAAAAGTGCGCTGCCTCTCGGTCAGCAACGCACTGTAAAAATCGTATAACAGGTTCATGCGTGTGGTTTTCTCAAGCATTTGACCACGCCTTCCGCCTGTCAAGATATATACCTTTACAGCACAAACCTCATAATACTGGAACCGTTAAAGAATGTCAAGAATCACTTTGTGAGGAGTCAAATAACGCTTCGACAAACTGGTTCGGGTCAAATTCCTGCAGGTCGTCGATTTTCTCGCCGAGGCCTACGAATTTCACCGGAATTCGCATCTGGTGGCGAATCGCGATGACGATGCCTCCCTTCGCGGTCCCGTCCAGCTTAGTCAGAACCAGGCCGGTGACCCCCGTCGCTTCGCCGAATATTTTCGCTTGCTGTAGAGCGTTCTGACCGGTCGTCGCGTCAAGCACGAGCAGCACTTCGTGCGGCGCATCGGGAATTTCCCGTTTTAACACACGATAGACTTTGTTCAGTTCATCCATCAGGTTGGTCTTGTTATGGAGACGACCGGCCGTGTCGACGATCAAAACATCCGCTTTGCGCGATTTCGCCGCCTGTACGCCGTCATAGACGACGGCCGCCGGGTCCGATCCCGCCTGATGTTTGATCACATCCGCCCCGACGCGCTGCCCCCAGATTTCGAGCTGTTCGATCGCGCCGGCCCGAAAGGTGTCTCCCGCCGCAAGAATAACTTTTTTGCCTTCCGTTTTCAATTTGTGGGCGAGCTTGCCGATGGTGGTGGTTTTCCCGACACCGTTTACACCCACGATCATGACCACCGTCAGGCCGGAAGGGTTGAGGTTTAGCGCCACCGTTTCCATCCCCATCAATTCCGCCAATTTTTCTTTTAGCACCGGCTTCAGATCGGCCGCATTCTCAATCCTTCGCTTTTTCACTTCGGCGCGCAGTTCTTCCAGCAAAGACATCGCAGTGTTGACGCCGACATCCGCCATGATCAACTGTTCCTCAAGTTCTTCGTAAAACGCCTCGTCGATTTTCCGGCGATTAAAGACCGCCCCCACTTTCTCCAGAAACGAGTCGCGGGTCTTGCTCAACCCTTCTTTAAACTTGCTGAAAAATCCCATGTTCATCCCTGCCTCGTTTGCGCTGTCCAGCAATTTGAAGCGGACCCGAGCCGCTCAGGTCCGCCGTGTTGTTCACCTCATAAATTTAATTATATCTCTTTTTCGCCATACAGAACAACAAGAAGACACGGAAGTCTGGCATGGACTTGGTGGGGCATAGGCTGGCATGGGCACCTGCCAAGCCGTTTCGTGATGAGCGGCGATGGTTCCGCCGAAATCGCCGTTTTTTCGAAGGACTACCGCTTTGTTTCCTGAAAAGTGACTGACACGACCCGCTCGCTGGATGTCTCAAACACAATCCGCACATAAACGCCCCATTCCCGGTTGCCGTTCTTGAGCCAAAGCTTGAACGTTTCCTCGGTCGTAGCCGATGATTTCGTTTGGCGGCCGACGTGCCGGTAATCGACGATCGCCGCACCGGGATATTTTTTCTTCGTCTCCGCCATCGCCAGCCTTCCCCACTTCGCATAGGACGGTTCCGTTTGCGGCATCGCGTGGCACGTATCCGCCATCGCTGCAGCCGCCGGTCCCGGCACAGCCAAAGCCACCGCCAACAAGACCCGGCTGCATCGTCGCTGCAACGCAAACCGCCACCTTTTATAAGGTCGATACAAGCAGCTTTGAATCCGGTGCACGGCGTCACCTCCTCCCTCCTAGTCTTCCGCAAAGGGTAAAGAGGCTATCCTCGCTCCGTTTGGAACAAAAAGTCCGCCGGCTTATGCGGTCTGAATCTCTTGCCGCTCCACCAGCCTGACGGAAATCAGCTTGGAAATGCCGGATTCCTCCATCGTCACGCCGTACAGAACGTCCGCGTGTTCCATGGTGCCTTTCCGGTGCGTGATGCAGATAAACTGCGTCTGGGCCGAAAATTCCCGCATATATTCGGCAAAACGGCTGACGTTCGCTTCGTCCAGCGCCGCTTCCACTTCATCCAGCACGCAGAAGGGAACCGGCTTGACGTGCAAAACCGCAAACAGCAGCGCCATCGCGGTCAACGCCCGTTCTCCGCCGGACAAAAGCCCCAGATTTTGCAATTTCTTGCCGGGAGGCTGCGCCACAATATCAATCCCGGTGGTCAGGGGATTGTCCGGATCCGCCAAAATCAGGTCTGCCCGCCCGCCGCCAAACAAACGGCTGAACACGTCATGAAACTGTCCGCGGATCGCTTCAAACGTCTCCGTAAACCGTTTGGACATCTCGCGGTTAATCTCGGCGATCACTTCGTTCAGTTTGTCCCGCGCTTCCAGCAAATCATCGCGTTGTTCCGTCAAGAAGCCAAGCCGTTCCTGCATTCGGGCGTACTCTTCGATCGCTCCGAGATTGACCTCGCCCAGCGCCTCGATGCTCCTGCGCAAATCGGCCGCCTGCCGTTTGGCGTCCGGCACGTCTTCCGGTACCGGATACCGCTCTTTTGCCAATTCAAAGGAAATGCGGTAATCTTCCGCCAGCTTGGCAAGAGCGGTGTTCAACTCCACATCGAGGCGGTTGATTTTCACTTCGATCTGGTGCAGTTGATTCTCCAGATTCTTGAGCACCAGCCGGGCTTCCCGCACCTTGTGTTCCTCGTCGGCCATCTTCCTGTGAAGTTCCTGCTTGCGGGCCAGTTCTTCCTCCAGCGCTCGCTGCGCTTCCGCCCGGCGCTGTTCCAAAAGCGTCAACTGTGCCGCCGCTTCCTCCAATTCCGCTTGCGTCCGCTCGATTCGCTCCCGTGTTGCTTCTAGTTCGCTCCGCTTGTCTTGCAATTCGGACAGCACCGCCGCCCGTTCTTTTTCGATCCGGGCCACGTTCGCTTTGGTCGACGCGATTTCCTGATCGAGCGCCGCCAAGCGCACCTTGAACCCGGTGACTTCTTCCGAGATATCCGCTTGGACGCTTTGCTGTTGCTTCAACAACGCTTGCGCCTGATCGACTTGCGCCGACAACTCCTTGACCCGTGCGTCCAATGCCGCAAGCTCCGCTTGCAGCGCCTCCTCCTTGCGGTTCCAGCCGGACAGTTCCTTTTCGAATTGCTGATGTTCCAGGGTCACAAGCTGCAACCGCTCGTTGACCGACCGTTTTTGAACTCCCAATTCACGCGTTTGCGCCTCCAGCGAGTGAATCTGCGCGCGCTCTGCTTCGAGCTTTTGGGCGGTTTCGTTCAACTCCACCTCCGTTTGACGCGCCATTGCTTCAAACGTGTCCAGCTTGTGCTGCACATCCGCCAGCTGCATTTGCAAAGAGGCGATCTTTTGTTCCATCTCTTCGATTTCCCGTTGACGCCCGAGCAGGCTGGTGCCTTTTTTCTGCTGGCTGCCCCCGGTCATTGCGCCGCCAGGGTTGACGACATCGCCGTCCAGCGTCACGACGCGGACACGGTACTGCAGCAGACGGGCCAACGCGTTCGCGTCGGCGATGGTTTTCGCGATCACCACCTGTCCCAGCAGATATTCCGCAATCGGCCGGTACTTTTCGGCAAACCGGACCCTCTCGGCGCCGATTCCGATGTAACCCGGGTGCCCTTCAATGGCAGTTCGCTCGTTTCTCCCGAGCAGCCGTCCGCGCATGACGTCAAGCGGCATAAAGGTCGCCCGGCCGCCACCGGTTTGTTTCAGGAAAAGGATCGCGTCACGGCCGGCTTTCTCCGACTCGACGACAACGTTCTGCAAAGCCCCGCCCAGTACCGTTTCAATTGCCGTCTCATACTGCGCGGGCACGTGCATCAACTCCGCGACCGCCCCGCAAATGCCGACGACGCGACCTTTGCCGGCCGCCTGCAAAATGGTGCGGACGCCTTGCGAGAATCCGCCGTATTCCTGCTGCATGTCTCGCAGCAATTCATACCGCGATTGAAAAGACGCTTTCTCCGTCTGAAGCTGGCGAAGCGCCGCAAGCAACCGCTCCTTCTCTTCCGTGCGGCCGGCGGCGGATCGCCGTTGTTCCTCGAAACGCTTCTGCAGCGCCTGTTCCTGCCTGCGCCGTTCGCTGAGCGCGGACTCGCTTTCAGCCAGGGATTCGTCCAACGCGACGATCCGCTCCCGCAGTTCCGCCTCGTCTTCCCGCATCTTTTCAATCCGCCGGAGCAAGCTGCTTTTGTTCGCTTCAATGTTTTTCAACTCGTTTCGTTTCCCGGCCGTTTCGTTCAGTTGTTCGATCAAATCCGCTTTCAGCCGCTCGATTTCCGCTTCCAGTTCCCCCCGGTCCACAAATCCCTTGGCGCTGTCCAGCTTCTCGTCCAGTTCGCGCCGGATTCCGTCCCGCTCCGCCGTCAGCCTTGCTAGCTTGTCCGTTTCCTCCGTCAACTGCCGCTCTTTTTCCTGCAGGTCCCCCTCAAGCTTGGCGATGGCCGACTGCAGCTCCGCCTGCCCGGCCTGCAGGTTCCCGTGGCGTTCCTGCAGTATTTCCCGGCGCCCTTCCGCCTTTTCGTATTCGGCCACCACTTCCACATGCTTTTTGTTGCTGGCCTCCATCATCTTGTCGAGTTGTTCGGCCTGCCAGCGCAACTGCTCGTAGCGGGACTCCTGCCCCGCCACAAGAGCCGTTTGTGCCGCCAGTTCGTCCTCTAGTTTGGCACCCTGTTCTTTTTCCTGTTGCCAACGGGCATGCAGTTCTTCAATATCATGAACACACAAGGCGATTTCCAAAGTTTGCAGGTTCTCTCTCAACCGCTTGTACCGCTTGGCGGTCTCCGCCTGTTCGAGCATCGGTCCGATCTGGGTTTCCAACTCCCCGATAATGTCCCCGATGCGCACCAGGTTGGCCGCCGTTTCCTCCAGTTTCTTTTCCGCTTCCCGTTTTCGCGCTTTGT
Source organism: Effusibacillus sp. SKA8 (assembly GCF_058273125.1). NCBI lineage: Bacteria > Bacillati > Bacillota > Bacilli > Caryophanales > Alicyclobacillaceae > Effusibacillus > Effusibacillus sp. SKA8. The sequence goes on along the minus strand of NZ_JBZCSF010000001.1, from coordinate 74,050 downwards.
ATTTGACGATTCCCGCCGCTTCTTCAAAAATGCCGCGTCGATCTTCCGCTTTGTTGGAAAGAATCTCGTCGATCCGTCCCTGCCCGATGATCGAATAGGCCTCTTTCCCAAGACCCGTGTCCATGAACAGTTCCACAATATCCTTCAGCCGACAGGCCTGCTTGTTGATAAAATACTCTCCCTCGCCGGAACGGTATACGCGGCGGGTGACGGTCACTTCGTTGTAGTCCAAAGGCAATGTGCCGTCGCTGTTGTCCAGTGTCAGCGACACTTCACAGTAATTGACCGGCTTCCGCGTGTCGCTGCCAGCAAAGATCACATCCTCCATTTTGGCACCGCGCAGGCTTTTGGCGCTCTGTTCGCCAAGCACCCAGCGGATCGAGTCAGAGATATTGCTTTTGCCGGAACCATTGGGCCCCACCACCGCTGTCACGCCGGGAACAAACTCCAGTTCCGTGCGGTCGGCGAACGATTTGAATCCCACGATTTCCATCCGTTTCAGATACAAACGAACACCACTCCCGATTCCTGACACATTATCCGGTTGCGGTTTAACGTCCCAATAGGGTCAGCGTATCGTGCGCCGCCCGTTGTTCCGCTTCCTTCTTCGAGCGGCCCGTCCCTTTTCCGTATGGAATGTCATTGATAAAAACCTGCGAGACAAATTCCCGGTTGTGGGCAGGTCCCCGCTCCTCAAGAATTCTGTAAGACAAAACGCCAAGACCTTCACGTTGCACATGCTCCTGAAGCAGCGTCTTGAAGTCAGAGAGCAACAGGCCGTGCACGTTTTCCAGCTCCGGCAACACGTAAGTCTGCAAAAACGATCTCACCGCCTCCAGCCCCTGGTCCAAATACAAAGCACCGACAAACGCTTCAAACACATCCGCCAGCAAAGCCGGCCGCTTCCTTCCTCCGGATAGTTCTTCCCCCCGCCCCAGGCGGATGTACTTGTTGAAATGGAGTTTTTCCGCGAACTTCACCAACGACGGCTCGCAGACGATCGCCGCCCGCATCCGCGTCAATTCCCCTTCCGGCAAGGCCGGGTAACGGGCAAACAAATACTCGCTGACTAACAGTTCCAGTACGGCATCTCCCAGAAACTCAAGCCGCTCGTTGTCCTGTCCGTTCTCACCGCGATGTTCGTTGCGGTAAGACGCGTGGGTGAACGCTTGTTTTAACAAAGCAAGATTGGAAAACCGGATACCGAGGGATTGTTGCAACAAATCGAATTTCCCAGCCACAATTCTCACCTGTGATTGATCAGCGTAACGCCCCGGCGGCAGCCCCTCGCAAAAAACGGATGCCCCCGGCCGGGGCAGAAATCGGTACGAATCACTCTTCATATTTTCGAAATAGGATCGACGCATTATGCCCGCCGAATCCCAAAGAGTTGGACATGGCGACGTGAATCTCTGCCGGACGCGCCTTGTTCGGGACATAATCCAAATCGCATTCGGGATCCGGATTGTCGAGATTGATGGTCGGCGGCAGGATTTGATCCTGAATCGCTTTGACGCAGGCGATGGCTTCGACGCCGCCGGCGGCTCCCAGCAGATGGCCGGTTACCGACTTGGTTGAGGAAACAGCCAGTTTGTAAGCGTGATCGCCAAACACTCTCTTGATCGCCATCGTCTCGTATTTGTCGTTGTAGTCGGTTGAAGTCCCGTGGGCGTTGATGTAATCGACGTCTTCCGGCCGGATGCCCGCATCGCGAATCGCTTCGCGCATCGCTCTGGCCGCTCCGGCTCCTTCCGGGGCTGGCTGCGTGATATGATACGCGTCGCCGCTCATGCCATAACCGATAATTTCGGCGTAAATCGGCGCACCCCGCCGCTTGGCGTGCTCCAGTTCTTCAAGTATCAGGATGCCGGCTCCCTCGCCCATGACGAATCCGTCGCGGTCGCGGTCAAACGGACGGCTCGCCTTTTCCGGCGCGTCGTTGAAAGCGGTCGCCAGCGCTTTCGCCGCCGCGAATCCCGCAATCGCCATCGGCAGCACGGTTGCTTCCGATCCTCCCGTAATCATCACGTCCGCTGCGCCGCGCTCAATGATCTTGTATGCGTCGCCAATCGCGTTGGTGCCGGTCGCGCAGGCGGAAATGGGGGACGAGTTGGGGCCTTTCGCCCCGAGCATGATCGAAATCTGTCCGGAAGCCATATCGCCGATCATCATCGGGATAAAAAACGGCGAGATCCGGCGGGGGCCTTTTTCCAACAGGATTTGGTGCTGCTCCATCAGTGTTTCCAATCCGCCGATGCCGGAACCGACATATACGCCGATCCGCTCGTCATTTTCTGCCGTGATTTGCAACTTGCTGTCTTCCAGCGCCATTTTGGCGGCCGCCACCGCGTATTGGGCAAACCGGTCCATCCGGCGTGCCTCTTTCTTGTCAATATAATTCTCAGGGTTAAAATCCTTCACTTCCGCCGCGATTTGACAAGGGTATTCGGAAGCGTCAAAGCGGGTGATCCTGCCGACGCCCGATTTTCCGGCAACAAGGCTGTCCCAGAACGTCGCGACGTCATTGCCGACAGGGGAGATAACCCCCATTCCTGTCACAACCACTCGTCTTCTCATGTGGGAAATCACTCTGCCTTTTTAAAAAATGGACGATCAATTGTTCATCATGTATGCTCAAGTCCTCGGCAAGGGAACGCTGATTGTCGTAGTCAGAGTCCCGAGGAAACCCGCGGGACTCTGGGGTGTGCAAGACGACGGAGATTACGCCTTATGGGATTCTATGTATTTTACAACTTCCCCGACGGTGGTGATTTTCTCCGCGTCTTCGTCTGAGATTTCCAAATCGAACTCATCTTCCAATTCCATCACGAGTTCCACAACATCGAGCGAGTCCGCTCCCAGATCATCTTTAAAAGAAGCTTCCATCGTTACAGCCGATTCGTCAACACCCAAACGGTCAACGATGATTTTCTTCACGGTGTCAAAAATTGACATGCCTTTCACCTCCTCTTCAGAGTATACACGATTCCCGCTCCGAAGTCAGCTTTTTACATGACCATGCCGCCGTCCACGGTCAAAACTTGCCCCGTAATGTAAGACGCTTCGTCCGAGGCAAGGAACGCGACCGCTCTGGCGATATCTTCCGGGTCGCCCATCCGCCCGAGCGGAATCTGCTTGCCGAGGGATTCTTTCATTTCATCATTCAGTACGGCCGTCATATCGGTCCGGATATACCCTGGAGCGACCGCGTTGACCGTAATGTTGCGGGATGCCAGTTCCCGGGCGTTCGATTTGGTCAAACCGATGACGCCGGATTTGGCTGCCACGTAATTTGCCTGTCCCGGGTTGCCTGCCAGGGCGACAACCGACGTCACGTTCACGATCCGTCCGTAACGCTGCTTCATCATCACTTTTGCCGCCGCTTTTGTGCAATTGAAAACGCCTTTCAAATTCGTGTCGACCACAGTGTCCCAATCTTCTTCTTTCATGCGGATCAACAGATTGTCCCTGGTAATACCGGCATTGTTGACAAGAATATCGAGCCGGCCGAACGTTTCCGTTGCAAAATTGACGATTTTCTCCGCGTCTTCCGCTTTCGCCACATCCCCCTGCACAGCGGCGGCTTCCCCGCCCATGGCACGGATTTGGGCCACCACTTCTTCAGCGGCTGCCTGATTTCCTGCATAATTGACTACCACTTTCGCGCCGCGTTCCGCCAGCAGCATTGCAACCGCCCTGCCGATGCCGCGGGAAGCGCCGGTTACCAGCGCGACTTTTCCCGTAAACATTAGGATTCCCCCCTTAAGACAGAAACCGTTTTTTCAAAAGTGGCCGGGTCCTGAATCGACAAGGTCGGCACACGCCGGTTCACTTTCTTGATCAGCCCCGACAACACTTGGCCCGGGCCGATTTCGACGAAGCAATCGACGCCTTGTTCCAACATGAACCTGACGGATTCCTCCCAAAGAACGGAGGATGCCACCTGTTCGTAGAGAGCGCCGCGGATCTCACCAGCCGAGATGACCGGTCTGGCGGAAACGTTGGCAATCACCGGAATTTTCGCGTCGCGAACCGTTATCCCGCCCAGCACATTTACCAGTTTTTCGGCGGCAGGCTGCATCAGGGAGCAGTGGAAAGGACCTGACACGACGAGCGGAATGATGCGCATTCCTTTTTCCGCAAGACGCTCACCGGCCATTGCCACCGCTGCCGCTTGTCCGGAAATCACAACCTGACCCGGACAGTTAATGTTTGCCAGTTCAACGACACCCGCCGTTTCCGACACTTGTTCGCACACCGCCCGGATGTCGGCCTGATCGCCGCCGATCACTGCAGACATTGCTCCCTGACCGGCGGGTACCGCTTCATCCATCAGTTTGCCGCGAAGGTGCACCACCCGCACGGCATCGGCGAAATCAAGCGCGCCGGCGACAACCAGCGCGGAATATTCGCCCAGCGAGTGTCCGGCAGTGTATGCGGGGACGAATCCCTCTTTCTCAAACACCCGGTACAAAGCGATACTGGTTGTCAGGATCGCCGGCTGGGTATAATAAGTCAACCGCAGCCGCTCTTCGGGTCCGTTAAAAATGATGTCGCTCAGAGCGAATCCCAGCGCTTCATCCGCTTCTTCAAAAACAGCCCGGGCTTCCGGGTACAGATCGGCCATTGCTTTGCCCATGCCGACCGTTTGCGCCCCTTGCCCCGGAAAAACAAACGCCAGTTTTGCCATTCTCCCGCCTCCTTACCAGCGAAGGGCGGCCGCGCCCCATGTTAACCCCGCGCCAAAGCCGACCAACATCAGCAGGTCGCCTGCTTTAAATTTGCCCATGCGGTTCGCTTCATCCAACGCGACCGGAATCGAAGCGGACGACATGTTGCCGTAACGGTCCACATTCACGATCACTTTGTCCTCCGGCAGTCCCAGACGTTCACGGGCGTAATCGATAATCCGGATGTTCGCCTGATGCGGGACGAGGAAATCGACATCCTCTTTGGTCAAACCGACTTTTCGCAGCACGTCTTCCGTCGCCGTATTCATCACGCGCACCGCGAATTTAAACACCTCTTTGCCGTTCATGCTGATCGTGTGCTGTCTGTTCAAGACCGTCTCCTGGGTGGCCGGATTGCGCGAACCGCCGGCCAGTTGCAGCAATTGCTCGCCGCCGCTGCCGTCCGCCCCCAAATCGAAGCCGAGAAAACCGCGCCCTTCCGGAACCTGTCCCAGCACAACCGCACCGGCTCCGTCCCCAAACAGGACGCAGGTGTTGCGGTCGGTATAATCGGTGATCTTCGACAGCGTATCGACTCCGATCACCAAAGCGTTTTTGACCGCTCCCGTCTGGATCATCGGGACCGCGCACGACAACCCGTACAAAAACCCGCTGCATCCGGCGGACAGGTCAAACGCTCCCGTTTTCTTGATCCCGAGCCGTTCCTGTATGAGACATGCCGTCGCCGGGAACATGTAGTCCGGCGTCACCGTCGCGCAGATGATCATGTCGATGTCCTCCGCGTCGATCCCCGCCTCCGCAATCGCTTTGCGGGCAGCCGCAACGGCCAGATCGGAGGAAGCGGTATTTTCATCAGCGATTCGCCGTTCGCGGATACCCGTTCTCGATACGATCCATTCGTCGGACGTGTCGACCATTTTTTCAAGATCCGCGTTTGTCAGCACCCGTTCCGGGAGAGCGGAGCCGGTGCCCAGAATTCCTACGTGAATTTGTTTCATCTCTTTCCATCCTCTCTTACGCCCATGCGTATCTGGTCCAACACGCCGTGGAGCAAAAATTGGCGCCCCTGGTGAATCGCCATTTCAAACGCCCGTGCGCTCGACGAGCCGTGCGCTTTGATGCACACCCCGTTAACGCCCAACAGCGGCGCGCCGCCGTATTCCGCATAATCGAATCTTTTCCTGAACCGTTTGAGAGCGGGCTTTAACGTTAAAGCCGCCAGCTTTGACACGGCATTCGCCGTAAACACCTCTTTCAAGGCCTCAAACATTCCAAGCCCCATGCCTTCCGCCAGCTTCAACATGACATTTCCGACAAATCCGTCGCACACCACCACGTCGCAGACACCGTTGAGGATGTCACGCGATTCCACGTTGCCGACGAAATGGAAGTCCCTGTTCTCAAAAAGCGGATAGGCTTCCTTCGTCAGTGTATTGCCTTTGCCGGCCTCCGTGCCGACATTGAGCAGTCCGACGCGCGGCTGTTCGATGGACAGCACGTATTTGGCGTACAAATTCCCCATCACCGCGTATTGCAGCAAATTGTCCGGGTCCGCATCCATGTTGGCACCCACATCGAGCACCATGACGCCTTTTCCGTCAAAAGTCGGCCACACGGAGGCCAGCGCGGGCCGTTCAATCCCTTCCACCCGTCCGATCACAAGCAATCCGGCCGCCATTAAAGCCCCGGTGTTTCCGGCCGACACAAACCCTTGCACCGCCCCGTCTTTCACCATACGAGCCGCCGTTGTGAGAGACGCGTCTTTTTTTCGCCGGACCGCGCGGACCGGTTCGTCATCCGGCGTAATGACTTCGGTTGTATGTACGATCTCGATGTTCGGCGGAATCCGATTCCCCAACACGGTTCGGATTGCCGGTTCGTTCCCTACCAAAATCAACTCGAGATCCGGATATTTTTCCGAGGCTTGCAAGGCTCCCTTGACGATTTCGCCGGGGGCGTTGTCTCCTCCCATTGCATCAATTGCCAGTTTCAAGACTCCATTCCTCCAATGACTGAACCGCGTTCAAATTTTACGACTGTGAATTCCCCGGAAAAAATGATATCCTCGCCGACGCGGGTCGTGACGTGAACTTGCGCCCGGTCAGGCTTGTTGGAGGTGACAACGGCTTTGCAAACCAAACGCTCCCCAAGCCTCCCCGGCCGCACAAAACGCACCTTTGCCGTACGCGTCAACACCACATCGGCATCGATCACGGCAACCGCCAGCGAATTGGCCTGCGCGAACAGATGATGCCCCCGCACGATTTTGGTCTTGCTGAAGACGTGTACCGGTTCAATATCAAAAATCGAGATTGCCATTTCATTCAGGTTCAGTTCAATCAACTGCCCAATGATCTCCCCGCCCTCAAGCGAACGCAGTTCGCTCTGCTTGGTCTCGGCGACAGCCTTGATTCGTTCCCTGAGCTCTGGAATTCCGAGGGCGAGCCGGTCAAGCCGAATCGTCTGGATGCTGACATCAAAATGTTTCGCCAAGTCCTCGTCCGTAACAAACGGTTGTTCTTCCAACAACCGCAACAGCGCCGCTTGACGTTCCTTCTTGCTCATGCCGGCCATTGGCAGCCCTCCAGGACAGTCTGCACGATATTAGCACCTAGTGCTAATAACAGTATATAGTGAATGGTCGAATCATACAACCTGAAGAAACAATTTGGAAAAAAAGCAAAGCCCCCAAGTGGGGGCTCGTCTTACAGACGGTATTGATATTTATTGACGACCAGCAAGAGCTTGTTCAGCGAATTTTACCAAACGCTTCGTGATTTCCCCACCTACCGAACCGTTTGCACGGGAGGTGGTGTCGGCTCCCAAGGTTACACCAAACTCTTGGGCGATTTCATATTTCATCTGATCCAGAGCCTGGGCGGCACCTTGAGCTACATAGTTGTTGTTGGCTGGCATCGGCGGTTTCCCTCCTTTCCAGTGGTGTATCATTACGTTGCGCAAAGGCGGAAATGTTTATGACTAGCAATTTTTGGGCTGTTCAAATTACTAGCCAACAAAAAAAGAAGTCCCGTCCAGGACTTCGTTTCCGGAATTACTCGGCTTCCACAACCGCGCGGCCTTTGTAGTAGCCACAGTTTTTGCAGACACGGTGGGCCAGCTTCAACTCATTGCACTGCGGGCATTCTACCATGCCGGGAACTGTCAACTTAAAATGGGTGCGACGCATGCGCTTGCGAGTTTTCGATGTGCGTCGAAACGGTACTGCCATGTGTTCCACCTCCTTGAGCCAACTGCCTGCGTCCCGTTCAATCTTCCGATTTCAATAGCTTGGCCAAATCTGCCAGGCGCGGATCCATGCGTTCCGCCACGCATTGACAGACCTGTTCGTTGCGATTGCTGCCGCATACCGGACACAAGCCGGCACATTCGTCCTTGCACAGGGGAATATACGGCATCGCGAGCAGGAGTTCCTGTTCCAAATACGGATCCAAGTCAATCGTGTCACCCGTTACCGGAATCCGCTCGTCCGCTTCCGGTTTCCCGGTTTCAGTTCGGACAAACTGCAGCGAAAAACCGGCTGCGAGCTCCTCTTTGAAATCCGTCAGGCAACGGGAACAACGGTAGATAACGCAACTGCTTAAATTCCCGTTGACCGTAAGGGTATCGGAAACCACCTGGGCGTGCAAGTCCACAACAATCGGGTCAAGTGCGGTTACCTGTCGATTTTCCCTAACCAGATTCGGCATTTCAATCGTCTCCCGCAAATGGACGCCCTGTTTCTTGTCGTGAACGTCCCGCCACAGCAGCTTCAACGATATCACCTCATTAAGCAACGAATTTCATTATATCGACTCGCCGGTAAATTGTCAAACCGGCAACCGGATTGCTATAATAGCGAAAAATTATCAATCACCTGTCAATTTAGCGGGAGGCTTTCCATGCGCGTCGCCGGAGTCGTTGTCGAATACAACCCTATGCATAACGGACATTGCTATCATCTCCAACAAACGAAAAAAGAAACGGGCGCAGACGCGATTGTGGCGGTCATGAGCGGCGATTTTCTGCAACGCGGCGAACCGGCCCTCCTCAGCAAATGGGCACGCGCCGAGATGGCATTGCGAAACGGCGTCGATCTGGTGCTGGAACTGCCGGTCGTATACAGCACGCAAAGCGCCCGGCTGTTCGCCTTTGGTTCCGTCGCGACACTTCACGCGCTGGGGATTGTCGATATGTTGTGTTTCGGCAGCGAAAAAGGGGACATCCACTCGCTTTTGCAGCTTTCCGCCATCATAGCGGACCCGCCGCAGCCGTTGCGGAAAGAACTTGAACAAAATCTGGAACGCGGCTTGTCCTATCCGGCCGCCTTTGCCGCCGCCCTACACTCCCATGCCCGGCAAACGGGAGAACTCGACCCGGATGTCGTCAATCATCCGAACAACATGTTGGGGCTTGAGTACCTGCACGCGTTGCAAAAACTGAACAGTTCCATCCGGCCGCATACGATCCGGCGCATCGCGTCCGGTTACCATGACATGGTTTTCGAACACGCGGCAATTGCCAGCGCCACCGCGATCCGAAAAGCCATCGCCAAAAACCGTTCCGTGGGTTCCTATCTCCCTTCCTCCAATCTGGAAATCTTGCAGCGGGAATTCGACCAAGGGCGGGGACCCGTGATATGGGATTCCTTCACCCAGCCGTTGTTTGCGATGATCGCCCGGTCCACCGCCGAAGAATTGCAAACCTACGCCCATTTTGACGACGAAGGATTGGCATCGCGCGTCATTGAAGCCCTGCCTAAAGCATCCACCGCGACCGATTTGATCTACAGAGCGAAAACGCGCCGCTACACATGGACGCGCATTCAAAGGGCGCTGACGGCGCTTTTGCTCGGGCTTGACAAAACGGCACTCGCCGCGCTTGCTCTGGAAACCGGCCCGGATTCCATCCGCGTGCTCGGCTTCACGGAAAAAGGACGCACCCTCTTGAAACAGAGCGCGTCCAGTGCAAAACTGCCGATCTATACCGGGATTTCCAAAGACATTCCGGCAATGATGCAATACAACATCCGGGCATCGGTGATCCATTCCCTTGGTTTTCTGCGACGCGATGCGGCCAACAGGATACGGGAAGCGCATGTGCCTGTCCTTTACGTCAAATAGCCGGTTCCGACCGATCAACCCCGGAACGGCTTTGTCTGCCCATCGCGGGAAGACTCTTCAGGTAATCGACCGCCTCCGCAAGATTTCGCACCGGAACGATTTTCATGCCGGTTCCGGTCGCCGCCGCTTTTTCCCTGGCGAGCTTGGTGTTTGTGTCTTTTTCCGGATCGACGTCGGCCGGGGTAAAAAAGATTTCGGCGCCTTTTTCAGCGGCGGCGACCACTTTGTGCTGGATGCCTCCGATTTGCCCAACCTTGCCGTCGGGATCAATGGTGCCGGTCCCCGCGATTTTATGCCCCTTGGTCAAATCGCCCGGCGTCAACTGGGAAACGATCTCCAGCGCGAACATCAGCCCCGCCGACGGACCGCCGATCTTTTCCGTTTGGAAATCGACTTTTAACAGGTTCTCAACTTTTTGTTTGGTGATCAGGTCGACCCCCAAACCCGCCCGCGGCAACGGATTGCCTTTCGGATCGAGGAGTCGCACCAACTCGATCTGTTCCGTTTTGGTCTCCTGTCCGCGAAGGAACTGCACGCTGACGTGCTCGCCCGCTTTTTTGCCGCTCAAATACCCGATCAAATCGTCCCGTTTCGCAATCGGTCGGCCGTCCACACGCTCGATCAAATCGCCCGGTTTCAGGACGTCTTTCGCCTTCGAATAGGAGGCCACGCTGCTGACCACCACCCCCAGATACCTGATTTCCACAGGCATGTTGAGATACCGCATCGCCGCGACAATCGCGTTCTCCTGGGAGGAACTCATCATGTGCTGCAGCACTTTCTGATATTCTTCATCCGGCATTCCGCCGTCCACGCTCTCTTTTTCGACGATCTGGCGGTTCGGCATGACCGCCCCGTACGCCAGATAATAGATATTCCGCACAGGTACGGTGAGGACGGTGGTCAGCATCAGCGCCCCTTTTTCATCCTTATGGCCGCCCGCCACGGACAACATCGGTTGCAGTTCCTCGGCCGAACCCGGTTCAAAAACGTAGTAAGGCAAAGGAATCAACCAGGTCAGAAGAAGGAGCAGCACGGCGCCAACCCGCCGTAATTTGCTTTTGGATGCGAATCTAGCCCCCAACCGCTTGTTCCCCTTTCCAGTTTTCAATCGTGTGCCGTATGTGATCGAGCACTTTTGCTGCGGCTTTGCGGCCTTCCTCAATGCACTCCTCGACCTGGACGAAGGCGGTTGTGGAAATGTGTCCCACATTCGGGCGGATGACGATGTCCGCATCCAAAATCCTCGTTTTCAGGATTTCCCGCTCCATAATTTCGATCGATTGGAAAAATACGTCAAATATGCTTTTGACGGGCAATACTTTATCAAAAAGGCCGACATCCACGGCGATGACGAGATCGACTGCCAGTTCCCGGCAAGGGGTCACCGGTACCCGGTCGATGACGCCGCCGTCAACAAGCACCCGGTTGTCGTACACATAGGGGACGAACACGCCCGGGATCGAGATGCTCCCGCGGACCGCCTTGTACATGGGGCCCTGCCGGAAGACGACCCGCTCCCCTTTCTCAACGTCTGTGGCTACGATCGCCAGAGGCACTTTTCCGTCCTCGATGTTCATGCCCTTCGTCAAGAAGCGGATCATTTCCGTGATTTTGTTTCCGAGGACAAACCCCAATTTCGGAATGGTAAAATCGATCCAATGTTTCCGCTTGAGGCTCGTCGCTAGCATTTCCATATAACGCGTTTCCATACCTGACGCGTAAAAAGCGCCAATCAAGCTCCCCATGGAACTGCCCGCGACCGCGTCAATCGGAATCCCCGCTTCTTCCAATACCTGGATCACCCCGATGTGTGCAAATCCTCTCGCTCCTCCCGCCCCAAGAGCCAATCCGATTTTCGGCATGGTCATGGAGACAGCCCTCCTAGCGCATGTTAAACTGCACTTGCCTTGCATTTACACCTGATACGCGACTTTTAACGCCCGCTCGACATGAGCCGGCACAAAATCGGAGATTATGCCGCCGTGGCGTGCGATCTCTTTGACCAAGCTAGAACTGATGTACGAATACTTGGCATTCGTCGGAACAAAAACAGTCTCCGCAGCGGGATACATCTTCCAGTTAATGTGCGCCATCGCCAGTTCGGACTCAAAATCGGACACCGCCCGCACCCCTTTGACGATAACCTGGGCGCCTTTTTCCCGCAGATAGTGAACCAAAAGACCCGGAAAACTGTCGACTTCGATGTTGGGAATGTGCCTGACCGCTTCCCGGATCAGGTCCAATCTCTCTTCCACCGTAAACAACGGGTTTTTGTGCGGATTGACCATCACCGCGATAATCACCTTGTCAAAAATTTTGGCAGCCCGCTCCGCAATGTCGAGATGCCCCAACGTAATAGGGTCGAAACTGCCGGGATATACCGCAATTTTCATACAAACGTTCCTTTCTTGTAGAAACTGACCGCCGTGTCACCGTATGTAACGAATTTCCAGCGAAAAAAGGACTCAATCCGTTCCGGCAGTTCCCTGCCGGCGCTGTGCTCCGCCACGATCACCGCCGTTTCCCGGACCAGATCCTGCCGGATCAGCGCCGCCGCCAATTCCGGAATCACGTGGAAATGATAAGGGGGGTCCAGAAACACGAGATCGAAACATTCTTTCTTTTTTGCCAGGGTGGAAATCGCTCTTCGCGCGTCGCTCCGGAAAATTGACGCGCGGCTTTCCAGACGGCAAGCCTCGATATTTTTCCTCGCCACCTGCAGCGCTTTCGGATCCCGATCAACAAAAACGGCGCGATCCATTCCGCGCGACAGCGCCTCGATTCCGAGCGAGCCCGTTCCGGCAAACAAATCCAACACACTGCCACCGCCAAAGTACGGGCCGATAATGTTGAAAATCGATTCTTTCACTTTGTCGGTCGTCGGGCGTGTGGACTGGCCCGGAACCGCAGCCAGGCGCCTGCCCTTCAAATCTCCCGCAATGACCCGCATCGGCGACTTCAACTCCTTGTGTTTTACTTTACCACAAGATGCCAGCCCATCAAAGTCACGCACGAAAGGAAACATCTACGGAAGGAAAAAATTTTTCTAACAGCAGTATATTTTGCCGCAGGACGGTGCAAGATAGTGATAGCAACGGCGCGAGCCGTTGCAGGCAACCGCGGAGAAGACTTGGGTTTTCCCATAAGCTCTTCCTCCGGTTTCTCCTCTCCCAGTCTCTGGAAACAGAGACAAAAACCCGCGTATACCCGGACGCGGGTTTTTGTATTGTGGCGGAGTTTTTTACGGCAGTTCGTACACCCAAGTGTTTTTTTCCGGCTGGTCGCTTTGCGTTTCGTTTTGTTTCAGAAACCGGAAAAATTCGGCAACCCCAAAGCCGTTGCCGGCCAAAACGCTTTGCGCCATCCGCTTCTGGTGGTCAACGCCAAGCGATGTGCCAAGCAGCAGATGATTGTCCGCCGTGACGTGAATGCTGGCTTCGGCAACCGGCACCCCCGCTTTGTATACCGCAAGCGTATACTTATAGGCGATTTCGCGGGCCAACCGCTTCTTGTCCGGTTCGCCGCTGGCACCGATCTCCCCGGTGGCAGACAGGATCAGTTTTCCGTCTTTCGTCTCGTCAAAGAGTACGTCGGTGATATAAGGCACCGCCCCCACTTCTTTCAAAACCCGCTGTTCTTTCTCGCTTAAAACAAAAGTGCGGCCCTCGCCGTCTCCTGCCCGGCCGGGATCGGCTGCGGGGCTTTGCGGCCACCACCGCCATCCCTGCGGCAAACCGGCGGTCAGAACCGCTGCAATGAGCAGCAGCAAAATGATCGGCATATACAATGACCGGCGCTTCATAGCGTCTCCCCCCGGTTTGAAGTGCGGGAATCTTCCCGTACAAGCCTATGCGCCGGGACAAACGATAATGCCTGCAGGGCGTGGAGCGCGGGCGATGCGGCGTTTCAGTCCCGAATGGACGATTTCAGGACTTTTTCATTTTTTAAGTACTCAACAAGACTGCGATACTCGGGCAGAAGCCAGAAATCTTTCGAGTTTACCAATTGCTGCGCTTCCATGCGTGCGATTTGCATGATGCGGGCGTCCGCCACCAGATCTCCCAACCGAAATTCCGGCATGCCGCTCTGGCGGATGCCAAAAAACTCTCCCGGCCCCCTGAGTTCCAAATCCTTCTCGGCCAACAGAAAGCCGTTTTGCGTCGACACCATCGCCTGCATGCGTTCGATTCCGGCCTCGCTGACCGGGTCTGCGATCAGGATGCAACTCGATTCATGTTTGCCGCGTCCCACCCGGCCCCGCAGTTGATGGAGCTGGGCCAGCCCGAACCGGTCCGCGTTATAAATCACCATCGCGGTCGCATTCGGCACGTTAACCCCCACTTCGATCACCGTTGTCGCTACCAGCACCTGAATTTCATTCGCCTTAAACGACCTCATGATCTCTTCTTTCTCGCGGGGCGACAACCGCCCGTGCAGCAACCCCACCCGAAAACCGGCCAGCGGTTCCAGCAGCCGGTTGTAAAGATCCACCGCATTTTCCACGCCTTCCATTTTTTCCGATTCCTCAATCAACGGCGCGACGATGTAAACCTGCCGCCCTTTTGCTAGTTCGCCGCGCAAAAAGCGGATCACGCGTTCTTCCTTGTCGGAGGTCACCCAACGGGTGTGGATCGGCTTGCGGCCTTCCGGCATTTGGTCCAGCACCGAAACGTCGAGATCGCCGAACAGGGACATCGCCAGCGTCCGAGGGATCGGGGTAGCCGACATGAACAGCACGTCAGGGTGATGCCCTTTTTGCCGAAAAATCGCCCTTTGTTCGACACCAAACCGATGTTGTTCGTCCGTTACCACCAGACTTAGATTGGCAAACTCCACTCCTTCTTCCAACAGCGCGTGGGTACCGATCACAATGTCCGTTTCCCCCCTGCCGAGCTTGTCCAATAGCTCTTTGCGTTCCTTCTCCTTCACGCTGCCGGTCAAAAGACCGATGCGAAGCCCCAGAGGTTCCAGCAAACGAGCGGCCGATTCGTAATGCTGCTCGGCCAGGATTTCCGTAGGAACCATCATCGCCGCTTGATAGCCGGACAGGTACGCGGCGTACATCGCACAAAACGCGACGATGGTTTTGCCGGAGCCAACGTCCCCTTGCAGCAAACGATTCATCGGGCGCGGCGAGCGCATATCGAGCAGAATTTCGCGAATCACCCTTTTTTGTCCGGCAGTCAATGCAAACGGCAAAACGCGGAGAAAATCGGCCCACTGCCCTTTGGTAAAAGCGTGCGCCACACCTGGCCGGTCATGTTTGTGCAAATGGCGAAACGCCTGCAGTTTCAACTGGAACAAAAAAAACTCCTCGAACACCAAGCGCCGCCGGGCTTGCCGCAAAGCTTCCCCGTCTTTCGGCAGATGAATCTGCAAGAGCGCGTCGCTCTTCGGGATCAACTTGTACTTTGCGATGAGGCTGTGGGGAAGGATTTCGGGAATTTGCGGCGCAAACCGTTTTAACGCTTTGCTGAGGATCGATCGCAGCACCTTCGGGGTAAGTTCGCCGCGCACTTCATAGATCGGGACAAGCCGATTGCTGTGGATCGACTGCCCGGTTTGCCCGAATTCGTAATGGGCGACCGCCAGACTTCGGCGTCTGGCGTCATATTTGCCGGTTAACGTGATTTTGCTTCCCGGCCGCAGTTTGTCGCGGAGAAACAGTTGATTGAACCAGACCGCCACCATCGGCGTCCCGTCATCCGTTTTCACTTGCACCGTCATGACCGATCTCCGCCCTTTGTGACGCACCTCTGGCGGAGCCTGCACAACCGCCTGCACGGTGACGCGGGTGTCGTGCTCCAGGGATTGTCCCGGCTGAACGGTGCGGTCTTCATAGCGAAACGGATAATAGTGAATCAGATCTTCCACCGTATAGACGCCAAGCCGGGCCAGATCCCTCTCCCTGGAGGGACCCACCCCGGCGATATGGCTGACAGGAGATTGCAACGAAGTCATCGCCACTCGACCTACTCAACAGAAAATAGATACGGATACAGCGGTTGTCCGCCGTAATGCAGCTCAAACTCGCAGTTTTTAAACCGCTCGGCCAGCAAGTGAACCATTTTTTCGGCCTGCTCTTTGGCAATCTCTTCGCCGTAAAAAACAGCGATGATTTCGGATTTGTCGTCGACAATTTTCTCAAGCAGGGAAACCGCCGTCAACTCCAGCTCCGACCCGACCGCAACCACTTCACCTTCCGCCAGCCCCATATAGTCTCCTTCCTTGATGTCAAAATCCTGGAAACGGGAGTCGCGGACGGCGCGGGTAACTTGTCCCGTCTTGATTCGGTTCGCGGCTTCTTTCATTCTGGTTTCGTTGACGTCCGCACCATGATCGGGATCAAAGGCGAGGACAGCCGCGATCCCCTGCGGGATCGTCTTGGTGGGAATGACGTGGATCCGCTCGCCCAACACCGCTTTTGCCTGTTCGGCGGTCATCACGATATTGGAATTGTTGGGCAGCACAAAAACATGATCCGCATTCAGGTTTTCCGCAGCCTTGACGATGTCCTCCGTACTCGGGTTCATCGTTTGGCCGCCCTCCACAATCTGAGCCACACCGAGACTCTTAAATATGTCGGCCATTCCGGAGCCGGCCGCAACAGCCACAAAACCGTAAGGCTGGCGCCCTGCAGGGGAAACCGGTCCGGTTTCGTCATAATCATTTTTCAGGTTGTGATGCTGCTCCGTCATATTGTCGATTTTGATGCGTGTCAAGGCACCGAAATTCATCGCTTCTTCCAGCACCTGCCCCGGACGGAGGGCGTGGATATGAACTTTAACGAGATCGTTGGCCGCCACTACAAGCATCGAATCCCCGTATTTCAGCAGGGCGTCGCGCACCCGTTCCTCCACATCCCGTTCCGAATCCGGCGGTTGCTCCAAACGGATGATGAATTCCGTGCAGTACCCGAACTCTTCCGCCTGCTCGACAAACGCCGCCCGGGGACCCGGCATTCCGTGCGGAATCGGTCCCGTGACAGGCACATCCTCAATCGACGGCGGTTCCTTGATCCGCTCTTCGCTCAAAGCGGCAAGAAACCCTTGAAAAATATACACAAGGCCTTGTCCGCCCGAATCGACCACGTTTGCCTGCCTGAGCGCGGGAAGCAGATCCGGGGTTTTTTGCAGGGAACGTTCCGCTTCCCTCACTGCGGCTGCCATGACGGACCGGATCGTCGCGTTCCCGGAACGTGCCGCTTGCACAGCCGCTTTCGCGGAATCTTTCGCAACGGTCAGGATCGTTCCTTCCACAGGCTTGACCACCGCGTTGTAGGCGGTCGTCACCCCGGATTGCAAACTCTCCGCAAACAGCTTGGCATCCGCCTGCTCCGTCTTTGATACCGCTTTCGCAAAACCGCGAAACAATTGCGACAATATAACGCCCGAATTGCCGCGGGCGCCCATTAACAAACCGGTGGCCAGCGATTCCGCCACTTTATTTAAAGGCTGGTTCGCCGCTTTCCGCATTTCATCGACCCCAGACGCAAGCGACAGGCTCATGTTCGTGCCCGTGTCGCCATCCGGGACGGGAAAAACATTTAACGCGTTGACTTTCTGTTTGTTGCTCTCGAGGCTTTGGTGTCCGGCAAGCACCATTTGCACAAACAGCGCACCGTCCAAATGCTTGTGCTCCATAGTATCCTCCTTACCTGTCGCCATTCACCCGGACGCCCTGAACAATGACATTGACCTGATCCACTTCCACTCCCAGGCTGTTTTCCAGCGTGTATTTCACCTTTTCCATCACATTGTTGGCCACGACTGAAATTTTGGTGCCGTAACTGACGATAATATGCAAATCGACAATCAGGCGGTCATCGTGAATGTGAACTTCGACGCCGCGGCCCGGATTGTCCCGCCCCAACAGTTCACTGATGCTGTCTTTGACCTTTTTCTGGGATGCCATTCCCACCAGGCCGTAACAGTCCAACGCCGCAAAGCCGGCGATCGTGGCAATCACATCTTCCGCTATTGCAATCTTGCCCAATTCGTTCTGCACTACTTTTGGCATGTCGAGCACCTCCAAAAATGCACCCAAGCGGCACCATAATTCTACTACAAATAGTGGCAAAGGAAAAGTCGTCTTGCAAGGCTCCTGTTCTCTATGGTAAGATAAGCAAGTCAGTCTTATGCGAGGAGGTGCAGTCCATGGCCAAGCGTTGCGAAGTTTGCGGAAAAGACCCGAAAACAGGGAATCAGATTTCCCATTCCCATATCTTGACCAAGCGCCGTTGGTTGCCCAACATTCAACGTGTCCGTGCCGAGGTAAACGGTGCGGTGAAACGGATTCGTGTATGTACCCGCTGCTTGAAAGCAGGCAAAGTGAAACGCGCGATCTGAAACAATCGCGCGTTTTTGCTTTCCTAATCTTTCTTCTGGAACACATTCAACATTGCTTTTACGATGCCTCCGAGAAACCTGGGCAGTTTGATGGTATAAAAACGCAATGTGACCCCTCCTCAATAGTGTAAATCCGTCCCCATCCGAATTGCCGCCTGAGGCGGGTTAAAAAATCTGTACCGCCCGTGGGCGATTTTACCGTCGCTACTATATATATTCCCGCGCCCTTAAAATGTGCCAGATTAAAGCAATCTTATGCCGATTGGCCGCCGCGTATGCGTCGGATGGCCGCCGCCGGATCCGCCGCGCCGTAAACGGCCGACCCGGCAACCAGAACGTTTGCCCCCGCTTCCCGCACGGCAACCGATGTCACGGGATTGATCCCCCCATCGACCTCGATATCGACCTGCGGCAGGTTGGACGCCTCCAGCATCCGGCGTAAAGAGCGGATTTTCGGCACAACCGCTTCGATAAATTTTTGCCCGCCGAAACCGGGATTTACAGTCATCAGGAGGACCATGTCCAATTCGGAGAGCATATGCTCAATCATCGCCAGCGGCGTATGCGGATTGAGCGCAACCGATGCTTTGGCACCCAGCGATTTGATCAACTGGACGGTTCTGTGCAGATGCGGGCATGCTTCAACATGAACGGACACGATATCCGCTCCCGCTTTCACAAAATCCGGTATGTAACGGTCCGGCTGCTCGATCATCAGATGAACATCCAGCGGCAGCCGGGTGTGCGGTTTAATTGCAGCGACGATCAACGGTCCGATCGTCAGGTTGGGGACAAAGTGCCCGTCCATCACGTCGACATGGACATAATCCGCCCCGCCCTTTTCAATAACCTGGATTTCGTCCGCCAGTCTGGCGAAATCGGCAGACAAAATCGAAGGCGCTATCTTGACCATCTAAGAATACCTTCCTTCTTTCGCTTCCCGGATTTCCTTCAGAAATTCCAGGTAGTGTTGATATCTGACCGCGTCGAGAGAACCTTCCGAAAGCGCTTTGCGTACTGCGCAGTCGTGTTCCGTCTCATGCTCGCATTCGCGATAATAGCAATGCCGGCTGAGTTCGGCAATGTCGCGGAAATAGGCGTCCAGATCGGCCGGTTCCATATCGCCGAAGTCAAGCTGGCTGAATCCGGGAGTGTCCGCGATAAAAGCATCGGGTTCCACCGCAAGCAGTTCGACATGACGGGTCGTGTGGCGCCCCCGGCCCAGCTTCTGGGACACTTCTCCCATTTTCAGACCAAGCGATGGATAAAGCGCGTTCAGAAGAGACGATTTGCCCACGCCGGATTGCCCCGCCAAAACGGAAATCTTGCCCCGGAACAAAGCACGCGCGTTTTCCAAGCCGGTTCCGAGTTTCGACGAGATGGGACAGACCGGGTACCCCATTTCTTGATAAGGACGGATTTCCCGGTGCAGGTCTTCGCCGTTTTCCAGCAGATCCATCTTTGTCAGAAGGATTGCGGCCGGTATGTTTGCCTTTTCCGTCAAAACCAGCATCCGGTCCAGCAACCAACGGTTGAGCTCGGGCTCTTTCACCGAAAACACCAGGACTGCCTGATCCACATTGGAAATCGGCGGACGGACCAATTCAACGGACCGTGGAAAAATTTCCCCGATCACGCCCTCCCGTCCCCCAACCGGGCTGAATTCCACCCGGTCTCCAACCAGAGGGGTGATTCCGCGTTTTTTAAAAATGCCGCGGGCTCTGCACTGATAAACGCGGTCATCCGCCAGCACGTAATAAAAACCGGCTAGCGCTTTCACAACCATTCCTTCCGGCATGCGATTCCTCCCGTCATCACAGATAGGGAATGACCTGTCTTTGCTTTAACGCGTTGTTTTCATAGACTTCGATTTCACCCGAAACGGTGGGCGTGACATAAACCTCCAGCGAGTACCGTTTCGGAGAACTTACCTTTTCTTCGTTGACAACAATCTGTTGCCCCCGGGCATCCTTCTGCTTGATCGTGATCGTGACTTCGGTTCCCTTGTCAGGGCTGACCAAAACTTGGTACGGCCGGATTTTCACGTCCGGCGGCAGCCCTTTCGATACCCAAAGGGTGATCTTTGAACCCTTGTCCACTTCCTGTTTCGGCTCCGGACTCTGTTTGATCACGCGATCCTTTTCAACCGTGAGACTGAATTCGTTGTTGACCTGCACTTGAAAACCGGCCGCCTGCAGTTTGTTCAACGCCTCGGCATACGTGAGATTGGTCAAATCGGGAGTGGATGTCTTCTCGGGACCCGCGGAAATGACGACGACAATTTGCGTCAGGCCGGGAATGATCGGGACCTGCGCCTGCGGGTCGTGGCGGATCACCAGGCCCTTTTCGACTTCTTTGCTCGGTTCGCTGACAAACTTGACGCTGTTCAAGTCAATGCGTGCTTTCGCCAGCTCTTCCCTTGCCTTTTGCTCGTCTTTTCGCACAAGGTTCGGCATCAGGACCGGTTCCACTCCGGTGCTGACTTTCAGCGTGACGGTCCGGTTGTTTTTCACCCGTTTGTTCGGCTCCGGATCCTGTTCGAACACCTTTCCGGCTTCCAGTGGAGCGCGGCCCTCTTCACCCGAATCTTTCATATCCACCCGCCTGATGTTTTGTTCCTTGAACCCGTATTTTTTGAGTTCGTTGACAGCTTCCTCATAACTCATGCCCGTCACCTTCGGCATGTCGACTTCTTTGCCGGCCATCGCGGTCGACATTAGCGTAAACCCGGCGGCGACACCTGCGGTACCCAACAGTAGGAGACCAACGACGATTCCGATCATTTTCCAGATATTGTGCTTCTTAGGCTCTGCGGTCCGTTCCCGCTTCGTTCCCCCATTGCCCAGCATCGTTGCCGAGGGCCGTTCCTGCAACGCGGCAGCCGGAATCTGCAACGTCGGCTGAGTCAGCGCGGTCGGGTCCGGCGCGACAAACTTCTCGACGTTCGGATTCTGCAGCGATTGGTCAAGGTCGCGGTACATTTCCTTGGCGGATTGGTAACGCACTTCGGGGTTCTTGGCAAGCGATTTCAGAATGATGTTTTCGACGCTTTGCGGAATCTTCGGGTTTAACTGCCGGGGCTCGACAAAATGTTCCTGCAGATGCTTCAATGCGACGGATATCGGCGTTTCTCCCGAGAACGGAAGTTCGCCCGTCAACATCTCATACAAAACGACGCCGAGCGAATAAATGTCCGATTTGACATCGGTGATGGCTCCCCGCGCCTGTTCCGGCGAAAAATAATGCACGGAGCCGATCACGGACCCGTTGTGGGTGATCGTGCTGGATGTCACCGCTCTCGCGATGCCGAAATCGGTGACTTTGACGTGTCCGTCTTTGCCGATCAAAATATTGTGCGGCTTGATGTCTCTGTGCACGATTTGATGTTCGTGGGCGTGCTGCAGTGCCGAACAAATCTGTTTGGCAATATCGACCGCCTCCGCGACGGGCAGCGGTGCCCGTTCCCGGATCACTTCCTTCAGCGTCTTGCCGTTGATATATTCCATTACAATAAAATAGGTCTCTTCTTCCACGCCCACATCGTAGATATTCACGACATTCGGGTGAGACAGGCTGGCGGCGGACTGGGCTTCCCGCCGGAAACGGCGGACAAACTCTTCATCCGCGACAAACTGCGGACGCAGGACTTTCACCGATACGTAACGGTTTAAAACGGTGTCCAAAGCGCGATACACAATGGCCATTCCGCCTCCGCCGATGCGATCCAGTATCTCGTACCGATTGGCCAGTTTTTTTCCGATCACAGCGTCTCACCCCGTCTTTGCGGAACTGTATTTTGCAACGCGACAACGGTAATATTATCATTACCGCCTTCCTCGAGGGCGCGTTCGACGAGCCGGTCGATCTTATCCTGCAGCTTGCCTTCCCGGTTCATGATTTGTCCGATCTCCCCGTCGCTGACAAGGTTCGTCAAGCCGTCGGTGCAAAGCAGCAGAATGTCCCCTTCTTCCCAGGGGGTCACCAGCAAATCAACCTCTACCTTCAGATCTGTCCCCAATGCCCGCGTCAAAATGTTTCTCTGCGGATGGGAATTGACTTCATCCTCAGTCAACTGCCCGTTTTTGAACAATTCGTTGACAAGCGAATGGTCGTCGGTCAATTGCCTGATTTCGCTTTTTGTAATCAGATACCCGCGGCTGTCGCCGATATAGCCGATCGTGATCGAACGGGGACTGACGATCCCCGCGACGATGGTCGTCCCCATCCCGGAATACCCGCTTGTACTCCGCCCGCGATGATAAATCTCCTCATTCGCCCGCAAGATCGCTTCCACAATATAATCGCTCAAGTCGGGTTCCGCTTCCGCTTCCGACTTGCCCTGCAGCTTGTCGCACAGTTCGCGGCCTATGACCTCCACCGCAATCGACGAAGCGATTTCCCCCGCCAAATGACCGCCCATCCCGTCCGCTACGAGAACGATCTGATAGTGACCGACATCCATGTGGAGAGCGAACTCGTCCTCGTTGATTTGCCGCACTAACCCGACATGGCTTTTGGCCGCATATTCCATTCGACTCACCCCTAGCTTCTCCCCTGTTCCGCCCGCAATTGTCCGCAAGCGGCCGAAATGTCATGCCCCATCTCCCGTCTCACCGTAGCGTTGACCCCCAGGCGATTCAGTTCAGCGACAAAAGCCCGGATCTTTTCTTTCGGAGTACGCTTATAATTTCGCTCCGGCACGTAGTTGACGGGAATCAAATTGACATGACACAAAAGACCGTTCAATAGGTCCGCCAAAGCGCGTGCATGCCGCAAGTCGTCGTTCACTCCGCCGATTAGCGCATATTCAAACGTCAGCCTGCGTCCCGTCTGCTCCCAGTAATAGCGGCAGGCGTCCATCAATTGCCCGATGTTCCACGCCCGGTTGATCGGCATCATTGAGGTTCGCAGTTCGTCAAACGGCGCGTGCAGCGAAATCGCCAGCGTAATTTGCCGCTTTTCATCGGCGAGTCTCCGGATGGCCGGGACCAATCCGCTGGTCGATACCGTAATGTGGCGGGCACCGATGTTCAACGATTCCGGCGAAGTGATAATATCGATAAACTTCATCGCCGCATCGTAATTCTCCAGCGGCTCGCCCGATCCCATCAAAACGACGGACGAAACGCGCTGCCCCTCGGCATCCAACATGCGTTGAAAAAACAGGACTTGCTCGACAATCTCACCGGCCGTCAGGTTCCGGACAAGCCCTCCGAGAGTCGACGCGCAGAACGTACACCCCATACGGCATCCCACCTGCGTGGAAACGCAAACGGAATTGCCGTACTGATGCCGCATCAAAACCGTTTCGACAGTGCTGCCGTCGTGCAGTTCCAACAGGAGTTTAACCGTTCCGTCCTTCGACGTCTGGCGGGTGATTTCCTGCATGGTTCCCATTACCGCCTGCGCTTTCAACACTTCCCGGAACGCCGCCGGCAAATCGGTCATTTCGTCGATTGTCGCCGCCCGCTTTTTATATAACCAATGGCAGATCTGTTTGGCGCGAAACCTAGGCTGGCCCAGTTCCGACACAAAGCGCTCCATTTCGTCCAACCGCATGTCATACAATTGCCGTTTCGGTCCCCCCGGCTCAACCATCGTCCCGATCGCAACCACCCCCTGTTCCTACATTTTCCGTAATCTGCATATAAAAAATCCGTCCGTGCCGAAATGGTGAGGCAACACCTGCACCCACCCTACAGGCGCAACGGCTTTGTCAGCCACAATCCCCGGCAAAAACGAGCGGACCGATTCGATTTGAAAATCGGATCGCTCTTTTAAAAAATTTCGTATAATGTCTTCGTTTTCCTGCCGTTCTATCGTGCAGGTCGAGTACACCAGCACGCCGCCGGGTTCGAGGGCGCCGGCGGTTTTCCGGATCAGGTCCGCTTGCATTTCGCTCACTTCCGTTACATCCTGCGGGGTTTTGCGCCATTTGATATCCGGTTTTCTGCGGATCACGCCAAAACCGGAACAGGGTGCGTCGAGCAGGATCGCGTCAAATTGTCCCAATTCCGGCAGCAACTGCCGGACATCCCCGGAGACCGTCCGAACCGATCGCAGTCCGAGACGCTCTGTCGCATTTCGGATCAACGCGGATTTATGTTCGTGAATGTCGGCTGCGACGATCTCTCCCTGATCGTTCATGCGTTCCGCCAAATGCGTGGTTTTACCGCCAGGCGCGGCACAAGCGTCCAAGATCCGCATGCCCGGCTGCGGGTTCAGGCAAAGGGCCACCAGCATCGAACTTTCATCCTGAACCGTACAGAGCCCTTCCCGAAAGACGCCCAATGCCGCCACATCGACTCCAGCCAGCAGCACAATCCCGTCGGGGGAGACTTGGGAAGGACGCGCTTGCACTCCTTCCTTGGCAAGCGATTCCAGTACTTCTTCCCTCGTCGCCCGCAGCCGGTTGACACGAAGCGACAGGGACGGCCGCCCGTTGTTGGCAGCGCAGATTTTGGCCGTTTCCTCGATTCCGTATTGCTCGGTCCATTCCCGTACCAACCATTCGGGGTGGGAGTGAACCAGCGCCAGATGGCGCAAAGGCTCTGTTGCAAACGCTGGAAACTCCGGGCTTCCCGCCCGCAACAAATTGCGCAGGACGGCATTTACAAAACCGGCCAATCCCGGATTGCGGCGCTTGGCGATTTCCACCGCTTCATGGATGACGGCAAAGGACGGAATCCGGTCAAGATAATCGATCTGATAGACGCTTAACCGCAAAAGATTGCGCACCCAGGCGTCCAATTTCGCGAGGGGTTGTTTTAAAAAAGGTTGCAAGCGGTAATCGAGCGTATTCAAACGTTGAACGGTTCCGTAGACGATTTCCGTCACAAGCGCTTTGTCGTTTGCGGCAAGCGCATGTTTCGCCAAAGCGGCTTGCAGCGCCAAATTGCTGTAGGCGGACTGTTCGTCCACCGCCAGCAAGACCTGCAGCGCCAACTCCCTGGCGTTGATTTTCCGGTTACGGTTCCGGGTTTGCGTCGTCAAATCGATTCCCCGCCTCCACAGTTTGTCCCCGCAACAGTTCCTCCGCGCTCATTCTCCGCTTCCCTTCCGGCTGCAATTCTTTGATCGCAAGGGTGCCTTCCCCCGTTTGAACCACGATCGCATCTCTCGTCGCCGCCAAGACGGTGCCGGGAAGTTCACCCGTGATCCGGTGTTCATCGACGATTTCGGTCCACCAGATTTTCAAAATTTTTCCATTCAATTTGGTAAAAGCGACCGGCCACGGATTGAGGCCGCGCACCTGATTGTAAATCGCCCGGGCATTCTTGGACCAGTCGATCCATTCGTCGTCCCGCGTCAGGTTCGGTGAATATGTAGCCAGCGATTCGTCTTGCGGCGTCTCCGTAACGGTTCCGTCCGCAAGCTTCGGGAGCGTTTCCAGCAGGAGCCTGGCACCCGCTGCCGCCAGTTTGTCATGCAGAGTGCCGACCGTATCTTTCTCGTCAATCGGCACCCGCACCTGCGCCAGCATACCGCCCGCATCCAGCACCTGCACCATGCGCATGATCGTCACGCCCGATTCTTTGTCCCCGTTGATGATCGCACGGTGGATCGGCGCGCCTCCCCGGTGGCGGGGCAAAAGCGAAGCGTGCACATTGATGCAGCCAAGCCGCGGCATGTCCAGCAAACGCGCGGGAAGCAGCTGACCGTAAGCGGCTGTGACAAGCAAATCGGGCTGCAAACTCGCCAAATAATCAAGCGCCTCCTGCGAGCGGATCTTCTCCGGTTGAAAAACGGGCAACCCTTTCGCCAAAGCGACCGTTTTTACAGGCGGAGGCAGCAACTGTCTGCCTCTTCCCTTCGGCCGGTCCGGTTGCGTCACGACACAGGCGATATCGTACCCGCCGGCAAGCAAAGCGTGTAAGCTGGGAACTGCAAAATCGGGAGTTCCCATGAAAATGATGCGCATCCTCCCGCCTCCATTCCAAAACATAGTCTCTGCCGACCAAGCGGCGCCGATTCACTCGCTTACCGCTTGTTTTTTAAGAGGTTGGCGGGGTTGACGTAATCGGTAAACAAAATTCCGTTCAGATGGTCGATTTCATGCTGGATGCAGCGGGCGAGCAGCCCTTCCCCTTCGACGATAATCTCCTCCCCGTGACGGTTCAGCCCTTTCGCCACCACCTTGTTCGCACGGGCGATTTCCGCCGTAACGCCAGGAATCGACAAGCATCCTTCCGGCCCGATCTGCTCCCCTTCTTTTGAAATGATTTCCGGGTTGATCATCTCGATCAATCCGTCGCCGCAATCCATCACGATCACCCGTTTCGAGATGCCGACCTGCGGCGCCGCAAGGCCGACACCTTCCGCGTCGTACATCGTTTCCGCCATGTCGTCCAGCAGTTTCAAAATGTTTTTTGTAATTTGCGGAACCGGTTTCGCGACTTCGCGCAATACCGGATCGCCTTCCAAGCGAATCATGCGAATCGCCATCAGTATCCCTCCTGTTGCTGCGCGTTACAAAAGCATTTGCGCGTTCACGTCAACCGTCAGCGTGCCTTCTTCCTGCCGCGCCAAACGGGAATATTCCAGGTATCCCTCCAACAAGTCCCGCTGCACGCCGGTAAAATCGCGGAACTTTATCCCGAGATGGTAACGGTATTTGCCCTGCAGCTTGGCCAGCGGCGCCGGACACGCGGCAAGCACCTCGACGTCCGGAAAATGTTGGAATCGCGCCCGCAGCCGTTTTTCAAGCCCCCGGATCAATTGTTCGGCTTTCGTCTGCCGTTTGTGCTGGGCCGTAAAAACGGCCAATTCGCAAAACGGTGGATTTTCCAGCGTTCGCCGGATCTCGATTTCCCGCCGGTAAAACGCTTCATAATTTTGGGTTACCGCATACTGTATCGCATAGTGATCCGGATGATACGTCTGCACGATGACGTCTCCTTCCGTTTCATGCCGTCCCGCCCGGCCGGCAACTTGCGTCAACAGTTGAAACGTGCGTTCGGAAGCCCGGAAATCCGGCAGGTTCAGGGATGTGTCGGCTGTGATCACGCCGACCAGCGATACTCTTGGAAAATCCAACCCTTTTGCGATCATCTGGGTGCCAAGCAGGATATCCGCTTCCCCGGCTTGAAATTGCTGCAGCAATCGTTCATGACTGCCCTTTGTTCCGGTGGTGTCCACATCCATCCGGATCACGCGGGCGGCGGGAAACACCTTGTGCAGTTCCTCTTCCACCCGCTGCGTCCCGGTTCCAAAAGTCCGGATATGAGGGCTTGTGCATGCGGGACATTTTGCAACGGACGGTTCGGAGTGGCCGCAGTAATGGCATCGCAACACGTCAAACCCGTTGGCGTTGTGATACGTCAGCGTGATGTCGCAATGCGGGCAACGTGCCACATAGCCGCAATTCCGGCAAAGGATAAAGGTGGAATGCCCGCGGCGGTTGAGAAACAGAATCATTTGTTCTTTCTTCTCTAATCGCTCGGAGATTGCACGGTACAGACGGCGGGAAAACATCGAACGGTTGCCCGCCTGCAATTCCTCCCGCATATCCACAATTGTAACATTGGGCAGCGCTTTCTTGTTAAAACGGGTCGGCAGCACGATCTGCCGGACTTGTCCCAATTCGACCGCATGCCGCGTTTCCAGCGATGGAGTGGCGGAACCGAGCAGCAGTACGGCGCCGTGGGAAAGCGCCCGCTGCCAGGCGACCTCCCGGGCATGATATTTTGGATGATCTTCCTGTTTGTAAGAGAATTCATGTTCTTCATCAATTATAATAAGTCCAATTTTCTCAAACGGTGCAAAAATGGCGGAACGCGCTCCCACCGCAATCGACACTTCCTTGCGGCGGATCCGCTTCCACTCGTCATACCGTTCCCCCTGCGACAAGCGGCTGTGGAGAACCGCCACCTGATCCCCGAAACGCCGTTTAAACCGCTCCACCATTTGCGGAGTCAGCGAAATCTCGGGAACCAAGACGATCGCTTCCCGGCCTCTGGCTACGCATTCCGCGATCGATTGCAGATAGATCTCCGTTTTCCCGCTCCCGGTCACTCCCTGCAGCAGAATCCGGTCGGCTTTTCCCGCTGAAAGCGAAGCGACAATGCCGCTTAACGCCCGCTGTTGCACATCGGTCAACGTCAAGGGTTGTTCCAACGGCCCCTGGAAACGGTTTGCGTAAGGATCCCGCCGCTCTTCTTCCTCCGTCACCCGGATAATTCCTTTTTGGACAAGTGCCTTCACGGTTGCATAAGTCGAGCCGGTCGCCCGCAGCGCGTCGCGTACGGGAACCACCGGGCCGTGGGCGCGGATCCACTGCGCGACTTCTTTTTGCTTGAAAGCGCGTGCCGGAATTTGATCCATCGCTTTTCGAAAATCCGCTTCCGGCAGCGTGCAGCTCGCGACCTTTACATAGACCGTTTGCACGCCTTGCGACAATTCCCGTTGTTCCCGCACGACCCCCTGCCCGATCAAACGCTGCAGCAAGGTTCGCCAGCCGGGGTTGTCCTTTAACAGTTTGTCTTTATAAACCGGTTGTGCGCTCTCCCGCAATACCTGGAAGATCTGCAATTCTTTTGCCGTCAGTTTGCGGGAAACCGCTGCAAACTCCGCCGGTTTCAAAACGTTTTCGTCCAGCGTCAACCGAACGGCGGTTTTGGCCCGGATGCCGGCGGGAAGCAGCGCCTGCACGGAAGCGGCTTTCGATGACAGGTAACGATACGACAGCCAGTCGGCCAATTTCACCAACTCTTCCGTCAGCGGCGGCTGCTCGTCCAACACCTCCAGGATGTCTTTGACTTTGTCCACGTCCGCGTGATCCGAAAGTCCGACCACATACCCCTCCAGTTGACGAGGCCCAAACGGAACGATGACGCGCGTGCCGACGGAAACCTGCCGCAAATGGCGTTCGGGAATCCGATAGTGAAAAGGACGGTCCACTTCCCGCGCACGCACGTCGACGATCACTTCGGCAAACTTCAGACCGGATTGCAAGTTCATGGCTACACCTTCCCGCCAGGCGGGAGCCCGTTGCGAATGGTCAGAATCTCATCCAAAATCGCTTCCGCCACGTCCCGTTTGCTCATTTGCGGCAAATGCCGGACCGGCCGGTCCGGCCGGATCAGCGACACGATGTTCGTATCCGCCACAAACCCCGCCCCTTCCCGTGAAACGTCGTTTGCCACAATCAGATCCGCATTTTTTTTGCGAAGTTTGGCAAAAGCGTTTGCTTCGACATCGTCGGTTTCCGCCGCAAAGCCGACAACCACTTGCCGCGGCGTTTTCCGGGCGCCAATTTCCGCAAGGATGTCCGGATTGCGGACCAATTCGATCGTCAATCGCTCGTTTGTTTTCTTCATTTTGCGGTCGGCCGCGACCGCCGGGCGATAATCCGCGACCGCCGCAGCCTTGATGATCACGTCCTGTTCCGGCAACAAGCTTAACACCGTATGGTACATGTCGAGCGCGGATTCCACCGGCACGACTTTCACGTTCGGCGGAGGTGTCAGTCCCGTAACGGCAGATACAAGAGTGACGTTCGCACCGCGACCGGCGGCCGCCGCCGCGAGCGCAAAGCCCATTTTTCCGCTGGAATCATTGGTGAGATACCGGACCGGGTCGATTCGCTCCCGTGTGCCGCCGGCGGTCACTAGCACCCTAAGTCCCAGCATGTCCCGCTTTCGTTCCAGGACCGCCCGGATCACTTCCAACAGCTCTTCCGGTTCCGGCAACCGTCCTTTGCCGGTATAGCCGCAGGCAAGCGGTCCTTCTCCCGGCTCGGCGATCAGGTGTCCGCGGCTCCGCAATCGTGTCAGATTCTCCTGAACCACCGGATTGTTGTACATATTGACGTTCATGGCGGGCGCAAACAAAACCGGGGCGCGGGTGGCAAGGATCGTCGTCGACAGCATGTCGTCCGCCAAACCGTAAGCGGCTTTCGCGATCATATTGGCGGTCGCCGGCGCCACTACCACGAGCTCCGCTTTGTCAGCCAAAGCGATATGGCTGATTTCCGCCGGATCCGGCTCCGTAAAAATATCGGTAACAACAGGGGTTTTCACAAGGCTTTGGAACGTCAACGGCGCAACGAATTTCGTAGCGGATTCGGTCATTATGACGTGCACCATCGCTCCCTGTTTTACGAGAGCGGAACAAAGCCCGGCCGTTTTATACGCGGCAATTCCCCCGGTGACCCCCACCAGGATCACTTTGCCCTGCATGACCATCACTCCTCGCGGCAACCCGAAAATCGAACGTCGTCCAACGCAAAAAAGGAAACAAACAAAGAAACAACCTGCTCAGGTTGTTTCGCGAATTATTTGATTCCTTCTTTCGTGCGGACGTATCGGATCTTGTCCTGACAGATCTCATTCAATGCAATCGTAACATGCTTGTTGGACGGAACATCAACCAGCGGCTCGGCTCCCTCCTGCAACCGGCGTGCCCGTTTGGCTGCCGCCACCACGAGAAAATATTTGCTGTCCGCTTTCTCCATCAAAGCGTCAATCGAAGGATACAACATTTTTTTGTCCCTCCCGAATCAGCTTGTTGTAATATTCCCGATTGCGTTTCACCGAACACAACTCGGCGTAAATGATGGAGCGAATGCGGTCGACCGCATTGTCCACCTCGTCATTGACCACCACATAATCGTATTCGTTGATATGGCTCATCTCTTCGGCGGCGGAACCAAACCGGAGCTTGAACGACTCTTCCGTTTCGGAACCGCGGCCGAGTATACGCCTCTTCAATTCCTCCAGCGACGGCGGAATCAGAAAAATGAACACGCCGTTCGGATACTTCTTTTTCACCTGCAAAGCGCCCTGGATATCGATCTCCAGCAGCACATTCTGACCGGCCGCCAACTTGTCTTCGACATAGCGAACCGGCGTTCCGTAATAATTTCCGTACACTTCCGCCCATTCAAGCAGTTCGTCATCCCGGATCATCCGCTCGAACTCTTCCTTTGACTTGAAGAAGTAGTTGACTCCCTCCACTTCTCCTGCCCGTGGCTGGCGGGTCGTACATGAAATCGAATATGCCATGTCCGGCATGATCGGCAACAGCGCCTTGCACACAGTCCCCTTGCCGGCACCGGACGGACCCGACAAGACGACCAGCAGCCCTTTTTGCACCATTTGCATACCCCTATTCTTCGTCGTCTTGCTGATTGTCTTTGGCCACCAGGCGATGCGCGACCGTTTCCGGCTGAACGGCCGACAGGATGATATGGTCGCTGTCGGTGATAATCACCGCGCGGGTGCGCCGTCCGTAGGTCGCGTCGATCAGCATGCCACGGTCCCGGGCTTCTTGAATGATTCTTTTGATGGGGGCGGATTCGGGCGAAACGATCGAGATGATGCGGTTTGCGGAAACGATGTTTCCGAATCCGATATTGATCAGTTTGATGCTCATAGGACTCCTCCTCGCATAACTATTCGACATTTTGCACTTGCTCCCGTATCTGCTCCAGGACGCTTTTGGCCTCGACCACAAGCCGGGAAAGGGCCAGATCGTTCGACTTGGAGCCGATGGTGTTCACTTCCCGGTTCATCTCCTGTACCAGAAAATCGAGTTTCCGCCCAACCGGCTCCGCAAACTGCAACGCGGCGGCAAACTGCTTGATATGGCTCCTGAGCCTGACCAGTTCCTCATCAATATTGGCCCGCTCGGCAAAAATCGCAACTTCCGTAACCAGGCGGGATTCGTCAAGTTCCGCTTGGCCGTTGAGCCATTCCTGTAGGCGCTTGTATAATCGCTCCCTGTAATCTGCGACGACATGCGGGCTCCGCTCGGCCATCCGGTCGACCAACCGGCTCAATTTGTCAAGCCGTTTCAAAAAATCGGCCGCCAATTGCTCCCCTTCCCGGGCTCTCATATCCAGCAACCCCTGCACTGCTTCAGCCACCGCAAGGCTGATCACCCGTTCGACCCGTCCCGGATCCGCAACCGCCTGTTTGATTTGAACAACGCCTTCAAATTGCAGTAACTGAGCAATTGACAGGCCGTGCTCCAACCCCAACTCGCCCGCCAGACGGTCGCCGGTCCGCTTGATCTCCCGTGCCAGTTGCTCGTTGACGACGATGTCCGCCGCGCTTCCCGACAATTGCTCGAAGGTTATGTACGCTTCAACCCGCCCCCGGCGGATCTTTTCCGCCACCAGCTTTTTGATCAGGTCATCGAAAGCGAGAAACTCGCGGGATATCCGCACATTGATCTCCGAATACCGGTGGTTGACCGCTTTCAGTTCGGCCACGGCCCGATACCCGTCCTGAACCGCTTCTCCGCGACCGTAACCGGTCATGCTCCTAATCAATGGAAATCCCTTCTTTCCGTGCTTCTTATTTTACTGCAAATCGGGTGTATTAGACAAGTTACCCTTCCATTTTCTTTTATTATCTAAAGATTTCTAAGTATTGCATGATATCGCGCACAAGCTTCTCGGCGGGCAAAAACCCTACCGCCCGCATGCGGTAGGGTCCATTTCAAATTTATATTAACGGTTGTAAGCCATGCGCGAACGGCGGGCCATCCGGTTTGTGGCGCGGCGGGCGGCCAACGAGAAAGTCGGAATCGCGGCGGCCGTCATCACGATAACCCAATCCAGCAGATTTAGTGGCACC
Organism: Effusibacillus sp. SKA8; assembly: GCF_058273125.1. Classification (NCBI taxonomy): domain Bacteria; kingdom Bacillati; phylum Bacillota; class Bacilli; order Caryophanales; family Alicyclobacillaceae; genus Effusibacillus; species Effusibacillus sp. SKA8. The sequence continues at coordinate 41,306 of NZ_JBZCSF010000001.1, read as the reverse complement.
GTCTTAAAAATCGGCTGCAACGGTTCAATGTAAATCACTCCCAACAACAACAGCGCGGAGATTGCCACGGACGCGATCAGCCACGGGTTTTCAAAAAAGTTGCGCGAAAAGATCCCGCCTTCGACGCTCCGGCAGTCAAACACCTGGATCAACTGCGCCATGACCAGCGTGGAGAACGCCATCGTTTGCGCTTTCACGAGATTGTTCGGATCGTCCGCATACGTCAGCCAAAACACGGCCAGCGTGACAACCCCGATCAACACTCCCCGCGTCAAAATCTTCTGTCCGACACCACGGGCAAAAATGCTTTCTTTGACATTGCGCGGACGCTTCTGCATAATGTTTTTCTCGGGCGGGTCGACTCCCAGGGCAATCGCCGGCAGGCCGTCGGTCACCAGGTTCACCCAGAGGATTTGAATCGGCAAGAGCGGCAGCGGCAATCCTGCCAGCATCGCCAGGAACATCACCAGAATCTCACCGACGTTGGAGGCCAGCAGGTACCGCACAAATTTCCGGATGTTGTCGTAAATGCCGCGTCCTTCTTCAATCGCCGCCACAATCGTTGCAAAATTGTCATCCGACAGTACCAGAGCGGACGCTTCCTTCGCCACATCGGTGCCCGTCCGGCCCATCGCGATTCCGATATCAGCCGCTTTGATCGCCGGGGCGTCGTTCACGCCGTCCCCCGTCATGGCGACGACGTGCCCGTTTTGCTGCAGCGCTTTGACGATGCGCAGCTTGTGTTCCGGCGACACCCGGGCATACACGTAGATGTCTTCCACCCGTTCCTGCAGTTCCTTGTCCGACATCGCGTTCAACTGCGCTCCGTTCACGACCAGTCCGCCCGGCGGGAGAATTCCGATCTGGCGCGCGATCGCCTCCGCCGTGGCCTGATGGTCGCCCGTGATCATCACCGTCTTGATACCCGCCCGCTTGCACTTTGCAATCGCCTGGTAAACTTCCGGACGGGGCGGATCGATCATTCCCGCCAATCCGAGAAAAATCAGCCCTTTTTCCGGGTTCGGAACACGGATCTCGGCAGGGTCCCGGACCGGGCGATAAGCGATACCCAGGTTGCGGAGCGCCCCCGCCGCCATCGATTCATTCGCCTGCGCCACCGCTCTTCTTAATGAAACGCTCATCGGAACGGCTTTGCCGTCCACCAGAATATGAGAACAGCGGTCGAGCAGCACATCGGGAGCCCCTTTGACCAGCAGGTGGAACTGCCCCGCCTGATTCCTTGTCAGCACCGACATCATTTTGCGGTTCGAATCAAACGGGAGTTCGTCCAGGCGCTGTTCCGCTTCCGCCAGCCGCTCCGGCGTAATTCCCGTTTTCGCAGCCATTACCAGCAGGGCCCCTTCCGTCGGGTCTCCGGAAACCGTCCAGCGCGCCTCGCCTTTTGGGTTTTTTTCCCGCGTCAATTCCGCGTTGTTGCACAGCGCCGCGATCTCCAGCAGGCGCCGCAAATCATCGCGCTTGCGGGGGTCGACTTTTTTGCCGGACAATTGGAACTCACCTTCCGGTTCAAATCCGTACCCCGTTATGTCGTAAAACTGCCCGCTTACCCACACCTGTTGCACGGTCATCATATTCTGCGTCAAAGTCCCCGTCTTGTCGGAACAGATCACCGAAGCGCAACCAAGCGTCTCAACGGAAGGAAGCTTTCGCACAATCGCCCGTCGCTTGATCATGCGCTGTACGCCAAGGGCAAGGGCGATCGTGACAATCGCCGGCAGTCCCTCCGGTATCGCCGCCACCGCCAGGGAAACGCCGGCCAGGAACATCTCGTAAATCCCGTGCCCGTGCAAGACCCCGGTGACAACGACCACCAATGTAATCGCCAGCGCCACATAGACCAGGATTTTGCCCAACTGTTCAAGCCGTCTTTGCAGTGGGGTCTCGGTGTCTTCCGCCGTTTGGATCAAATCGGCGATCAGACCCATTTCCGTATCCATGCCGGTGGCGACCACCACCCCGACACCTTTGCCTCGCGTCACCATGGTGCCCATGTACGCCATATTGCGGCGGTCGCCCACACCCGCGTGCGGGTCGTCGATCGGCTCCGTGATTTTTGCGACCGGAAGCGATTCCCCGGTTAAGGAAGACTCCTCGATCTCCAGCGACTGACAGCGGATCAACCGCAGGTCGGCCGGTACGCGGTCGCCGCTCTCGAGCTGCACAATGTCACCCGGCACCAGTTCGGAAGCCGGAATCGTCACTTTTTTTCCATCCCGGACGGCATGGGCTGTCGGGGCGGCCAGTTGTTTGAGGGATGCCAGCGAACGCTCGGCGCGAACCTCCTGCAGAAAACCGAGAATTCCGTTGACCACGATGATGGCAATAATCGTAACCGCATCGGTATACTCGCCGAGCAGCCCCGAAATCAGCGTGGCGGCCATCAACACCAGAACCATAAAATCCCGGAATTGATCGAAAAACAGCGACAGCAGGGACACCCGTTCCCCCTCGGACAAACGGTTTTCTCCGTATCGCCGCCGCCGCTCTTCCGCCTCTTTCCGGGAGATGCCGTTGACGGTCGTCTCAGTGAGCCGAAGGCATTCCGGGACGCCCAGTGTGTGCCAGTTGGTCTTTTGCACCGAGTGCCACCCCTTTTTCGTATCGTTTGTCCCTAGTCATGTCTATGCTTGACCGCGGCTGAAAATGACCTGTCCGCTGCCTCTGTGCAATTCCAAAAACTTAGAATGGTACAAAAAGGAAATTAAAAAGGGGCATTCAGCCCCTTTACGATTTCAATACGTCATGATCCACATACCGTTCCCCGTTCAATTCGCTGATGATGTTGATGGCGACCCTTGCCCCGTCCCCCGCCGTCACAATCGTATGAACGCTGACGCCGGCCACCGTTCCTGCAGCCCAGATCCCCTCGACATTTGTCTTGCCGTTCGCGTCCACATCGATGACGGTCTTGATCCGGGGTTCCGTGGCGGGCTTCGTGTTCAGGCCGATTTTTTCCGCCAGGTCAGTCGCCACACCGGTTGCCAGAATGACGTGCAAAGCTTCGAATTGTTCATTCTCGGTCTCAATTCGGAAACCTTTGTCCGTTTTGACGATGTTTTGCGCTTTCCCGTTCACCAGCTCCGCCCCGAATTTCAACGCCTGTTTTTTCCCCGTTTCCAGAAGATCCGGTCCCGAAATTTCCATAACGCCATAGTGATTTTCCATCCAGGCGCGTTTTGTAATGCTTTGGTCATTGTCAATCACAAGCGTTTTCTTCCCGGCCTTTGCGGCAAACAGGGCGGCGCTTGCACCTGCGGGTCCCGCTCCGATAATGGCAATATCGTACATCCGGCAACAACTCCTTTGCAATTCATTTTTATATAGTTCCAACTCTTACCTGATTATACTGTTAAAGCAAATCCTTAGAAAGCCTACCGACATCCACCATGCTCGGGTTGGTCATGGAAGTGGACAAAGACACCCGTTTCAGTTGGCTAATACCAGGCACGCAACAAAGATAAATTCTCGCCTGAAACAAGATACTGCTTGGCGTCACTCGGAATCAGAATCGTGTCCCCCTGTTTTAACGGGAGCCGTTCCGTCCCGCAGACAAGCTCCCCTTTGCCCTCCGCCGCGATCAGAATCTCGGGGTTCCCCGCCTTCGCCTGGGACAGGGGGAGCGGGTCGGAAGTTTTGAGATCCAACTTTTCAATCGCGAAATAAGGGCATTGGCACAAACGCCGGTGTTCATAGCGGTCGCCGGAATGGATCGTTTCCGGCACAGGCGCAGGGGATTCCCCGGCATCTCCGTACCGCATTGCGTCCGCCGCTTTGTCGATGTGGAGCTGTCGCGGGTTGCCGCTCTCATCGACCCGGTCCCAATCGTATACCCGGTAGGTAACATCGGACGATTGTTGGATCTCAATCACCGTCGTCCCTTTTAACAGGGCATGCAAAGTGCGGGAAGGCACGAAAATAAAGTCGCCATTTTTCACGTCCCGGTATTTGAGGTATTCTTTCACCCGTTTTTGCGCAATCGCCCGGTAGTACTGCTCCCTGTCGGCAAACGTGTGGCCGTGGATCACCCTCGCTCCCGGCTCGGCGTCCAATATGTACCAGGCTTCCGTTTTGCCGAAATCCCCTTCATGGGCCAACGCGTATTCGTCATCCGGGTGAATCTGCACCGACAGGTCCTGTTTTGCATGCAAAAATTTGATCAGCAGCGGAAACCGTTTGCCACTCCACGTTTCACCCAAGTACAGCTCCGGATAGGCCGCAACGATTTCCGAAAGCGTTTTTCCCTGCAGCGGGCCGTTCAGACAGACGCTCGGATCACTGGGATGGTCGGACAAAGTCCAGATTTCCCCAATCGGTTCTTGCCGCTCTACGCCAAACATCCGGGGGAGCTTGTTCCCGCCCCAGATGCGGGCCTTCGCAACCGGCGAAAACTTCAAAGGATAACCCGCAAAACCCGTCTCCATACTCCTCTCCTCTCAAATCCGGACATCGAGTTCGCTATGAAGTTGTCAATGTGTGAAGGAAGCCGTCAAGGTTTGAAAGTGGCAACCCCGATCCTCGACTCTGCGTTTCAACACCTTTGCCGGGTCCGCAAGCGGTCTTCAGCGCGGTAAAACAGATAAATTTTTTTGCCGTCTTTTACAATCGTGGCCGTGTTGAACAGATCTTTCGCTTCCCACGTGTCGCCTTGGGGACGCAGGATCGGGTATGGCAAACCCGCATCACCAAGCAACGGAAAGATCCGCAGAGGCGAATTTGAGCGCTTTTTCAATCTGCCGTTTGATGGTTTGCAGCCCGCTTTCCGACTCCGCCTCTGCCCGCAAAACCAAAATCGGTTGCGTATTGGAGCAGCGCACCAACCCCCAGCCGTCGGGGAACAGGACTCTGGCCCCGTCGACGTCGACCACCTCGTGGCTGCCCTGGAAGTATTGCTTCACTTTTTGTAGCACCTGTTTTTTCTTCTCTTCCGGACAGGGAACTCTCGTTTCCGGGGTCGCCGGATACCGGGGCACGTCCGCAAACAAGCCCGACAGGCTTTGATCGGTGTTCGACATGATCCGCAGCAGCCGTCCCGCCGCGTAAAGCGCATCGTCAAAGCCATAATATTCATCCCGGAAAAATAAATGCCCCGACATTTCCCCCGTAAACGGGGTCTGCAGTTTCTTCATTGTCGCTTTGATATGGGAATGGCCCGTCCGGTGGAAAAACGGCTTTCCGCCCAACCGGGCGATCTCTTCGACAAGCGCCTTCGAGCATTTCACTTCAACGGGCGCTTCACAGCCGGGATACTTCGGCAAAATTTCCCGCCAGAACAAAATCATCAGCTGGTCTCCCCACAAGATGCGCCCTTGCTCGTCCACAACGCCCAATCGGTCGCCGTCGCCGTCAAAAGCGATGCCGACATCCGCTTTTTCCGCCCGCACTTTCTCGATCAAATCCCGCAGGTTTTTCGGATCGACCGGGTCGGGATGATGGTTGGGGAAGTTCGGGTCCGATTCGCAATACAAAGGGATCACTTCGCATCCCCACGCTTCCAAAGCGCGGGGAACAAACGGGGATGGCGTTCCGTTGCCGCAATCGGCCACCACTTTCAACTTTCTCGGTCCCAGCTTGATTTTTTGCCGCAGCATATCCAGGTACGGCTGCTCCACATCCTCTCTTTGCAGCAAATTCGCCCTCCAGGAAAACTTTTTCGGCGCTCCCTCCGCATCGCGAATGCGCAGCATCGCGCGTTTTAACTGTTGAATTGTATCTCCATAAATGGTCGTTTTATGCATGGCGATCTTGAAGCCGTTTTCGTCTCCGGGGTTGTGGCTGGCTGTGATGATCATGCCGCAGGGGATGTCAAAATGTTCCAGTGCGTAGTAAAACATCGGGGTGGTCACTTCGCCCGCATCGATCACGCGGCAGGCGGAGTCATGCAATCCGGAGATCAGCGCGCGGTGCAAATCGGGCGAGGATTTGCGGTTGTCCCTCGCAACGACAACGGTGTGAAAGCCGGCCGCCTTGACTTTTTCGGCAAAAGCCCGGCCCAGCAAATAAGCAAAACCCTGGTCGATTTCCTCTCCCGCTTTGCCTCTGATATCGTACTCCCTGAACACGTGCGAAGGAACCGCCACATCTTTCTTAACCGCAACAGACATTTGCATCAACCTCCATTTGCAGATTCAAACAGACGGCTTCTGTCAGCAAATAAGAGAGAGTGGATTCCGCTCCGCAGTTTCGGTTCGGCCCTGTCGGTGTCAAACCGTCGCAACAGCTTCCTTCTTCTGGATTCGCCAGGGGAGCCCGGCAATCGTTATCGCCGTGAAACCACGCCCGGCATTTTGCGGCCGCTTCCCGGTAAACGGGGTCCTTCAAGACGGTGTAAGCCTGCGCCGCGGCCAGGGCCAGTTTCATCACCTCAAGCGGCTGCTGGTCCCAATCGCTTCTGCAATCTGCGGTACACCAGCCGCGATTTCCGATTGGCCGGATCCAGCCTTGCGGAGCCGTCATTTTTTCGATCAGAAAGCCAAGGCTCGCTTTCGCCGTTTCCAACGTCTCCTGGCGGCCGGTGACACTGTACGCGTGGAACAAAGACCAGGGGAGCACCCCGTTTCCGTAAGTCATCACCGGTTCAAACCAGCGCCATCTTGGGCCGGCGTTTTTCCGGTAAAGTTCGAGCAGCCTCGCTTCGAACAAATCCACGTACCGGCGCAACTCCGGGAAATGTTCCGACAAAATGCAGCATGCCGCCAACACATAAGCCCATCCCCTGGGAAAAGCCATTGATTCGCTCCGCCGGATCGCCTTGAAAAAAATCCGTTCCGCAACAAGCGAGCGCCCCGGGTCCCGCAACCGGGCGCAGACGACAGCACAAGCCCACAGAGCGCGGCCCAGGCAATCGTCGGACGGCTGCTCCGGTTCCGGCGAACGGTCGTATGCAAAATTGTTGTGGAAATTGCCGTCTTCCCGCTGGGCCCACAACAAAAAGGAAAGATAAATATCGGCAAGGCGCAGCAGTTCTTTTTGCTGCCGTTTGTTTTGCGGATCGCCGCCATCGGCCGCCGGCCGGCTCCGGAGCCATTCGACGCACGCCCAAAGCGCCCTGGCGTTGTCGTCCGTCGTGTATCCCTCGTTCCGGCGCGGGATGATCCCCAGGCTGTGTTCCAACAATCCCGTATCGTCCGTCATTCTTTGCAAATGGCGCAAACTAACCGGAAACGGGCACAACCTCTTCCACCCCCGATCTTTTGCACTGAACTCCGGAGTTGTTGGCCGTTTCGACAAACAACCGGGTGTGGGCCTTCCCGACCTGCGGCCAGTGCATGGCTTGTCCGATTCGCCGCATGATGCCTTCCCATCGTTCCAAGACCGCGGGTTCGGAAAGCAGCCAGGCAATTTTTGCAGCCCAGCCGGCCTCGTCGTCGTAAGGAATCAACATCTCTTCGCAACCTGCGAGCAGATCCTGCGCGTAGCTGTACGGGGTACTCAACACGGGACGGCCCAAGCCGACCGCGTACGCAAGCGTCCCGCTGGTGATCTGCTGCATGCCGGGATAAGGCGTGATATACAGGTCGCACGCGGTAATGCATTTGACCAGATCGGACTCCTCCATATAGCGGTCGATCATCACCACGTACCGTTCCAAACCGTTTTCGCGGATCATCGCCTGCAACTGCTGGCGGTACGCTTCGCCTTCCCGCTTCTTTACCTCGGGATGGGTTTGCCCGACAATCGCGTACAGCACATCCGGAACAGCTTTCACCACCGTCGGCAGCGCCTTCAGGATCAATTCGATCCCCTTGCCGCGGCTCAGAAGGCCGAAGGTCATCATCACCTTTCTATCGGCCCACCGCAACTCCTGGCGGTACTGCTCCCGCTTGCCCATGGCGGGAACCGGCGTGCCGTGCGGAATGAACACGATTTTCTCTTCCGGCAAGGCGAAAGCTTGTTTCAGATAAGCGATCGCTTTCCGGTTCATCACGACGATCCGGTCGCTTCGTTCGGCGATTTCCCGCTGGATGGAGCGGTAAGGCTCCTCCGGATTTTCAAACACCGTATGGAACGTTGTAATCAAAGGTTTCTTCAGGCGCCTGACGAAGTCCAGTACATAAACCCCCGCTTCTCCGCCGAAAATCCCGAATTCGTGCTGCAGCGAAACAACCGTTACGTTGCTCTTGTTGATCCTTTCGGCCATGATTGCGTAAGCTTCCCGCTGATCCTTCGGCAAACGCCAAATGGCGGGATCGGTCGAATCCATTTCGTCTCTCCTGTCGATCAGCGCGACGACAGCGTCCGATCCTTTCCACTCTCTTGCCGCGCTGACGCTTTGCCGCAAATGGTGCGTATAGGTTGCCAGCCCGCATTTTTTCGGTATATACGTGCTTACGTAAGCGACACGGTTCATCCCTGAAGCCCCCCCGCCATGCGATTCATCACGGCCTCGTGCAAAATGTGTCTGGCCCCCAATTCCAACCCGTACCCGAAAATGCAGTTGTTCAGTTGGGTGGCGTTGTTGACTTTGCACCCGTCCCACATGACCGTTTCGGAACAGCGCACATGCTGTCCGATTTCGCAGCGGTCGCCGATCACCGCATAGGGGCCGATCACGCTGCGGTCACCGATTTGCACATGGTCTCCGATCAGCACAGGCGGTACGAATAAGACGCCGGAGCCGATTTTTGCATTTTCCCCTACCCATATGCCTTTTCCCCTTTCCGTTCCTTTTAACGGCAACGCAAGTTTGCGATCGAGCAAATCCCAATGCACCTGGCGATAGCGATCCTTGGTTCCCATATCGATCCAATAGCCGTCAATCGGTGTGCCGTATACCCCCAGGCCCCGCTCGATCAGCAGCGGGAACGTTTCCCGCTCGACGGAAACTTCGCGGCCCTCGGGAATCCACTGCAAAACCGCCTTCTCCATCACATAGATTCCCGCGTTGATCCGATTGGACGGAGCTTCGCCTTGCGGCGGTTTTTCCACAAACCTGAGGATTTCCCCGGATGCCTTCTGTTCCACCACCCCGTAATGGGAGGGGTCTTCCACCTCGGTCAATCCGATTGTGACCGCTCCCTTGTGTTCAAGGTGGTACTCGAGGAGCGGCTTGATCGACACTTCATGCACAATGTCGGCATTTACGACCAAAAAACGGTCGCCAAGCAGCGGCTCCGCATTTTTAATGGCGCCGGCCGTTCCCAGAAGCGTCTCTTCCACCGCATATTCGATGTGGACGCCAAGCGGGCTTCCGTCGCCAAACCGATCCTGAATCATCCCGGAGAAGTGTTTGACGGCCAGAACGAAATCCAAAATGCCCTGCCGCTTGAGATGCAGAATCAAATGTTCAAGCCATGGACGGTTGCCGACCAGCGCCATCGGCTTTGGCAAATTTTCCGTCAACGGCCGCAGGCGCGTTCCCAAACCTCCCGCCAACAACAACGCTTTCATCGTGAACCACCCTTTCCCTCGAATACGAAATTCGGATACAAAAAAAGAAGAATTCGTCATAAAAGAAAATTTTTTACGTCATGATCCCATGCTGTAAAAAAGTTTCAAGTATGCAAAATCTTCTTCCGCAAGCTGGTGATTTCGATTGTTCGTGGCGATGACAAGACTTTGGCCGACATCCCTCCGTTCGAACGAACTGTTATTAGCACTCATCCGAATCGGCTGCTAACAATAATATAAAAATGGGAGATCCTGCTTTTCAAGGGCAAAAAATTTCAATTTTCGCCCATTTCCACATCAGAGATTCGGAGAATCCCGGTTTTTTGGCAAAATTCGTTTTTTCTTTGACGAACTCGCCGGCGCCCCGTATACTTTGGAGTGATTTACAGGAGGTGCGGGATATGGCATTCGACGGAATCGTTCTGCGCGCGGTCGCGCATGAATTGAACCAAACAATTGTCGGCGGCCGCGTGGACAAAATCCACCAGCCCCTCCCCCGGGACCTGCTGTTTACCATCCGGAACCAGGGGCGGAATTACCGGCTCCTGCTATCCGCCAACCCGACATATCCGCGGGTCCACCTGACCGAACGGTACAAAGGGCAAAATCCGACGGAACCGCCGATGTTCTGCATGCTTTTGCGCAAACATTTCGAAGGCAGCCGGATCAGCGGCATCCGTCAGATCGGCAACGAACGGGTTCTCCTGATCGATGTCGAAAACCGGGACGAATTGGGAGATCTTTCGGAGAAACGGCTGGTGGTCGAGATCATGGGCCGCCATTCGAACATCATTCTGATCGACCCGCGGACACAGCGTATCCTGGACGGAATCGTGCACGTCAATTTCGGGACGAGCCGGCACCGGGAAGTGCTACCGGGCCGCCCCTACGTTGCGCCTCCCGAACAGGACAAAATCTCTCCCTTCGCGGAAACGGAATCCGGCTTTTTGGCGAAGCGGCAGGCGGACAACAGCCCCTTTGACAAATTTGTCGTCAGCGCGTACAGCGGAATCTCACCGTTAATCGGGCGCGAATTGGCACATCGGGCGGAACAGGTCGGAGTCGGGACGCAGCAAACGAGCGGAGCCTCCCGGGAAAATGGGCTCTGCCATGGGAACGCGATGTCCCACGGGAACGAGTGGCGAATTTTCGCCGACTTCCTCGGGCCGTTGCGGGACCATCGCTATTCGCCGACCCTGGTCGTCGACAAAGACGGGAAACCGAAGGCGTTTTCGGCGATCCGGCTGACGCACGTCGCGGGAGACGCGCAGGAATGGGACAGCATCTCCGCCTGTATGGAGCAATTTTTTGCGGAGAAATCCTGGCGGGACACGCTCCGCCAGAAAGCGGGCGACATCGAGCGGGTGCTCTTTGCCGAACTGGAGAAAGACCGCAACAAGTTGGCCAAGTTCACAGAAGCGGTTGCCCAAGCGGCGGAGGCGGACATCTACCGCGTTTGGGGCGAACTGCTGACGGCAAGCCTCTATCAATTGGAAAAAGGGCAGACCGTTGCCCGCGTTCCCAATTTTTACGAAGAGGGGATGCCGGAAACCGAAATCCCGCTTGACCCAACGCTGTCTCCGCAGGAGAATGCGCAGGCTTACTTCAAAAAATACAATAAGGCGAAAAAATCGGTGCCCGTCCTTGAGCGGCAAATCCGGCAGACAACCGAGCAAATCGCTTATCTGGAGAGCGTTCTGCACTTGATCTCGACTGCGGATCTGGCGGACTTGGAGGAAATCCGTGAGGAGTTGGAACAAGAGGGGATCCTCAAAGCCGCCAGGAAGCCGGTCGGACAGAAGAAAAAACAGGCCGCCGCCCAACCGGAACGGTTCCGCTCCAGCGACGGAATCGACATCTATGTCGGCAAGAACAACAAACAAAACGATTATCTGACGATGAAGCTGGCCCACTCGGCCGACACGTGGCTCCATACGAAAGACATCCCCGGTTCGCACGTCGTCATTCGCGCCAAAGACGTGCCGGCGACCACCCTGCAGGAAGCGGCCATGCTGGCGGCCTATTTTTCGAAAGCCCGCGAATCGAGCCAGGTGCCGGTCGATTACACTTTGGTCAAACATGTGTGGAAACCGAACGGCGCAAAGCCCGGCATGGTTTTGTACGAGGGGCAAAAGACGCTGTACGTCACGCCTGACCCCGCCCTGATCGACAAGCTGCGGGTCAAGTGAACGCAAATCCGGGTTTTGGCGCACGTGTTTGGCACACGGCCATTTCCGCGGGAAAAAGTTAGCCCGGCAGCAACCGATGCCGGGCTGGCCCGCATGGAGAATGTAGCCCAGGTTACACCCGATCCCCGTTTCCTGTGGTAAAATAATTGAATGGGGAGTTGTTGAGAAAGTGGGGTCTGGAATGGCGGTCATCGAAGTGAAAGAACTGCGCAAAGAATTCAAACGGCTGATTCCGAAAAAAGGCCTGTTCGCTTCCATCCGGAACCTGTGGAACACCGATTATTCGGTCCACACGGCCGTCAACAATATCACGTTTTCCGTCGAAAAAGGAGAGCTTGTCGGATACATCGGCCCCAACGGGGCCGGCAAATCGACCTCGGTCAAAATGCTGACCGGGATTCTCGTACCCACATCGGGAGAAATCCGGGTCGCCGGTCTCGTGCCGTACAAAGAGCGGAAGGAACACGCAAAGAACATCGGCGTGGTATTCGGCCAAAAAACCCAGCTCTGGTGGGACATCGCGGCAATCGAAAGCTATCGGATCCTAAAAACGATCTACAAGATCCCGGACGTTGTCTACAAGCGCAATCTAGATCTGTTTCGCGAACTGCTTGACCTGCACGAATTCGAAAATACGCCTGTGCGCCAATTGTCCCTCGGCCAACGGATGCGGGCCGATCTGGCGGCGGCGCTTTTGCACGATCCGGAGATTCTGTTTCTCGACGAACCGACGATCGGCGTCGACGTGTTGGCCAAAGAAAAACTGCGCGCCTTTATCCGGGAAATCAACCGGGAGAGGAAAGTCACCGTCCTGCTCACGACTCACGACATGACGGACATCGAGAAACTCTGCAACCGCGTGATGATCATCGACGGCGGGTCGATCCTCTATGACGGCTCCGTCGAACAGTTGAAACATCACTTTGGCGGCAAACGAACCCTCGTGATCGAACTGGAAGAGGAACTCGATCCAACCGCTTTGAATCTTCCTTACGTACGCCTTGTGCGGCAAGAAGGAACGCGGATCTGGCTGGCGTTTGACAAAGAGGAAATTTCCGCCTCCGAACTGATCATGGATCTGGCCCGGACGCACCGCATCCGCGACCTGACGGTGGAAGAGCCGGAAATCGAAGCTGTGGTCCGTCAAATCTACGAATCGGGCATCGAACGGAAAAAGCGCCCGGAGCGCACAGATCAAGGCCTGGCGCAGGAAATGCCGAGCGCGTGAAGGAGGATTCCAATGCCGCTGTTCTGGATGTTTAGCCGCCAGAGTTTTTTGAACCTGTCCGCCTACCGTCTCAATTTTTGGTCGGAGATGTTCGCGCTGTTTGTCCAGATATTTGTCGTCCTGACGCTTTGGCGGGTGCTGTACGGGCAGGCCCCTCACATCTTCGGTCCGGTCAGCCTGCAGGCGATGATTACCTATGCGGTGCTAGGCATGATTCTCGACATGATCCTGACGACCGACGTCGGGCCGCATCAATATTTGACCGGACAAATCAAGTCGGGGATGATCACCAGCGACCTGCTGCGACCGATCGACTTTCCACTCCATATGCTGTTGCGATTTTCCGGCGAGGCTCTGGCCCGCATCGTGTTTTATGTGTTGCCGCCGGTTGCCGCTTCGTACCTGCTGTTCGATCTCACAACGCCAGGCAGTCCCGGGCAGTTCGGCTGGTTTTTGCTGAGCGTGATGTTTTCCTGGCTGATCCTGTTTTTCTGCAATTTCCTGTTTGGCCTGATCTCCTTCAAAACGCTTGATCTGGTCGGATTTTTCTTTACCTACTGGGCGATGCTCAGGTTTTTGTCCGGGCAGTTGATTCCGCTCTGGATGTATCCCGACTGGATGCAGGCCGCGATTTCCTGGCTGCCGTTTCAATCGATTTTCTATACGCCGCTCTCGATCTATATCAACAAACTGACCGGGGACGCGGTATGGCAGGCCGTCGTTCAACAAGCGATCTGGACTGTCATTCTGTACGGAGCGGTACGTCTGGCTTGGAGCCGCATTCACCGGCAGCTTGTGGTGCAGGGGGGATAAAAAATGCACGAGCTTCGCGTATACGCCAGCATGATCCGGGGGGCCATCCTGGCCCGGCTGCAGTACCGGGCCGATTTTTTGATGGGCATTTTGGGAGTGTTCGTGTTAAACGGGGCCACGCTGGGAACGACTTGGGTACTCCTGCAACGGTTTGAGAATTTGAACGGGTGGACCTTCTGGGAAATCGTGTTTCTGTACAACCTGTGGCTCCTGGGGCACAGTTTCCGCGCGATTTTCTTTCGCCAAGTCGCTTTTCTCGACGATTACATCGTGCAGGGAACCTTTGACGGCTTTCTGACCCGTCCCGCTTCGCCGATGATTCAGTTTCTCGGGCGCGAGGTGCATTATCTGGGAGTGGGAGACTTGCTTTTGTCGTCGACGATGTTGACCCTCGCCTACCAGAAGCTGAATCTTCACTGGACGCCCGCGATGTTTGCCTGGTTCGCCCTGATCGTTCCCGCCTCCACTGCGGTAGAGGTGTCGCTGATCCTGATCCTGTCGGCCATTGCCTTTAAAACGGGCCGCTCCCGCGCTATTGTCAACGCGGCCACCCAGTTCAGTTTCAATCTCGTGCAGCAGTACCCGCTTGATATGTTTGGGCGCGGCGTGAAAGCGATCGTCACGTTTATCCTGCCGTTTGCCTTTATGAACTACTACCCAAGCCTGCTCCTGCTTGGAAAATGGGACAAAGCCGGCAGCTATCCCCTGCTTGCCTATGCGTCGCCCGCAGTCGCCGCCATCTTGTGCGTGCTGGCATTTTTCGCATGGCGCTGGGGCATCCGGCAGTATCAGAGCACGGGGTCGTGACACACGAATTGGTGTGCAGCAATCTCGCGCAAGGTGCAGCTATTCGCACGGTTACTGTTCATAACCGGCGTGCGGGATCTGACCGGCGTCGTTGCCGGAATCTTCGTTGCCGGAATCGTCAATGATGCCGTCGATCGTTCCTTCCCGGTAAGAGTCCATAACCTGTACATAGGTGTACTGCAGAGCCCCTTCCGGATGCTCTTCGTCTTTCGTCATGCGGTTGACATCCTTTGAGACTTCCTGCCCGACAACGCCCGCCGCCCGCCGCAGAGCTTCCGAATTGTATCCCTGTGTCGCGTATCGCTCTTCCGTCATCCCCTTTACCACCTTCCAAGACGGTTTTTCCCGTTTTAAGGTTTCCTTATATGCCCAAAACATGCATGGCACAGTCCCGCAAGCCCGCCAAGACAAAAAAAGAGCGCCTTGTCGGCGCTCAGCGCTTTTATGCTCTCTATTTCACGATTGTGTGAATCCCTTGGCCAAGCGCATTCTCGCTTGCTTCCATCACCATCTCGCCCAATGTCGGATGAGCGTGGATCGTCAGCGCAATGTCTTCCAAAGTCGCTCCCACTTCAATCGCAAGACCTATTTCCGCGATCAGATCAGGAGCTCCCGGTCCGACAATTTGTCCGCCGAGGACCAGACCGGTTTCCTTGTCGGCTACCACTTTCACGAACCCTTCGTTTGCATTCAGCGAGAGCGCCCGCCCGTTGGCCGCGTAATTGAATTTCCCTATGGCGACGGTGTAGCCTTTTTCTGTCGCTTCCGTTTCACTGAGGCCTACACTGGCGAGTTCCGGATCGGAGAACACGATGGACGGGATGCATTTGTAGTCAACGGCGCTCGCATGACCCGTAATCACTTCTGCCGCCACTTTGCCTTCATAAGACGCTTTGTGGGCCAGCGCCGGACCGGGGACGACATCGCCGATCGCGTAGACATTCTCAATGCTGGTCCTGCATTGGTGATCGACCTGAATGTAGCCGCGCTCGTCTTTCTTCAATCCGATCTCGCCAAGCCCCAGTTCGTCCGTGTTGGGAACGCGTCCCACCGTGACAAGCAGGTAATCGGCCGTCACCTCTTTTTCCTGACCTCCGGCTTCAAACTTGACAGTCACGCTCGTGTCGGTTTGGACGGCCGCCAGCGCTTTTGCCTTGGTATGTACCTCGACACCGTCTTTTTTCAACCTGCGCTGCACCCAACGGACAATTTCGTTTTCAAAAAGCGGCAGCACCTGATCCGCGCCCTCGATGACCGTTACCTTGGTTCCGAACTTGGCGAAGGTCTGCCCCAATTCGATTCCGATATACCCACCGCCAATCACAACCAGGCTCTTCGGAATCTCCTGAAGCTGCAGGGCTTCCGTCGAAGACAGGATCCGTCCGCCGAAGGGAAACGCTTTTAACTCAATCGGGCGGGATCCCGTCGCGATAATGCAGTGATTGAATTTATAGCGGTTAAATTCGTTTCTCTGATAAATCCGAACTTCATTGGGAGTGACGAACAACGCTTCCCCTTGCACGACTTCCACGCCGTTTGCCTTAAGAAGCGCCCCGACACCGCCGGTCAGCTTGTTGACCACGCTTTGTTTCCAAGCCTGGACTTTCGCGAAATCAACCTTGACTCCCTCGGCGGACACCCCCATGTCCGCCGAACGGGACATCTCTTCATACCGGTGGGCGGCCGAAATCAAAGCCTTGCTCGGAATGCAGCCGCGGTTGAGGCACACGCCGCCGAGTTCCGCTTTCTCCGCGAGCAATACTTTCCTGCCGAGTTGGGTAGCCCGGATCGCGGCCACATAGCCTCCCGGCCCGGCGCCAATTACAAGCACATCCACTTCCATACCGAACTCTCCCACTACCATTCTCAGACCTCCATGGCATCCATCAGATCTCCATCAGCAACATCTGCGGATCTTCCAGCAATTGTTTGATGTGATTCAGAAAATGTTGGGCGGTCGCCCCGTCGATCAGGCGGTGATCAAAGCTCAGAGACAAGGCCATGACCGGCGCCGCCTGGATTTCGCCGTTGATGACGACCGGTTTTTCCGTGATTCGCCCGGTGCCAAGAATCGCCGCTTCCGGATAATTGATCACCGGTGTAAAGAACATGCCGCCGGCGGAACCGATATTGGTGATGGAGAACGTGCTGCCTTTCAGTTCGTCCGGGGCCAGTTTTCCTTCCCGGCCGCGGGCCGCCAGATCGCGTATCTCGTCGGCAATCGTCCACATGCTCTTGCGGTCCGCGTCAAACACGACCGGCACGATCAGCCCGTTGTCCGTGTCGGTTGCAATCCCGATGTGATAATTGTACTTGTACACGATTTCGCTCTTCTCGTCGTCGATCGAAGCGTTCAATGCCGGGAACTTGCGCAGCCCGCTGACAACCGCTTTTACCACAAAGGGCAGATAGGTCAATTTGACGCCTTTCTTGTCGGCGGCAGGCTTCAACTCGTTGCGGAGAGCGACCAGCTTCGCGGCATTCGCTTCATCCATTATTGTAACATGGGGGGCGGTATACATCGATTTGACCATCGCATTGGCGATGACCTTGCGGATACCGCGCAACGGCACGCGCTCTTCCATCTGTCCGGTCGCCGGGCCTTTGGGGAGACCGGCGGGTTGATCGGCAACCGGTTGTGCCGTTTGCGCCGCTGCGGTCTGTACCGCTTCCGCCTGCACCGGCCGCGCTTCCGCCGGTACGGCGGGTGCCGTCCCTTGCGCGCCTTCGGCTTTCGCCCGCAAAATGTCATCCTTCGTAATCCGCCCGTTCGGGCCCGTGCCCTGCACGGCGTTGATGTCCACTCCCTGCTCGCGCGCAAACTTGCGGACGCTCGGCATCGCCAGCACGTTCCGGTTCGCCGCCTTGCCGTCACCCGCCCGGTCTTCCCTTGCCCCGTCACCGGGCACCGCCTGCGCGGGAGCCGCCTGCGGCGAAACGGCTCCTTCCACCTCAATCGTCACCAGCGTCGTTCCGACAGTCGCCACCGTTCCTTCCGGCACCTTGATTTCCAACACTTTTCCCTGCACGGGGCTCGGAATTTCAACGACCGCTTTGTCGTTTTGCACTTCCAGAATCGCCTGGTCTTCCGCGACCGCGTCCCCCGGCTTGATAAGCCATTTTACGATTTCACCCTCATGGATTCCTTCGCCGATATCCGGCAGCTTAAACTCAAACACGCTCATGATTCACATTTCCCCCCCTCCGCTTAGAAATCGAGAACCTGATGGATCGCCTTCAGGACGCGTGCCGGGTCGGGCAGCCATTCGTCCTCGATTTGCGCGAACGGGTACGGCGTTTCGGGCGATGTGACGCGCAGGACGGGAGCCTCCAGATACAACACGCCTCTTTCCATGATCTGAGCCATGATTTCCGCGGCCGCCCCCGAATTCCGGGGCGCCTCCTGAACGACAATCGCGCGTTTCGTTTTTTGAACCGAAGCCAGAATCGTATCGATATCGAGCGGCCAAACGGTGCGCAAGTCGATCACTTCCACCTTCGCGCCGCGTGCCTGTTCCGCTTCCGCCGCCGCTTTCAGCGCCGTGTGCACCATCGCGCCGTAGGTGATAACCGTAACATCGGTTCCCGCTTGCACCACGTTCGCTTTTCCGATCGGGATCGTGTATTCCCCCTCCGGCACTTCGCCGCGGAACGACCGGTACAGTTTCATGTGTTCCAGGAAGATCACCGGATCGTTGTCGCGGATTGCCGAGATCAAGAGTCCTTTCGCGTCATACGGATTGGACGGGATAATCACTTTCACGCCCGGCGTCTGCAGCATTAGCCCTTCCAGGCTGTCCGCGTGCAGTTCCGGCGTTTTCACGCCGCCACCAAAGGGGGAGCGGAACACGATCGGGCTGGAATAGCGGCCGCCCGAGCGGTAGCGCATGCGGGCCGCTTGCGCCGCAATCCCGTCGAATACTTCAAACACGAATCCGAAAAACTGGATTTCGGCAACCGGCCGAAACCCCTGCAGCGCCAAGCCGATCGCCAAGCCCCCGATCCCCGATTCGGCAAGCGGAGTGTCAAATACGCGATGTTCGCCGAATTCCTTCTGCAAACCATCGGTTGCCCGGAACACGCCGCCGTTTTTCCCGACGTCTTCCCCGAACACCAGCACGTCCGGATCGCGCCGGAGCTCCACCCGCAACGCGTCGGTAATCGCCTGGACCATCGTCATTTGTGCCATTGGATCAGTTCCCCTCCTTGGCCGCAAATTCTCGTTTCTGCTCTTCCATGTGAGACGGCGTCGTTTCAAATACGGTGTCAATCAGATCGGTGACTTTCATTTTCGGATATTCGTCCGCCTGTTTGATGGCATCCGCAACGGCGTTCTTCGTTTCTTCGATGACCGCCTCTTCGTCTTCTTTTCGCCAGATTCCTTTTCCTTCCAAATATTTGCGAAAGCGGATCAGTGGATCTTTCTGTTCCCATTCGTTTCCTTCTTCCGCCGTGCGGTAACGGGTCGGATCGTCGCCGGCCATCGTATGCGGACCGTAGCGGTAAGTGAGCGCCTCGATCAGCGTCGGTCCCTCCCCGTTGCGGGCACGCTCAGCCGCATCGGAAACGGCTTTGTAAACGGCAAGCACGTCCATGCCATCGACTTGAATGCTGGCGATGCCGGCCGCTACCCCTTTGTGGGCAAGGGTCCGCGCTTTGGTCTGCTTTTCGATCGGAACCGAAATCGCGTAGCGGTTGTTCTGGATGACGAAAATCGCAGGCACGCCATAAGCGCCCGCAAAGTTGATCCCCTCGTAGAAATCGCCCTGCGACGTTCCGCCGTCGCCGATATAAGTGATCGCCACGTTCTTTTTGTCCCGCAGTTTGAAGCCCATGGCAACGCCTGTCGTCTGGACGACCTGGGCGCCGATAATGATCTGCGGCATCAGGACATGGACGCCTTCCGGGATTTGCCCACCGTGCAGATGGCCGCGGGAATACAAAAACGCTTGGTACAACGGCAGTCCATGCCACACCATTTGGGGAATGTCCCGGTAGCTCGGGAGAATGAAATCGTCTTTTTGCAGCGCGAACTGGCTGCCAATCATCGTCGCTTCCTGCCCGGCGACAGGGGCGTAGAAACCCAAGCGCCCCTGCCGGTTCAAGCTGATTGCCCGCTGGTCCCACACGCGGGTGAACACCATGCGGCGCATCAGTTCCCGCAACTGCTCGTCCGTGAGGTCCGGGAGCAGTTTCTCGTTCTTGACATTTCCGTCCGGCGCGATAAGCTGAAGCGGAGCAAACTTTTCCGCATCGGGCATTTCAATCCATCCGGCGCCCATTGACTGTCACCTCGAATTTCAATATTGAAAATTGAATATTTGCGGATTCACGATGGCAAATGCTAACACTAGCTTGCCGTACATGTAGCCAATTATTCCGCGGCATACAATTTTTCATGGAAGAATGGTTTATGGCGGGTGCCCTCCGCCATTTTTTCCGCCCGGCGGGTTACCGGTTTCCATGCAAGCTCACAATCATGCAGTAGGCCCATTTTTCCGCAAAAAACGAATCGTCTCCTCAATCCCTTTCTGATAAGGAGTTTTCGGCAGCGGGCCGATTTCCGCTTCATATTTGGACCCGTCAAGCAGAACGGGATCTTCGGTCAAATAGTGCATCTCCCTCCATTCCCTGACGAGCGGATCGAACAAACCGGCGAAAAAAAGCGCGATTCTCCCCACCGGCATCACTTTCGGCTGCCGTTGCGTCACTGTTTCCGCAATCCGCAAAATTTCGTTTCCCGCAATCACACCCGGTCCGGGAATGTTCCAGTTTTGTCCGTATGCGCCAGGGCAAAGCGACAGTTGAACAAGAGCCTTCGCCGCATCCGGCAGATAGATGTATTCGCGGGGAATATCGAGACTTCCCACAAAGATTCCCCTTTTGTTTCTGGAGACGGGAGCGAGTAGGGCATGCAGCAGCGTGTTTCCCGCATGGGGACCGTAAAAATCGGGAAAATGAGCGATCAGGCAGGGAATGCCATCTTCCTGCGCTTTTTTTACCTTTTGCTCCAGCTCTAGGCGAATCCTCCCTTTTTTCGTATGGGGCTGTTTGGGATACGATTCCGCAACTTTGTGCCCCGGATTTTTGCCATAGGCATAAATGTTGTCGATCACAACCGCTTTTGCCAGGGAGAACCCGGCCGCTTTCAGCACATTGTCCATCAAAAGCGGAAGTTTTTCCGTCCACTCCGGATACGGCACATTGGCGGAATGAAAAATGGCGTCGACTCCTTCAGCCGCTTTCAGCAGTTCTTCCAAAACCAATCCGTCGCCGGAAACAACGGTAACAAGGCGGTTCCCGGAATACAAGTCCTCCATTTTTCTCTTGTTGCGAGCAAAAGCGACAACCTCGATTCCCCTGCCGGTCAATTCGTTGGTCAAGGAAACTCCCATGCCACCGCTTGCACCGACAACCAACACTTTTTCCATGTTAACGCCTCCCTAAGCGCACTCTATTAACCATCGGTCAATAAATATGCAAAAAAATCAAGAAATGCCTTTGATTAAAATGGAAACATACGAATCGGCCAATTCCTCGACATCCGCAAAGCTCTGGCCGGAGCGAAGGTAATGCGAAACAAAGCCGTGCAAAGCGAGAAACAAAGACCAGACCGTTTTGGGAGAGAGCGGCTGCGTTTGCGTTTTCGCGACATAATAAGCAAATTTCCCGTAACTCTCCATAGCGGCTGAGGATTGATGGAGAAACTCTTTGCCTGTCAGAAACATCACTTCGTAATGATGGGGATGGGTGAGCCCAAATTCAATAAATCCCAGTAAAATCTTCCGCAATTCGCAAGAAGCGGCCACGATTCGCTCCAATTTTTGATCCAGCAGGCGAAAGTCTTGCGCCACAAGGGCCGCAAACAATTCCGCCTTATCTTTAAAATGATAATAAATCGCACCATGGCTGCAGCCAAGTTTTTTTGCAATTTCGCGCATGGAAACAGAATGGTATCCGCTGGATACGAACAGTTCTCTGGCAGCCCGTAAAATTTCTTCCCGGGACAGTTCGCTGCCTGTTGCTTTTCGGGGAGACATACGACCCTCCTTTGGATTTGTCCTTTGTTTTTATTGACCATCGTTCAATTGATTTTATTTTAATTCAAGCCCCGATGTCGGTCAATGCTTGACCGGTTGCGGTCGCCCGGCTGCAATCGGGAAGCCGCAAGGGAAACGCGCTCCTGGCCAAGCGTGCCGTCAATTGACCGGCAGCCTGCGGGCCGGTTCACCCAAAAACTGTTCCGGTGCCAGCCCGTCGAACAGATCGACCCAGTCCGACCGGTTTTCCAGCAGTTTCGGGGAAACGCTCAGCGCCTGCCGGGGGCCGTTCGGGTATTGCCGCGCATATTCGTAATAACCTTCCCAGAGCAGATACACTTCCCGCAGATACCGTTCCGGTTCTTGGTAATCGTACAGATGGCGGATTTCCAAACGGTGCTCGATCATGTGGCGCAGCAGTTCCCGATCCGGCTCAAAATATTTGCCGACCGCCCGGATCAGAATGGTTACGATCGATTTTCGCTGCAGATACAGGGCGGTTGACGCCAGCAGCATAAACAAAAAAAGATAAGGCCGCACGCGAACCGGATCTTCTTGCTGCGGCAGCATTTCTTCCCGCATCCATGTCGAAATCGCCAGCACATCTTTGTTGTCCCCGTACAAAAACAACAACTTTGTCAGTTTCACATATTCGTGGAACAACTCGTAGATCAGCGGGTGCGGGAACAACGGCCCGTCCTTTTCGATAATGGTCGCCAACAGGCGTCCAAAGGCGTTGGACACGATGTGCTGGGCGACAAAGGAATGGCCGTGCAGCTCGCTTTTTGCGACCAACCTTCCGATTTCCTGCAAATACCGGAAGGAACCGATTACAAATTCGTGCACCGCTTCCTTGTCGGAACTTGTTTTGACCACCGCGCAACTGATTTCGTAAATATGCCGGACCACCGTCGCGATCATGTTCAGTTGCTGCTGCCCGGCCAGACTGTTGATCACAATCAGCGAATATCCCTCCACAATGACTCCGGCCGCCTTTAACGAGCCGCTTTCGACGTACTTCATCCCCATTTCCAGCATTTCATTCAAAATCGCCCCGGATACGGCCGTTTCCCTCTGGCTGAACGAGATGCTCGCCAATCCCTGCAGTTGCTCGACAATCCGTTTGTGATACCACAGCACCTTTTCCTGTTCGGCGGTCGGCAGCCGCGTGTTGTGCAGCAGATCCGCAATGTTTTTGACGCAGCGAATCGCCGTCATCGTA
Source organism: Effusibacillus sp. SKA8 (assembly GCF_058273125.1). Lineage (NCBI taxonomy): Bacteria > Bacillati > Bacillota > Bacilli > Caryophanales > Alicyclobacillaceae > Effusibacillus > Effusibacillus sp. SKA8. Next base: position 18,599 of record NZ_JBZCSF010000001.1, on the reverse strand, counting down.
TCCATGTCATTGACGGAACGCTTGCCGATATCCGCGATTTGCTCGATCCGGTCCAGCGCTTCCCGGTAGGCCCCCCGGTTATAAGCAGCCAGATACTCTTTCTCAATCTTGCTGATAATGGTCTCCGGTTTCATCAATTTCATGACGGCGTACATGTAGATCAGCAGCCACAAAAAACCGACGATCAGCAGCACCAGATCGGCGCTGATCCATTTGTCCATTTGTTTCAGGATCAATCCGTTTTCCAATTCGCGCATTTTGGAAAGCATATAAATCGCATGGAAAATCGTCAGCAGGTAAAACGAAAAAAGGGATATGTTATAGGGAAACCTCACGTAAAAATCGAGAATCCGGTGACTGTATTTGCTCGCGGTCATCTGAATCGCGACCATCACGATCGAGATTGACAGGGTGAAAATGGTGGCAAGGATTTGGGCGATCGTATTCAAATAATTGCGGGCCGTTTCGGCATCCCCGTCGAATATAGGCGGAGTGAGCAGCAAGATCGCCCCGATCAGCAGCCAGGAACCCACGAGATGCGATGCCATTTTGTCCCCGTCCTTTCCTGTTCACGCTTGTTTTATAGTATGTTCCGGGCCGCTCTAAAAAATTTGAGCGTTTTTTTCGACAGAAAGTGACAAACTAAAAAACGCCGGAGTGCCGAGCGCTTGTCCGGCGGCTTCCAGGTCCTTCAGCAAAACGTTTTGGGAGGTTGCCATGAAACGATTTGTATGGGGTGGGGCCACCCTGGCCGTCTTGTTGGCGATGACGGCAGTGCTGGGGTCCCGGCCGTTCCACCTGCCTTTGCAAAATCCGCCCCGGATCGCCAACATCCCGGGATCGCCCGCCGATGCCCGCGCCCGATTCACCGGTTCGCAAAGCCGGGCGGACATCGCCGCGCAGGATATGGCGGTCACCACCGCTTTGTGCGTGAGAGACTGCCGGTTTGCTTTGCAGCACCTGGCCAACCACCTGGATCACACAATCGATCCCGCCTTGCAAAGCAAATTGTTGAAACAAACGATTGCAGCACACCCGCAGTTTCGATCGATCGTATTGCACACGGGCAGCGGCTCCACAGTTGCCCAGGGAACCGCCGTAAAACCGCAAGCCGTGCAAGAGAGCATCGACGGCGTCCGCAAAACGGGACAATTTTACGTCACAGACCTGTATGAGGAGCCTGTGCGAAAACGTCAATTGCTGATGTCGATCGCGCTTCCGTTGCTGGAGAAGCCGCAGTCGGGCGGAGTTCTGGCGGCGGAGGTGGAGATGGGCTATTTGCGGCAGATTGCCGATCGGGTTGACGGCGAAATGGGGACGCACACCCACCTCAATAGCCAAAACGGCAGCCAGGTTCTGTTGCACCCGGAAAAACCGGCTGTACAAAACGGCAAGCCGGGTGCGGTGCAAGGAGTGGACGGCACCAAATGGCATACCGCGTCGACCGAGACAAAACCGCTTTCCGACGGCAAACAGGCTCGACACAAACCGAATGAAGTCGTGGTCCAGTTTCACTCTGAACCGGATGCCGCTTCATTGGCAAAAATCACTTCCGAAATTGACGGCACCGTCGTCAAACGAAACCATATGCCGGCGTTTGTGTTTCGCTCGCGATCGATGACTTCGGATCAGCTGGTCGCCTATTTTCAAAAAATGGGCGTAAAAATGGTGGAACCGCACCGGCTGTTCCGGCAGAACGAACTGCCAAACGATGTCCTCTACCAGCGGTATCAATGGAATTTCCCGCAGATCAAAATCGAAGACGCGTGGAAGACCACAACCGGCAGCCCCGCTACCGTCATCGCCGTGGTCGATACGGGAGTGGACCTGGACCATCCCGAGTTTGCGGGTCAACTGGTGCAGGGGCACAACATGATCGAAGACAGCGACCGTCCGCAGGACGACAACGGACATGGCACGCACGTGGCAGGCGTGATAGTGGCCCGTACCAACAATGTGGAAGGAGTGGCGGGCATGAACTGGAATTCGAAGGTGATGCCGATCAAGGCGTTGGACGCGGAAGGCACCGGTTCCGTGTTCGACATTGCGGACGGGATTCGCTGGGCGGTCGATCACGGAGCGAAAGTCATCAACTTGTCCCTGGGAGAGTATGAGGATTCCAACTACCTGCGGCAGGCGGTGCAGTATGCGGCAGCAAAAGACGTGCTTGTGGTGGCGGCCATGGGGAACGACGATACGGACCGCCCGAGTTATCCGGCCGCTTATCCGGAAGTGCTGGCGGTGACGGCGGTTGACAAAGAAAACAAACGGGCGACATTTTCCAACTACGGGACGCATGCCGGAGTGGCAGCGCCGGGCGTATCGGTTGCCAGCACGTTTCCCGGCCATCGTTACGCCGCCATGTCGGGCACTTCGATGGCATCCCCCCATGTCGCAGGGTTGGCCGGTTTGATCCGGGCGGCCAATCCGGACCTTCGCGCGTCGCAAGTAAAAGACATCATCCAGCGGACCGCGACGGACGTCGGGCCAAAAGGGCCGGACCTTTACTACGGGACAGGCTTGATTAACGTGGCGGAAGCGATCCGGCAGGCGCAAGCCAACCCGCGGGACATGTTCCCCGGCGGGCAACGGTCCAGACAAGCAAATCACCGGCCTTGGTGGTGGCCGTTTAGGTGGCTGTTCGGATTCTAAAAAAGTCAAAACAAACAGCCCCGTATCGCGCGTAAGTGGTACGGGGACAAACAAAAAGCACTTTACAAACGCTTCGCGCCGATGTAGCGGGGACCCCAGTACGAGCTGCTCAAGCTGTCGATTTTGACCCCGTGGGAACTGGTTGACGAAATGAATTGGTTGTCGCCGATGTAGATTCCCACATGGGATGCCCCGTTGTCATAGGTGGCGAAAAAAACCAGATCGCCCGGCTGCAAATCGGACACGGCAGCGCCTTGTTGATACATTTCATGGGAAGTGCGCGGCAATTCAACGCCTTGCTGTTCCATTACATACCGCACAAAACCGGAACAGTCAAAACCGGAAGGGCTGCTTCCTCCCCAGGCGTAGGGCACGCCGACAAGTTTTTTGGCGATCTCGACGACGTCCGATGTCTTGGCGTTCGCGTCTTTCGAATTCTTGAGTTCTTCCGCTTTCTTCGCCGCTGCTTCCGCAATCACGGGAGCGGTGGTCACACCGACCTTGCCGGTTTCCTCGATGTTGTGGTCTCTTTGGAATGCTTTCACAGCCCCTTCAGTCACTTCACCGTAATAACCGGTGTTTGAAGGATATGTGAAATATCCCAAAATCCGCAAGTCTTGCTGCAAAGCGGCGACTGCAGCCCCTTGCGAGCCTTTTTCCAAAACCGCGTCACCGTACTTTGCAGCGGCTTCCGCGACGGACACGCTGACAGATGCGAGAAAAACGGCTCCCGCAAACACAAAGGCCTTAACAAACTTATGCACTTCCATTCCTCCTACTGCCTCCGAGGTTAGTTGCCGGGTTTGGGTAGAGGCACCCTACACAAAAACTGTGATTCACCCCAAAAGATCAGGTCCCCCGTACTGACAAGGCGTCAGATTCGGCATTTATGATTCTATCACACTACTAGAAAATACCATGAAATATGTCGAATTTCAATAGGCTTTTGCCATCCTTTGGCTTTTGCCATCCTTTTGCACCCGTTTCTGAAACCAGGACTCCCGCAGGCGCTAGTCCACCCCCTGCCCCCAAAAAAGGACAGCGCCGCAGCCCTGTCCCCTTGTCCCGCTTTGTTCCAAGCGGATCTATTTCGTCATCACAGCTTCCTTTTCATACAGTTTGCTCCCGACAAGCCGGGCAAGATCGACAACGCGGCAGGAATAGCCCCATTCGTTGTCATACCAGGCCAGCACTTTTACCGTGCGGTCGCCGACCACCATCGTCGACAGACCGTCCACGATCGAGGAGGCCGAGTTGCCCACGAAGTCGACGGATACCAAAGGCTCTTCCGTGTACTCCAAAATCCCTTTGAGCGGGCCTTCCGCCGCCTTTTTCAGAGCGGCATTCACTTCTTCGGCGGTAACTTCCTTTTTCAATGTGGCGACCAAATCGACAACCGATACGTTGGGAGTAGGCACCCGCAGGGCGAGTCCGTTCAGTTTGCCCTTCAATTCCGGCAACACCAACGCCACCGCCTTGGCCGCCCCCGTGGAAGTCGGGATGATCGATGTCGCGCAAGCGCGTGCCCTGCGCAAATCCTTGTGCGGATTGTCGAGATTCTTCTGGTCGTTGGTATAAGAATGAACGGTCGTCATCAGGCCTTGTTCAATGCCGAACTCCTCGTGCAGCACTTTCACAACCGGAGCCAGACAGTTGGTTGTGCAAGACGCATTGGAAATTATAAAATGTTTGTCCGGGTCGTAAATTTCTTCGTTGACCCCCATTACGATCGTAACGTCTTCATCTTTGCCGGGCGCCGTGATAATCACTTTCTTTGCGCCGTTTTTCAAATGGATGCCGGCAGTTTCCCGCGAACGGAATTTTCCGGTCGATTCGATCAGCACATCGACACCGTACTCGCCCCACTTCAGGTTGTTTGGATCCCGGTCCGACAAAATGTGCACTTTCCGGCCGTTGACGACCAGTGCGTTTGCTTCCGCTTGAATCGTGACGTCCCACCGGCCGTGAACCGAATCATATTTGAGGAGATGGGCCAGAGAGGCGGGATCGGTGGTCGCGTTTACCGCCACGATCTCAAAATCGGGATCGAGCATCGCCGCCCGGAAAACCATCCGGCCAATTCTTCCGAATCCGTTAATACCCAGTTTAATCGCCATATGTCGACAAAACCTCCCAGCACTCGAAAAAGATACAATCCTATTTTACACCTACCAAAGATATTACACCATACTATTTCCTGATTTCTAGTAAAAAGTATGACACATTTTCCGGTTTGGTGTCAAAATTCAACACCTGCCTGTAACAGCAAAAAACAGCGGGTCGAATCCCGCCGTTTCCTACCGCTGTGTTGTCATATACCAAATCCCCAGGGCCAGAAACAAGAATCCGCCAATGATCAAACCGGTCGCCAATTTTTTGAGCATGAGACAGCCACCTCATGGAGCGATTTTGCGTTGCACGAGAACTTTAAAGCGTTCTCCCATGCCGCCGGGCATGATCAGATGCTTGATCGCCAAATTGCGCTTGTACCCCTCGTCATGAAACGGATCCTTTCCCGTTTCGGGTGCCAAGCTTTCAAAGATCCCCGCCCGAATCAAATAGTTGGACTGGGTTCCGTAAAAAGCGGTCTGCAACCCCAGACTCTCCCCGTATTTCATGAGTGCGGTAAAATTCACGTCAGCCGTCAGGTCTTGTTCGCCCGGATCCTGCAACACGTCCTGACAGATTCGGTGCCGGCGGTATGCCCGCAGCGTTCCGTGCATTCTTCCTTCGCACAAAATTTCCGCTTCGTCCCCATAGTCGACGGTGATGATAAATCCGGTTTGCAAATAACCCACTGCCTCGCGAAGCCAATCCAAGGCGCTCAGATTGACTTCGATCCGCTGTCCCGCCTGTAACGGCGGCACGTATTCCCGCAAATACCCAAAAATCCGCGGATCGGATACGGGTCCCATCTTCTCCGCCAATCGTCCGTCCGTTTCCGTCACGTACACCTCCCGCGTTCCTTTCTCGCCTTGTACGATCAGATGAACCGGGAAGGCGTCAATCAGCTCATTCGAAATGATGACCCCGGAAAAAGGACCCAGTTCGCCAAGAGAAGGCAGCCACTTGACCTTGTGCCCCTCCAGCGTCTGCCGCTGAACCTGCCGCAAACGGTCCGACTTCTCAACGATCCGGTAATCGATTGCAAAACCCAGATCCGGCGCCATAAACCGGATGCCGTTCAGAATCTCCTTCGCGAGCGTTCCTTCGCCCGCTCCAAATTCGACAACCACAAACGGGGAAGGGCTTCCAAGCTGACGCCATTTTTGCAACAAATCGCGGGCAAGGGTCTCCCCAAACACGGGATGGACTCCGGGCGCAGTGTAGAAATCGCCCGACGTTCCAAAAGGGGTCCGCTCCCTCTCATAATATCCGAGCCCGGGATAATACAGGGCCAATTCCATAAAATCCCGAAACGAAACAGCCTCCTCACGGATGCGGTGGCGTAGGATTGTTTCCAGTTTGCACATTTTCACACTTTGCCATGCAAATCAGATTTTTTCGATGACCTTGTCGATCAGCCCGTATTCTTTTGCTTCTTCCGCCGTCATGAAATAATCGCGGTCGGTGTCCCGTTCGACTTTTTCCAGCGGTTGCCCGGTTCGTTCCGAAATAATTTTGTTGAGGCGATCCCGCATGCGCAAAATCCGGTCGGCGGCAATCTTGATGTCCGCTGCCTGACCGCGTGCTCCGCCCAGCGGTTGGTGGATCATCACCTCCGAGTTCGGCAGGGCAAACCGTTTGCCTTTGGCGCCCGCCGTCAACAGGAATGCCCCCATCGAAGCCGCCATTCCGACGCAAATCGTCGAGACGTCCGGTTTGATGAATTGCATGGTGTCGTAAATCGCCATGCCGGCCGTAATGGAACCGCCCGGACTGTTGATATAAAGATTGATGTCCTTTTCCGAATCTTCCGCGGCAAGAAAAAGCAATTGCGCGATCACGGAATTCGCGACCATATCGTCAATCTCGCTGCCGAGAAACACAATCCGATCCTTCAACAGGCGCGAATAAATATCGTAAGAACGCTCACCCCGGCTTGTTTGCTCGACTACAATCGGCACCAGATTCATTTAATGTAACCTCCTTCTCTGTTACAAGCAAAGCCACCTTGCGGTGGCTCATTTTACTCCCATTCGTTTCGTCGGCTTTTCCTCAATGCGCCCTTTCGGCCCGAAACCGAACCCCGTATTTTCCTTTGCGCGTTCGATACAATTCCACTTCCCGCGGCGGATGGCTGCCGTAAATTCGCTTGTCGCCCTCCACCCACATCACGGCGCAGTAGGCTTCGAATTTGCTGTCATACAGACCTGCCCAATATACCCAAGACATGCGCGACCCCCCAAGCGCCAAAATCGTATCTCTATTTTGGCCCTGGCAGAAGCGGATCACACCCGTCAAATCGTACTTTCCCTGGGAGTTACACCCAAACGCGGTCGCCGCCGACGCGAAGGACGTTTTCTTCCCCGAGAACGTGCTTGGCAATCGTGGTCGCTTCCCAGTTGCGTGCATGGTAAGACGCCAACAACGGTTCCAAAATCTGGACTTTGTATCCATTGTCAAGCAGGCTGTACATCGTGGCAAGAACCCCCATCTCCGAATCCATGCCGCCCAAATGTACCAGTTCGATTCGATGTTCTTGCAAAAGGCGTTTCACTTCGTCGTTTAACGCGCTGTAAGTTCTCTTTTCCACGCGCTTTGCTTTCGGATGGGACAACAGCAATGTATCCTTGCCTTCATTGTCTTCATGCTTCCAGGTGGTAAGAATGACCAGATCGTACTCGTTCGCGTTCTGGTCCAAATATTGCTGGCAAAGACGGACAATATAATCCAGATTGCCCAGATTGCCCAAGAAGTCTTTTTGCACATCAGTCAGGATCAATGCCTTTTTCATTGATTTGTCGCACCTTTCCGTACACAAATTTGCTACCTTATGGTAACACAAGAAATCAACTTGTTTCAACTGTCCGAAATCCCACTGTCCAAGATTGAATTATGTAAGATGGAGCAACTGGAGCCGCTAATGGATCCGCAAAAAACTGCCGTATCGATCCTCGATTTCCTCCACAATGGCTGCGTGCTCCGCTTCGTTCTCGACGACTTCAAGCCCGAAACCTTCATCTTCTTCAATCACGCGAAAGAAAACCAGTTCGGAACGGTCGTTTGCCTCCCGCTCGTAGTACACCGCGTAGCCTTGACCGTTTTTGGTGAAATAAGCGCCGAGCGTATATTTCTTTTCCCGGGACTCTTCCTGAACGGTGATGAAAAAAATCCTCGAAATCAAATCCATCACCTGTTCGGTATACAGTTGCCCCGGGTAATCCAACTGCAGCGATTCCCCAAGTTGCCCGGAAATCCGGTAGAGCTCCTTTTTGTCATCCCGCTCCCAACTGACCACCAACAAATGGGCTTCTTCGAAGAAAAAAGCGTAGTGGTCCGCTTTGGGAAACGTAAATACAGGTTTCATCCGTTCCACCTCGCGATGACAATTAGAAAAAGAGCAGGGGAATGCCCTGCGGTTCAATTAGATCTCGTCCCACTGCTCATGCTGCTTTTTGATTGCCGCGTTGAACTTCTCCGTCGTGATATTCGAACACATGAACAGCAACAAGAAACTGCCCGCCACAAACGCCAAGAGACCCCACATGCTCGCCGCCTCCTTCCATTCTTTCTATTCCCATATAGAATAAAAATAATTCAATATTGAGTCAAGTGAACATTCTTTGTCATTCTTTGTCAAAGCCAAAAAGTCCGTGACTTCGCACGGGCTTTTCTTTATACTGGAAGGCGGGTATGCCCCGCTTTACACTTTGTCAGGACGCCGATTTTCAAGGAGGAATCTGTATGACGGACTCGAACGAACTCTGGGGGAAAGCTTACGAGTTGGGCTGTTTGATAGCCGGCTCCCCGGAAGTGGAAGAGTACAAAAAAACGAAAGAGGCAATGGAGTCTCACCCGGAAATCACTCCGTTGTTAAACAAGCTGCGCGACATGCAAAGCGAATATGAAAAACTGCAATCCCACAGCCCGGGCCCGCATCTGAAAGGGCTTGAAGACTCCATCTCCGAGACCCTCGCTCGGCTGGACGAATTTCCGGAAGTGGCCGCGTTCAAACAATCCTGCGCCAAAGTCGATGAATTGCTGAAATCCGTCAGCACCTATCTGGCGGATTGCATCTCCGGCAAGGTCAACGGGTTGTCCGTTTCAAAACCGTCTGCCGGCGGCTGAAAATAGTTTTTTCCGGAACGGTGCGTTCCTTAGTCGATTTGACGGGGGAAGTTTTACCGTGTTATGATGAATCACGGGTTTCGATTCCAAAAGAGATGAGGGTTGTCAATGGCCGGTCACGATCACGTGCATGGTCCCGGTTGCGACCATGATCACGAACACGGTGTTATCATTCTCACTGACGATGAAGGAAACGATCACGAGTTTGTGATCGTCGACGTTATGGAACTGGAAGGGAACAATTACGCCATCCTGGTTCCCCACGACCAGGAAGAGGGCGAAGCGGTTATCCTCCGAGTGGAATCCGATGAAAACGGCGAAGAATATCTGATCGACATCGAAGATGACGCCGAGTGGGACCGGGTGGTGAAAGCTTACGAAAACCTGGCGGCGGAATAATTGCGCAAAAAAAGTCACGTTCGAATGAATGTGGCTTTTTTTGCTTGAACGTGGCTTTTTATGTGAGGCTGAGCGCCCGTTCCGCGGCGCTTTTTCCCGCCGCATAGCCCGTGCAAAATGCCGCCGTGATGTTGTACCCTCCCGTATAGCCGTGGACATCCAGAATTTCGCCGCAGAAAAACAAACCCGGCATCAACTTCGATTGCATGGTTTTCGAATCGATCTCTTTCAAATTCACGCCGCCGCCCGTGACAAAAGCCTCTTCCAGCGGCAGGGTTCCGTTTGCGTGAAGCGGAAACCGTTTCAACAGTTCCGCGATTTTTTCCCATTTGGCCTTTGGCAGATTGGCAAACGTGATATCGTCCTGCAGTTCCGCTTTTTGCAGCAGCAGCGGGATCATCCGCTCCGGAACGTATCCCTTCAACACGTTTTTGACCGTTTTTCTCGGTTGGCTGCGGGCCATCCCATACGTTTCGGCAAAGACGGCCGCCTGCGATTGATCCGGAAACAGATCGATCGTCAGCAGCACATCCCGACCCGGTGATCGCTTGAGCGCCTTGACGACAAACTGGCTGCAGCGCAAGGCTACCGGCCCCGAAATGCCAAAATGGGTGAAAATCATATCCCCTTCATGTTCGATCAGCTTCTTGCCCTTTTCATTGTACACCGCCAAATGAATGTTGCGCAGGGACAACCCTTGCAGGAACCGCCGTCTGATAAAATCCTCGTTTAACGTGATGGGCACCTCCGTCGGGAACAACTCCGTGATGCTGTGCCCGGCTTCCCGAGCCCATACGTATCCGTCGCCGGTAGAACCGGTATGCGGCACCGACTTGCCACCTGTCGCGACAATCACATTAGAAGCGTTAATTTTTTCACCCGATCGCAAACGAACGCCGACCACACGACCCTGTTCGTAAAGCACACGATCAACGGGGGCATGCACGCGGATGTCCGTCCCCGTCTCCCTGACCTTTCGGATCAAAGCGTCAACCACATCTTTTGCTTTGTTTGACACCGGGAACATTCTCCCCCGGTCCTCTTCCTTCAACCGGACGCCCAACTCCTCAAAAAAGCGGATAATGTCACGGTTATTGAAAACGGAAAACGCACTGTACAGAAAACGCCCGTTGCCCGGGATGTTTTTGATAATCTCGTCGATCTCTTTGTTGTTGGTCACGTTGCATCTTCCGCCACCCGAAATCGCCAATTTGCGGCCCAGCTTGTCCCCTTTGTCGACAAGCAGCACACTAGCCCCATGCAGGCCGGCCGCGACCGACGCCATCAGTCCGGAAGGCCCGCCACCGATTACGATAACGTCATATGGTTGCATAACGATCACTCCGTTCAAAACCAGCCTTTGCGCTTGAACCACACGATCATGGCGCCGGCGATGCTGCCCATCAATGCCAGGATCAAAAAGTATCCGTATTTCCAGTGCAACTCCGGCATATTGTCAAAATTCATGCCGTAAATTCCGGCAATAAACGTCAGCGGCATAAAAATGGTGGTAATCACCGTCAACGTCACCATTACCCGATTCATGCGCTGGGAATTCAGGGACACGTAACTCTCGATCAAATCGGATCCGATTTGCCGGTAGACATCGGTCATCTCGACCAGCTTTTTCAAATGATCGTATACATCCGCAAAGAAAAACCGTTGCTGCGTCTTCCACTTTTCGTCTTGGGGGTGCAGGATCTCCCGCACCACATCCCGGAAGGGGTCCAACGACCTGCGCAACGTCAGCAGGTCTTTCCGGATTTTAAACACCCGGTTGATCATTCGCTGGCTGGGGCGCAAAAAGTACTCGGTTTCAAGTCGTTCAAGCTCGTCATCGATTTTGTGCAGAACGGGAAAATACTGGTCGACCAGACCATCGACAATCAAATACAAGATGTACTCTACGCCTTTTTCCGTCAAATGCGGATTCTGTCGAACGCGCTCCCATACTTCGTCCATCGTTCGATTTTGCTTCATGTGAAACGAAACAATATAATTCTTGGCCACAAACAAATTGACTTCTTCCGTTTTGACTTTGGAGTCCGCCAGAGCATGCAGCACAAAAAACCGGTATTCCCCATAATCGTCGATCTTCGGCCGCTGCAGCAAATGGAGGCAATCTTCGATCGCCAGGTGATGAAACGCGAAGCGGCTTGACAACCGCTCGATCTCTTCCGCAGACGGCTCCGAAAAATCGGCCCAGAACCATTTTGCCCGTTTGTCGGAAATGTCCTCAAGCGACCGGTCAAACAAAATCTCCCCGTCGTCCAGAACCAGCATCGTGCGAATCATGAGCTTCTCCAATCCCTGCCGTGTTTTTCCCTATTATACCATACGATGTAACGGCCAATTCCCACCCTCGCATTGCAAGTCGAAGCCGCCTTCTCGTGGAAGGCGGCTTCCTCTGTTGGCGGAGTGAGAGGGATTCGAACCCTCGATACGGGTTATCCCCGTATACTCGCTTAGCAGGCGAGCGCCTTCGACCTGCTCGGCCATCACTCCATCCGGTATGGAGCCACCTGCCGGGATCGAACCGGCGACCTCATCATTACGAGTGATGCGCACTCCCGACTGTGCTAAGGTGGCAAATTCCTGGGCTTCTTCACCTTGATGGACTGAACTTTGGTGGCTCGGGAGGGAATCGAACCCCCGACCTACGGGTTATGAATCCGCCGCTCTCACCGACTGAGCTACCGAGCCAAGCTGGCGGAGAGAGTGGGATTCGAACCCACGAGGCGCTGTTAACGCCTACACGATTTCCAATCGTGCTCCTTCGACCAACTCGGACATCTCTCCAAAACACGTGTTCCCCTCGCGTCCCGGCGAAAGCCCCACTCCCGCGGCGACAAATGATATGCTAGCATGCTCCTGCGGAATTTTCAATGAGCAATCTGCCCGATATTGAAACAAAAATTCCAATCGGGCCCCGTTACGGCGAATCACCTGCGCACGCCCTGAGCAAATTGCTGCACCGCATATTCGTGCGCTTGCAATTCCCAACTGTCGTCCAGTTGTTTGAGATCCGGGTTGTCCGTTTTGCGGCAAAGCGCCAGTTCAAGCAGATAATCGGCAAATATGGGATTTTTTGATAGTAACGGGCCATGCAAATAGGTTCCGAACACCGTTTTGTACGCGACGCCTTCCCGGCCGTCTTCTCCGTTATTGCCAAACCCGCTGATCACCTCAGCCAGCGGATTCATCCCGGCGCCGAGATAGGTCCGTCCGGAATGATTTTCATACCCGACCAGTGTGACCTCGGAACCGCGGATCTTCATTTTCCCGACGGCGTTCCCGACAAGCCGTTTCTGGCCGCCGACCGTGTACAAATCAAGCAAACCGACTCCCTGGATTCGGTTGCCGCCGACAGTCTCGAAATAATGACCCATCAACTGATAGCTGCCACAGATGGTCAAAATAACGGTGCCCGCATCCACTGCCTTTAAAAGCGCGTCCCGTTTCCTGAGCAGGTCTTCAGCCACAAGCAGCTGTTCACGATCTTCCCCGCCCCCCGAGAACAGCAAATCGTAGTCGGACAAGTCCGGATTGTCGCCGATGGTAATGCGGTCAACCCGAACGTCAATCCCGCGCCATTCCGCCCGTTTTTGCAGGACTGTCACATTGCCGCGATCACTGTACACTTCAAGCAAATCCGGATACAAATGGCCGATCTTAAGTTTCAACCGCGACACGTCCTTTCTCCAACAAATGGTCCCGCACGGCATACAAGGAGGTATACGTCGACAAAATAAACAGCGTATGACCGGCGGGCAGGTCGTGAAGCGCCGCATCCACCGCCGCCAAGTCCCCTTCATGGATCGACGTGATCGAACCCAAACCGGCGTATTTGAAACGGACGGCGATATCGTGAGCCCGCGTGCCGGCCGCCACGATACGGCGCAAGCCTTTTTGTGCCTGAAGCCGTTCCAGATGAACGTCCCAAATCCAGGATACGTCGGTTCCGTCGGCATACCGGTCATTGAGGATAAACACCATGTCCACCGGTTTCTCCAGTTGACTGACCACTTTCAAAACCTGGTTGCACCCCGTCGGATTTTTCACAAGGGCAAGCATCGTCTCCTGATGTTCATTGACCACAATCCGTTCCATGCGGCCAAGCCCGGTGTTGAGATTTTTCATTTCCTGCCGGATCACCTCGGGCTTGACTCCCATCACTTTGGCCGCGGAGATTGCCGCCAACGCATTATATACATTGTAAAAAGCCGGCGAATGCAAATAGCCGGTATCTCCGTCAAGCTCAAACAAAATCCCGCCGTCATGCAAGCGGACATGCTTCGCCGCCTGATCCGGCATCTGCCGCTCAAACCCGCACCCGGGGCATCTGTAAAAACCGAGTTGGCCGTAGTGATACAAACTGTAGCAAAGCGTCGAGCCACAGCGGCGGCAAATTTTCCCGTCCCGCACTTCTCCTTGTTCGTCCATTGGAATATCGGTGGATTGAATGCCGTAATAAAGCGTATTTTTCCCGGCGGGAGCGATGGAAGAAACCAGCGGGTCATCGGCGTTCAGCACAATGGTGGTGCCGGGCGCCGCTTTTTCCAAAGCGTTTCCGACCATGCCGACTACCGTATCCACTTCGCCGTATCGATCCATCTGGTCCCTGAAAAAATTCGTCACCACCACGACAGCAGGCTGCAGCGGTTCGATCACTTTGCCGATCGTCGCTTCGTCAACTTCCAGCACGGCGAATTGCTTCCCTTTCCGTGCCCAGGATACCCCCTCGACAAGGGCGGCCGCAATCCCCTGTATCAGATTGGCACCGAGCGAATTGGAAATTACGTCTCTGCCGTCTTTTCGCAGGAACTGCGTCAGCAGATTGCTGGTTGTTGTCTTGCCGTTCGTTCCCGTCACAAAAACGATCCGGCCTTTGAGTTTTTGACCGTAATAATGCAGCAGATCCGGATACAGCCGGAGAGCGACGGATCCGGGCAGGGTTGTGCCTTTACGCCGCATGATCGACAGGAGACGCTTTGTCATGTTAGCCGCCGCAATTGCAATCCATACTCTCCACGTCCGCAAACAAGGATCCTCCTAGCTCGAATGGACTCCACGTTTAAAGCTTGTCCCACCAATCTGTATCATGCTATGAAGTCGCCCGGGGTGCGATGTTTCCTGAGGGCGGAGGCGGCGTCGTTCCGTTGCCGCCGGACCCTCCTGTACCCGTACCTCCCGTGCCGGGACTTCCCGTACCCGTCCCCCCTGTGCCGGTGCCGGGTGTCCCGCCCGTTCCGTTGCCGCCGGAGCTCCCCGGTCGGGTTCCCCCGGCCGGGCTTTCCCCTGCGGAGGTTCCCGAACCGCTCCCACCTCCGCCAGAAGAATTGGGATTTTGGGTATTGGTGCCACCCGTACCTGAAGTGTTGGTGTTGGCCCCGCCGGGTTTTGTTTTGTCACCTGTCTTCGCGTCCCCGACACCGTCCTTGCCTACCGCCGGATCTTTCCCGTCCGCCGCTTTGGACGGCAGCGGGGCGACCGTCGTATCGGGTTTCGGAGCCGCAACCTGCTGCACCATAGGCTCCTGATCATCCGTGGTTCTTGCGATCAACTTTCCTGTATTCAGGATCTTATGAACCAGCAACCGCGTCTCGTACACATCGGGAATGACGACAGACGCGCCGTCCCGGGTGGCTTCCAGCAGCGCCAGTTTGGTGCCGGTGGAATCGTGCAGCGGCGGCAACTGGGTCGAATCCAGGTTGTTTATGTCGAGATTGTACGCCAACCTGCCAAGTTTCAGCATGTCGCTAAAGGACATGTCGGTCTGGATATCTCCTTGCACGGATTTCAAGATTTCCGGCAGTTTCAGGAACGAACTGGTTGATTTCAGTTCGGACGCCAATGTCGTCAAAAACTTGCGTTGTCTCTCCGTCCTGGAATAGTCAGACCCCGCGTCGCCCCGATAGCGGACATACATCAAAGCGTGTTTGCCATCGAGATGCTGTTGCCCCTTTTTGAGGTTGATATTGTAAATTCCGTCATCATAGTGAACCATATCTTTCTCGACGTACATGTCTATGCCGCCCAGTACGTCCACAATATCCGCAAATCCCTGAAAATCGGTCTTTACATAGTAATGAATCGGAATCTGCAGAAACTTCGACAATGTTTCCTTCACCAAACGGGGACCGCCAAGCGCGTGCGCTTCATTGATTTTGCGAAACCCGTATCCCGGGATCTTGTAATACGTATCTCTCAATACCGAAAATAAGGAAGCTTTTTTCGTTTGCGGATCAATGCTCAATACCATCATCGTATCGCTGCGGGACGCGCCTTCTCCCGGTCGCGCGTCCACTCCGATCAGAGCGATGTTGACGCGTTCCGTTCCCGTCCATTCCTCGGCCGTTGCTGCAGACTTATCAGGTTTGGAGGCGTTTTGCAAAAAATCATAAAACGAATAAGCGTAATATCCGGCTCCCGCAAAGATCATCAGGGCGAAGATAAGCGCGGGATACAAGACACCTTTGCGTTTATAAAAAGCTTTCCTGCGTCTTTTTGCCATACGGGGCATTTCCATGTATAAACCATCCTTACCCTTCCGAAAATAAGTGCTGGATTGGCGCAAAATCAAGCATCATTATACCATACTTTTCGCCATTGAGAGGATGCCATTTTTCTATGCCGGAATGTGAAACGTAAAGGGAAGCTGGCGGCTTCAGAAAAAACGTCCCCTTCGCCATAGCTTCCCTCGTTTCATGTATGGGCATTCGATCCGCTCCCGCCAGCAGGCAGGAGCCGGGCTTCCGTCAATCGTTGCAAGCAAATAAGGTTGTCCGCAAAGCACGCAGTTTGTGATCGCATTCGTTCCACTCGTGTTCGGGGATCGAATCCGCCACAATTCCCGCTCCCGCTTGCAGATACGACACCCCATCCTGATTGATGATCGTCCGAATGACAATCGCAGTGTTCATGTTGCCGAGAAAATCGATAAACCCGATCACCCCGCCATACGGGCCGCGGGTGAAAGTCTCCAGTTCATCGATGATTTCCATCGCACGCACCTTTGGGGCACCCGACAAAGTCCCCGCCGGAAACGTGGACAGAAACACGTCAAACGGAGAAACATGCGCTTCCACTTTCCCTTCAATAGTGGATACGATATGGAACACATGGGAATATTCTTCGACAGCCATAAAATCTTTTACGCGGACCGTCCCAGGCTCGCAAACCCGGCCCAAATCATTCCGACACAGGTCGACAAGCATCAAATGCTCCGCCCTTTCCTTCTCGTCGGATAAAAGGTTTTCGATCAAAATCCGGTTCTCGCTCTCGGTTCGGCCTTTGCCTTTTGTCGTTCCGGCAATCGGGCGCATTTGGGCGATTCCGTTTTCAAGCCGGATTTGCATTTCCGGGCTGGCGCCAAAAAGGCGATAACTGCCGTAGTCGACAAAGAACATGTACGGGGACGGATTGACTTCCTTTAACCGCTGGTAGACCAGCAGGGGATCGATTTCGCCGATCACCCGGTCCCGCTTGGACAGCACAACCTGAAAAATATCGCCCTCGCGGATATACTCCTGCGCCCTTTTTACCCTTGCGATGTACTCGTCTTTTTGCACGTCTTCTTCCACGACCAGCAGTGCCGGGTCAAATCCTTTTAACTCCGGGGGCGCATCGGTCGAAAGAAAAGTTTCAAGCACCGAAAAATCGGGCGTCTCGACTCCCGCCACCTCATTGATCACAACCCGGATCCGATCCGGTTCAAAGTGTAGAATCACCTGGTGGATTTGCAGCAATACATCATCCAGGTTACGGTCGTCCAAAGTGGTGTTGGGAATCTCCTCGAAATACCGGATGGCGTCATAGGCAAAAAATCCGATGAATCCGAACGAATAAGGTTTCGATTGGTCTTTTTGGCCCAGTTCGAAACTGTCTCTTATCGCATCCAACACCGGCGGCAGCGAGTCGCCAAACCGCGGCGGGGTGTACCCCTGTTCCCGCAAGTTTTCCGTTATCACGGACACCAGGGCGGGATGCCCTTCCAGAGCGAGACTGCGTCCCTTAAACCTGCAAGCGGCCAGCGGAAACAAGCCGATCACGGAGGAGCAATAGCGGCTTTTCAAATCCGTTACCGAATCGAGCAAAAACGCGCACGTCGGACCATACTCCGCATGCAGCTTGCGAAACACATGAAACGCTTCCACCGTTCTCGGGTAAACCCGCTCGCGAGAACGAACCCGAATTTTGCAAGTTGTTTTCTTCATACCAGTACCCTCTCGCGTTGCTCCAAAAAGTTTTGGATCAGTTGCTTGCCGCCTTGCGTCAAAACGCTTTCCGGGTGAAACTGCACGCCCGTCACGGCATATTCTTTATGGCGAACCCCCATAATCTCCCCGTCATCAGACCGCGCGACCACTTCCAGACAAGCGGGTAAACTTTCCGGTTCGATCACCAGCGAATGGTAGCGGGTCGCTTCAAAAGGATTTGGCAAATTTTTGAAAACCCCTTCTCCGGTATGATGAATTAAAGACGTCTTGCCATGCATCATCCGCTTCGCTTTCACGATACGGCCTCCGAACACTTGACCGATTGACTGGTGCCCCAGGCATACCCCCAATACGGGCACCCGTCCGGCAAAAAAACGGATCGCTTCCATGGAAATTCCCGCTTCGTTCGGCGTGCACGGACCCGGCGACACCAAAAGATGGGTCAGAGGCAACTCCGCCAATCGTTTGACAGTTACCTTGTCGTTTCGAAACACGCGGACTTCCCGCCCGAATTCCCGCAAGTACTGCACCAGGTTGTAAGTGAACGAGTCGTAATTGTCCACAACCGCAATCATCTTTCTCGTCTCCTCTCTTCTCGGCTCCGGTTTGAAAAATAACAAAAGACCAGCCTCAAAAGAAGCTGGTCTTGAAATACATATCAAGATCCTGCTTTTCTCGGCTCCACTCCACTTGCCCCTGCTCGGCTGATTCGCTCATGCTCCACTCAAACTGTTCAGACAGATTCCCGTTTCAAATATGGTAACAACGAACCCTTGATTTGTCAATCGTACGCGTCGTACACATCGCAAAAACGGAACAAGCAAATTCAGGCCCCGGAACTTTAGCGGAACCCATCGCAACTGGCGGAGGGAGAGGGATTCGAACCCCCGTGGGCTTGCGCCCTAACGGTTTTCAAGACCGCCCCGTTATGACCGCTTCGGTATCCCTCCACTTGCTTTTGCAAGTATAAATATTTCCGGTTTCAAATATTTTGAAATTCAAATGGAGCGGGTGATGGGAATCGAACCCACGCTGCCGGCTTGGGAAGCCGGAGTTCTACCATTGAACTACACCCGCGGATGTCGCCATTTTTCCCCG